>PBVL01000208.1 GCA_002728675.1 Gammaproteobacteria bacterium
CCGCTGCGGTGAGGCTGAGGCCCTGTGCGAGAACGCCCGAAACGAGCAGGATCAGGGCTGCGTACAGGGCGGGCCTGGCGTGCCCCAGGGGCATCGTGTGACTGACCGCGTGACGTTCCCTCTAACTATAGGAGTCCGCTGAAAAAGTGCTTCGATCGGCTAATCGGGCGAGGGGTAGATCAGCCGTACGCCGGGTGTCTCACCGAACCTGAGTTCGGCCCTGACCCGGGCCTCCGCGCTCGCATTCAGTTGCTGATAGATCCAGCGGCCTTCCGCGTCACTGCGTGCGACGATGACGGCGCTGGCGCCGGTTGCGGAAATCTGGTTGCCGATGTCGCGCAGTGTGTCGACTGCGGCAGCATTCCTCGAGCGCAGCGCGTCCCGCGGCAGGGAATGGAAGACGGTGTGGGCGCGGCGGCGTTCCTCGACCATTGCCGACACTGCTGCGATGTTCGGGTGCCCCGGGTCCACGCTTGCGGCGCGCCGCAGGTAGTCCGTCGCTTTCCTGAGGTTAAACTCGCCGGCGTTGCTGATTGCCCACTCGAGGTACCGTTCGACGATATCGGCGATCCCGCGTTCGGCGGCAACGTTCTCCGGGTCGAGGGACAGTATCTGCAGATAGATGAGGTAGGCGCTGTCGTCGACGGGGGTTGTCAGACGGTCGTCGTCGAAGGCGTCACCCGCCTCCAGGAGCAGGTCCGCAATCCGCGTCGCGTGGGGGTCTCCAGCTGCTCCCGGCCCCTGGGCGGCGGGAGCAGCTGTTTCAGCCGGTTGACGCAGGAGCGACTCGCACGCCGACAGACCAAGCACAGCAAGCACGACGACGGAGCTTGTCACGAGGCGGGTCAGCGCGGCAGTCTTTGAACCAATGGCCGCATTGTCGGGTCCAATTGGTGTTTGTACGGGAAACTGCCGGATGCGCTGCATCGTTCGATTCTATTGCATAGCGCTTCTGCTGTGCGGACCGGCGTTTGGCTCCGGAGATGACGAAGCGTTCGTCGTCTTGCCAGTCGACGAAGCATTTGAGCTGAGCGCACGACGGGACGGGGCGCGGATCGCGATCCGATTTGATGTGACTGACGGGCACTATCTCTATCGGGATCGACTGTCGGTGCTGAGCGGCGGCAAGCCGGTCGGGTTGGCCGCTCTGCCTGAAGGCGTTGCGAAGGACGACCCCTATTTCGGGCGCGTGCAGGTGCTGCCGCAAGGGTTCGGGTCGACGTTTGCTGACGCGGGGCACGGCGAATTCACCGTTCGCTATCAGGGCTGCGCGGAAGCGGGCTTTTGTTACCCCCCGCAGGAACGTGAATTTCGCATTGCAGCGGAGGACACGTCGCTGCACATCTCGCGGGATCCACGGAGTCGGCCCAGGTCCCGGCCTTTCTGACCGCGCCGGGCAGGCAGGGAGATTCTGCTACCATCTGCGCCGGGAGTTCCGGGTGCGCGCCCGCCGTTCTTCCGGGTCCGTGAAGTGGCTGACGATGCAGCGCTGGCGGGCTCCAATACAGCGTTGCAACGTGAGACGAAGGTGCCGCGATGGCCTCGATACTCGTACTGAATGGACCTAATCTGAATCTTCTCGGCACGCGTGAGCCGGGAATCTACGGCAACGACACGCTCGACGGCATTCATCGTGAGTTGCAGCGGCGCGCCGCGGAACGTGCCTGTGAGCTCGACTTCTTTCAGTCGAACGCCGAACACGAGCTTGTTGGCAGAATCCATGCCGCCGCGGGCACGGTAGACGTGGTTGTGATCAATCCGGCCGCCTTCACCCACACGAGCGTCGCGATTCGTGACGCGTTCCTCGGAACCGCGCTGCCGTTCATCGAGATACACCTGTCCAACGTACATGCGCGGGAGCCGTTCCGTCATCATTCCTATCTGACGGACGTTGCGCTTGGCACCATCGCCGGCTTTGGCGCGCACAGTTACTATCTGGCGCTCGATGCGGCGCTTGCCTACATCAATCGGGAGAACGGATGATGGATCTGGACCGGATCAGGGAGCTCATTGAGCTCATGGAGGAGACCGGCGTGGCCGAGCTCGAAATCCGCGAAGGTGAGCAGAGCGTGCGGATCAACCGCGGAGCGGTGGCCGCTGTGGCACCTCTCGCACCAGCCTCGCCGGCACCGGCAGCTGTGGCACAGGCACCCTCGGAGGCCCCGACCACCGTCGCGCCGTCAGGGCACGTCCTGCGCGCACCCATGGTCGGCACGTTCTATCGGTCGCCGTCACCCAACTCGCCCGTGTTCACCGACACGGGGCAGCGGGTCCGCGAAGGCGATGTGCTCTGCATCATCGAGTCGATGAAAATGATGAACGAGATCAAAGCGGATCGAGCCGGTGTGATTGAAGCGGTGCTGGTGGGTAACTCCGAGAGCGTGGAGTTCGATCAGCCGCTGTTTGCGATTCTCGACGACTGACCCTGTCGACCGCATCATGCTGAAACGCGTGCTCATCGCGAACCGGGGCGAAATTGCGCTGCGGATTCAGCGCGCCTGCGCGGCTCTCGGGATCGAAACGGTCGCGGCATACAGTCGGGTCGACGAGTCGCTCCTGCATCTCCGCTATGCCGATGACGCGGTGTGCGTGGGCAGTACTAGCTACCTCGATGTGAACAACATGGTGATGGCCGCTCTGTCCCGCGGTTGCGACGCGGTTCATCCTGGCTACGGGTTTCTGTCGGAGAATGCGGCGTTCGCGGCGGCTGTCGAAGACGCCGGACTTGCCTTCATCGGTCCGAAGGCGGAACACATCGAACTGATGGGCGACAAGGTGAATGCACGTGCGGTGGCTGCCGAACTCGGACTTGCCGTCACACCCGGTTCCTCGCTGGTGGAGGATGCGGACGCCGGCGCGCAGGCGGAGGCGCTTGGTTTTCCGGTGATGCTCAAGGCGGCAGCGGGTGGCGGCGGCCGGGGCATGCGAATCGTCGAAACGAATGCGGACCTTGCCGGTGCGCTTGCCCGGGCCCGGGAAGAAGCCAGGACCTTCTTCGGTAGCGACGGCATCTACCTGGAACGCTTCTACCCCGCCCCAAGGCACGTCGAGGTCCAGGTGCTGGGGGACGGCGCGGGCGCTGGCATTCACTACCTGACGCGTGACTGCTCGGTGCAGCGCAGGCATCAGAAGCTCATCGAGGAGGCTCCCGCGCCGGCCATCGAAGGGGACAAACTGACGGGGCTTGGCGAGCAGTGTGCAGAGGCTGTGGCGAGGCTCGGGTACCGAGGCGCGGGGACCTTCGAGTTCCTCTACGCGGACGACACCTTCTATTTTATGGAGATGAACACGCGGCTCCAGGTTGAGCACCCGGTGACCGAGATGGTGACGGGGGTCGATCTTGTGGCCGCGCAGCTGCGCATCGCCGGAGGCGACACTGTGTTGCCGGCGGGAGAGGAGCGTGGGCATGCGATCGAGTGTCGCATCAATGCCGAGGACGATGCGTTTCGACCATCACCCGGGCGCGTTACCGAGCTGATCCTGCCGGGCGGTGCCGGCATTCGGGTCGACACCCATCTTTACCCTGGCTATGTCGTGCCCCATCACTACGACTCGCTGGTGGCCAAGGTGATTGCGCACGGTGGCGACAGGGCGGAAGCTCTCGCGCGGATGTTGCGCGCGCTTCGCGAACTGCGCATTGGCGGAATCGAGACGAACCGCAAGCGGCACATCGAGATGCTCAGCGATCCTGCCTTCCAGGCGGGCGGTGTGGACACCGGATTCCTTCGGAACTAGTGTCCTATCTCGCTGGTGGGTTGCGCTTGATTGGCAGGCATGTTTTTTTGCGCTAACGAGGCGCGCAACGCGGCGGGTTGGGAACCCGCAAGGGCGAGCAACGATGAGGCGTCGCCGATCAGTGTCCAAACAGGCCAGCGATTAATGCGACGAACCAACGAGACAGGGCACTGATGGACTGGCGCCAGGTCAGGGTTGCGGCGGTCCAGCATCAGGCTGACGACATCGAGGCGCTGCTGTGGTCCGAAGGTGCGCTGTCGGTCACGCTGACTCCGCGGGACGCGCCGGAGCTCCTCGAGCCCGGTCCCGGCGAGACACCCCTCTGGCAGACACTCACAGTCACCGCCTTGTTCGGTGATGATGTCGATACGGATGCGGTTGCGGGGCACCTCGGCGCACGGGGCCTGTTGTGCAGTGCCGATGATCTGGAAGACCGGGTATGGGAAAGAGAGTGGCTCCGCTACTTCAGGCCGATGCGCTTCGGCAGGAAGCTTTGGGTGTCGCCAACCGGCTTCGAGGTACCGGACCCCGGGGCGACCGTCGTGTGGCTGGACCCGGGGCTTGCATTCGGGACCGGGACGCATCCGACCACCGCGCTCTGTCTCGACTGGCTCGATGCGAATCTCGAATCCGGTGCCTGTGTCATCGACTATGGCTGTGGCTCCGGCGTGCTTGGCGTCGCCGCGGCGCTGTTGGGTGCCGAGCGCGTCGTATGCATCGACAACGATCCGCAGGCGCTCGATGCCACGTATGCCAATGCAGCGCGCAACGGCATTGAGGTCGAGCGTGGGCTGCCGGATCAGCAACTGCCGGAGGCGGATGTCGTATTGGCCAACATTCTCGCGGGCCCGCTCATCGAGTTGCGTCCGAAGCTTTGCGGTGCAGTGCGCGCCGGGGGTTCGGTTGTCCTTTCAGGAATCAAGTCGGACCAGGGCCCTGTGCTGCGGGACGCCTACGCCAGCGATCTCGACGCGCTCGAAGCAACAGAGCGCGAGGGGTGGTTGCGGCTGACGGGGCGACGCCGGGCGTGACGGATTCCATCACACGCTGCCCGAACTGCGAGACGACATTTCGCGTCACTTCCTCGCAGCTGTCGGTCGCGGACGGCAAGGTGCGCTGCGGCACCTGTCTGCGGGTCTTCAATGCTTCCGACCACATGCTGCTCGAAAACTACGACGACGAGGCGTCAATCGAGACACCCGACCTGCCACGTGAGCCGTTTGCGCACCCGATGAGCGACAGCACGGCGCCGCCCGGCTCGGCAGTCGCGGGCGACCGGGGTGCGGGCGAAGAGCCCTCAGCGGATGAAGAGCCC
>PBVL01000209.1 GCA_002728675.1 Gammaproteobacteria bacterium
AAAGCGCCGCAGTTCCTGCCGCACTTCTTCATTGCCGTGCTGCTCGTGATGTGCGGGGCGCTCGCGGTGGGTTATGCGAGATCCGTGAAATGGCCACTCGGGACGATCTGGATGCGGGCGCCGGTCGCCAGCAAAGCAGCGCTCCTGCGCACGATGACGGGGGTGATGATCCGACACATTGGTCTGAACATGGGGATCGCCATCCTGTCCGCGGCCTTCCTGGCGGTCTGTGCGGCGGCGCTGGGCCTCGGGCGTTCCGCCGAGGAATGGTTGACCTTCATGGTGTGCATCAACATTGGCATTGTCGGCCTCGTGGCGCAGGGCGTCGGACAGGCGCTCATCCTGCGACGATTCGAGGTCGTCGGGACGACCATCAACTGGATCTCGTTGCTGATCTGGGGCCTCGCCGCGGCATGGCTGGTGCATCCGTTCCAGGAGCCGATGACATATGCCGCGACGCTGTTTGCTGGCGGCTTCGTCTGGGGCGGATTGTTGTGCGTACTGTGGTATCGACGGTTCTGCGAGCGCAACGACTTTGCGCTCGTCGGCTGAGCAGTGCTCAATGAAAGTTGGGTTTGCGCTTCTCCATGAAGGCCCTGACGGCTTCCGCTGAGTCGGGGCTCTGGTTCGCAATCATCAGGTGTTCAGCTTCCATCACGAGCGACTCCCGCAAACCCTGGAACGCACCGCGATTGATGTTTTTCTTGATCAGGCTGAGCGCGGTCGCGGGGCCGTTTGCAATGTCGGCGGCCCAGGCATGGGCCTCTTCGCGGAAAGTCTCTGGATCGAAGACTTTGTTCACGAGGCCCAGTCGCTCACATTCTTCAGCGGACACCCGCTCGGAGCGGAACATCAGTTCCTTGGCTTTTGACTGGCCGATCAGCCGGTTCAGGAACCAGGAAGACCCGTAGTCGCCGGAGAGGCCAATGTTGACGAACGCGGTGAGGATGAACGCGTCGCGTGCCGCAATCCGCAGGTCGCAGGCGAGTGCAATCGAGAGTCCCGCGCCTGCCGCCGGCCCCGGGAGTGCGGCGATGGTCGGTTTGGACAGCTCGTAGAGACGTAGCGTGAGCGTCTCCTGTTTGCGCGTCAGGTTGGCGACCGCTTCTTCCGTCGTGGGCCTCTCTTTCTCGGGCTTGGGTTTGCTGCCGCTTCCCATCTCCGAGACGTCGCCGCCCGCGCAGAACGCTTTGCCGGCCCCCGTCAGCATCACGGCGCCCACGCGCTTGTCAGCCTCGAGCACCAGCAGTATTTCCCTGAGCGCGGGTGTCAGGATGTCGCCGAGCGCGTTGCGTTTGTCCGGCTTGTTCAGCGTCACGGTCGCGACGCGGTCTTCAATGCTGCAGAGCAGTTCGTCCGTGCCGGTGTCGATTTCGATAGTCATTGGGGTTCAGTCGCTTCTGTGGATGTGATGAGTCTGCCGGCGCCGATCTGATTCTCGACGAAGGTGAGCATCGCCTCTGCCGTTGCCGGGCGTGTCAGGGTCATTTCGCGTGCCGTAAGCGGAGCGTTCGCGCGCTCCATCGCGGTCATGAACGCGCGATGGGGGTCTCCTGCAAGGCCGTTGTGAAGATAGAGGACGGGAGCGCGGAGTTGTTCCGCGAGTGCCGCCGGGCGGGTTGCGGCTAGGTGCGACTTGTCGCCAAAGATCTCGAGCGCATCGTCGAAGTAGCTGGTGGAAAGGTACGTTCCGGAAGGCGTCAGCCAGTCGCGCAGGGACAGCACGGGCTGATTCACAGCAACGCATGCGATCGACTCCGTGCGGGCGCCAAGCTGTAGCGCCGTGCGACCGCCGTAACCCCGGCCGATGGCGCAGATGCGTTTGCCGTCAATCCGCTCGGAACGCGCCAACGCCTGGACCCCGGCGTTGAGATCCTCAACGTCGACGGTTCCCGCCTGACCGTGGCCGGCGGCAAACAGGCCGTGGCCCAGCCCGGGGGTACCCCGCGTATTGGCCTGAAAGACCGCGTATCCACGGGACGCAAACAGCTGCACATCAGCCTCGTACCTGACCCACTGCGCGTTGTAGGGGTCCGGATTCGGGTAAACGACAAGCGGTAGATTGGTATCAGGTGCACCCTGGGAAACCGTCAGGAAGCCGGTGAGCGTTCGCTTGCCGCTCTTGAACTGGATGCGGTCGACGCGCGTCGCATTGCCCGCGAGTTCCGGGTTCAGGCTGCCCAGGCGGGTGACTTTGTTGCGTTCATTGTCGAATAGGATGAACTGTCCGGGATCGCTGGGCTCGGTCGTCTTGAACACGTAGTAGCGGCGTGTCTCGGAGCCATCCACGAAGATGTTCTCACCGTTGGGAAACCGCTGATCGACCTCCGCCTGCGCAAACTGCAATGGCTCGGCGAAGAACTCGTGCTGTCGGCGATGGGTCAGATACGAGAACCCCACAACTTCGCCGGTGAACGGCAGATCAATCGTCTCCAGGATGTCGATGCCGTCCATTCTGATCGTGGCTTCCCGGTAGTCCGGGTCAAGCAGGTCGTACTCGAACAATTGGTGATATTCAGCGCCCTCCTCACGCTCCCGCAACAGGAACGTCGTCTTGCCCGACAGCGAGCGCATTGCGGAGATGAAGTCCGCGCCGCGGCTGTCGCCGCGCATCTTGTGAATGCTCTCCCAGTCGTCGACTCTACCGGTCAGGCGCAGCAGTTCGATCTGCCTGCGGGTGACATCAAGGCGAAGGATGTCGCCATTGGCCGGGTCGAGCAGGTACGTGAGCGTGGCCTTTTTGCCCGTCGCGAGCAGTTCACTCGAAGCGTCGCGCAGATCAACCTTGTGGAGGTCGGTGTGCGACGACTTGCGCTGCCAGTTGTGTACGAGCAGATGGTGTTCCGAGTCGGCGACGCGGGAGACGATCGGCCGCACAGCGTCCACCTGGGTGAGGATCGGGACGGGCCTGCCAGTCGGCACTTTCAGCGCGTAGAGCGACTGCCGGGTGGTGAATGGGCTGCCGAGATTGATCATCCCGTTCGGGACCTGGTTGATCGTCGTCTGTGACGACCAGATGCCGAGATGGCTGGACGTCAGCCACGTGAGCCGCCCCACCTGCGAGGGGACGTTGAAGCGCGACTCCGGCTGGACTCCCTCGTCCGAGAGTGTGTAGGTGCTGACCTCGGTTTGGCCTTCGATGCGGGTCAGCGCTGCGAGCCTGCTCCCGTCCGGTGCGATCCCCATCGAAAGCACGAGCGGCGGCGCGTAGAAGGTGGCCACGGGAAGCTCGTCGCTTGCATGCGCGACCGTCAACAGCAGCAGGCCGACGATGAGGACGCCGTGGCGCATCAGATGCTCCGTTCCCTCCGCTCGCGCGCACCCCCGGCCCGGAGGAACAGGGGGCCCGCACAGCAGACCGCCATCAGTCCGGCGAGGATCAGAAACGCGAGTTGATAGCTGCCAGTCTGATCGTAGATGTAGCCGGCCAACGGCGAGGCAGAGATCACGAGCGGAAGCTGGACGATGCGCAGGATGCCGTTTGCAGTCGCGAATCTTGTGTTACCCACCGCGACCGACAGCGCAAAGGTGCGCAGCGGGCTCATGCCGGAGTAGCCGAAGCCGTAGGTGCTGCCGGCAATGACGGACATCACGAATGTATCGGCGTGGGCGAACATCACGAGCGCAACCCCCTGCGTGACCAGCGCAATCCAGGTGGTGACCCGCGCACCGACGGCGTCGGAGAGCCAGCCGACGACTGGCTTGCCGAGTGCGGCAAAGAGAGCGGTCGCCGAGAGGACGTACGCGGCGTTCGTGGCTTCGAGACCCACGTCCTTCAGGTGGCCGAAGAGATGCAGCATGACGGCTGAGTAGACGCATCCCATGGCGCCGAAGATCAGGCCTGTTGCCCAAAAGGCCGGCAACCTGAAGAACTCCTGCCAACGCCAAGTGCGGGTCTCGACAGCGTCTTCCGTGACGGGTGTCTCCTGCTTCTCGACGTAGCGTTTGCCGTCGCGCACCTCGCCAATGTCTTCCGGCCGGTTGATCATGAAAAACCAGACGAGTGGTACGAGCACCGCCACGACCATTCCGGCGAAAACGACGTACGCCAGCCGCCAGCCGATTTCGTCGACGAGCATCGTCACGAGGGGCGGCATGACCACACCCGCGAGGGATGCACCCATCACACCGAGGGCGATCGCGCGTCCCCGCCAGTGATCGAACCAGCTGATGATGGTCTTGTGCCATGACAGGTTGCCCATGCAGGTCATGCCGAACCCCATGCCGACGCCAACGACGAGGTAGAACTGCCAGAGGTTCTGGGTCGCGGCGAGGCCAATGTAGGACGCCGTGACGATTCCGACGCCGACGAGGATGACCGTCCGCGGTGAATAACGATCGAGGATATGGCCGAGAAACGGCGCGACGACCGCTCCGGTAATGGCGGCGGCCGAAAACCCCATCGCAATCTTGAAACGGCTGCCGTCAGCCAGCTCCTCGGCAAGCGACGGAAGGAAGACGCCGCGGGAATAGGAGTAGAAGCCGGTTCCGAGGAACGTCAGGATCGCCCCGACACCGACGATGACCCAGCCGTAGAAGACCCGCGGGGTTGCTGCCCGGCTGTCTGGGTCGTCGGCGCGCGTCGTGTTGCTGCGGGGCTGCATGGGACGGCGAGCATACCATCGCCCCCTCATGCTCTGGCCGTGCCGGGCGTGAGAGTGGTCTTCAGCGGCCCCGCCAGACGGGTGGACGCTTCTCCAGGAAGGACGCAACCCCCTCTTTTGCATCCTCCGAGGTGCTGGTCGTTTCCAGTGCCTCGGTCTTCATGCGTCCGAACTCGTCAAACGGAAGCTCGAGCCCGCTGTAGGCGAGTTCCTTGGCGGCTTTGATCGCCATGGGTGCGCCCGCCGTCATGCGTTGCGCGAATGTGTGCGCGGTTGGGAGCAGTTGGTCGTCCGGCACGACCTGCGTCACGAGTCCGATCCGTTCGGCCTCGGCGGCGTCGATGATATCCCCTGAGTACATCAGTTCCAGCGCCTTGGGTAGCCCAACGATGTGTGGCAGCAGATACGGGCCAGCGCCAGTATCGGGTGAGATCGCGCGGAGCGGGAATACCCAGCCGAACCGGGCTTTCGTCGATGCAATCCTGAAGTCGCACTGGGCGGTCCACTCGACGCCCATTCCGACGGCCGCGCCGTTGACCGCGGCGATTGTGGGTTTTGGGATACGTGTCAGTTGCCACATGGCGGGCAGGGGGGATGGCGGCAGTTCGACGGGCTTCACCCGCTGGGCCCTCTCGCGCTGCGCTTCGGCATGGTTGCGCGCGATTCCGGAACTGACGTCCGTGCCTGCGCAGAACGCGCGGCCCATACCGGTCAGGATGACCGCGCGGATGGTGTCGTCGACGATCGTCTGATTCACGCAGTTCTGAAAGTCAGCGAGCATCTCGTCGGTCACCGAGTTCATGGCCTCGGGTCGATTGATCGTAATGGTCGCGATGCCTTCGTTGATGTCGAAGAGGATTTTATCGTCTGACATGGGCCTGCCTTGGCGCGGTTGCTTGATTGCGCAAACATAACGCGGTCGGCGCGGACCTGCAGCGCCCTGTGGTAGCAAGGAGTACTGGGATGAGGCGTTTGATCCGGTTGCTCCTGGCGGGTTGGCTCGTATCCAGCGCCGCTTTCGCGTCGGCGGGCGAACTGTTCACTTCGCCCGAGCCGTTGGCTGTTCGGATTCGCGGCAGCCTGAGCGCGCTCGCCCGGGATACCGGCGAAGCCCGGCGTTGGCATGCATCGCAACTCACGCACGAGGGTATGGACTACCGGATTCGGCTGCGCGCACGAGGGAATTTCCGTCGCGCGACCTGCCGCTTTCCACCGTTGATGCTGGATTTCCGCGATACGAAGAAGGGCGTCCTCGAAGGCACTTTGTTCGACGGCCAGAATCGGCTGAAGTTGGTCAACCAATGCGAACGCCCGGTTCGCAGCGCGACTGACCTGCGCGAGGAGTACCTGGCCTATCGGATTTTCAACTCGCTGACCGACGCGTGCTTTCGCGTCCGGCTGCTTGCCGTCAGGTGGGATGACTCCGAAGACCTCGGCAAAGCCGGCGTGCGGAGAACGCCCCTGCGTTTCTGATCGAGTCGAGCGGAGAACTTGCGCGGCGCCTCGGTGCGGCGGGGCAACTCGACCGCATGCGCGGTTGGCGCACGGCTCGAACCCGCACACGTCAATCTCGTTGCCGTTTTTCAGTATTTCATCGGTAACACGGACTATTCGCTTCAGGGCCGCATGCGCGGGCGAGAGTGCTGCCACAACGCCAAGGTCTTCGACGTTGGTGGGGAGCTGCTGAGTGTTCCTTACGACTTTGACTATTCGGGACTGGTGAATGCTGATTACGCGGGTGCCAATCCGATCGTCAATCTGACGAATGTCAGGCAGCGAAGCTATCTTGGTTCGTGCATCGAGCGCGCCATCCTGGAATCGTCAGTCAGTCGGTTGGCTCCACTGCAGTCCGAACTTGCCACATTGGCGGAGGAGTCCGGGCTTGGTGGAGGTCAGGTGCGCCGCGTGTTGCGGTACCTCGAGGGGCCGCTCGCGCAATCGCCGGAACGCCTCGTCGCGCGCCTGGAACGCGCCTGCCGGAAGTAGCCTGGTCTCAGACTTCCGGGATCTCCGCGTCGCGTGCGCCGCTGTGCGCCCCCAGGGCAGCGTAGTGGTACTGCAGCGCGCGGCGCCGGCTGTCCGTCTGATTCGGCGGCGTGCCGTGACAGAGTTCGCCGTGAAAGAGCAGCGCGTCACCCGCGCGCAGTGGTACGGGCAGGACCGCCGCAGAGCCATACTCGGGCGGCGTGGCCAGGCCATAGAGATCACCCTCGCCAGTGTGCGGCAGGATGCCCGAACGGTGACTGCCGGGCACAACGTGCATACACCCGTTGTCGACGTTGGTGTCGTCGCAGGCAACCCAGAAGCCGATCACATCGTTGGGTACGAGCCGAAAATAGGCGTTGTCCTGGTGCCAGACCTTCTCGCCGCTGACGACCGGCGGCTTCATCAGGAGCATGCTTTGCATGAGCATGACGGGACCGCCAAGCACCCGACGCGCCCAGCCGGCCATTGCGTCATGCCGGGCAAACTCGCGGAAAAAGGGATCGTGCATGGCCATCCGGAACAACTTGCGCACGCCAAGCTCGCGCGTCGCGACGGTCGCGGTGCCGTCGAGCACGGACGGCTCCATCTGGATCATTGCTTCGCTGGATTCCGTGCCGGCATCGACGATGCGTCCAATGGCGGTACGGACCGCTTCGACTTCTTCAGCGTCGAACAAACCACGGACCACGGCAAAGCCGTGTTCGGCGTAGTGATCGAGCGTGTGGGTGGCGAGGTCCGTCATGGGATGTACTATCCTCGCTCGGATTTCGGGAAGCAACGTGGGGTCAGCATGGCCGGACCGCTGGCGGGGATTCGGGTCATCGAATTCTCACAGGTCATCGCCGCGCCGTTCGCGGGTCAGTTCCTCGCGGAACTTGGTGCGGATGTACTCAAGATCGAGCCACCCGGTGGCGACAGTTGGCGGCTGCAGCAGAGCTTTGCGCCGGGAGAGTCCCGGTCGTTCCAGACGCTCAATCGCGGCAAACGCGACATGATCCTGTCGTTGGACAAGCCTGAGGCGCGGGCAATTGCGCAGCGTCTGGTCGAAGACGCCGACGTGGTGATCATCAACTACCGCCCCGATGTGCCCGTGAAGATGGGCATCGACTACGAGACCCTGTCGGCGATCAACCCCAATCTCGTGTACGCGGATCTCACCGCGTTCGGCCGCAAAGGACCCTGGGCGATGCGGCCCGGGTACGACGGTGTGGTGCAGGCCGTGACCGGGCTGATGGCGGGCGAGGCCAAGCTGCGGGAAGACGGCGCGCCCGGCACGATCGCCAGCACCGCAATTGCCGATTTCGGAAGCGGCATGATCGTCGCTGACGCGATCATCGCAGGGCTGGTGCACAGGGAGCGGACGGGCGAAGGCCAGCTGATCGAGTGTTCGCTCTTTGCCACCGCACTGAATCTGCAGGGTGAAGTGGTCATGGAACACGCGAGCGCTGATGCCCGGCGCAACGAAGGGCGTGAGGTTCGCCGCGCGGGTCAGTCACGCGGGGATTCGTTCGAACGGCTGACCGGGGCGCGTCGGAGGGCCATGCCACATCTTGGCGCCCCCGAATCGCGCTGCTGGCTGACGGCGGACGGCGCAGTTGCCATCTCCGCCGAACGTCCGGATCAGATTGCCCGATTGCGCGAGATGGTCATTGAGGCCTGGGGCAAGGATGGCCAGATCGAGACGGAGAAGATGCGGCGTCTGATGGAGACGCGGACAACCGCCGAGTGGCTGGCACTGTGTGCCGATGCGGATGTACCGGCGGCGCGGGTGAACTTCCCCGTTGAACTGATGGATGAAGCGCAGGTCACTGACAACGAACTGATGGTTGAGCTGGAGCATGAAACGACAGGCGCGCAGACTGTGGCGCGCCCGCCGCTCGATTTCTCCGCAACGCCGCTCGACGGGTTGCGGGCCTCGCCACCCCTTGGACGGGACACGGACGCCGTGCTCGCGGAGCTGGGATACAGCGCGGAGAAGATTGCCGCGCTGCGCGAAGAGGGAGGTGTCATCTCGTGACCGGACCCTATGCAGGTCTCCGGGTAGTGGAACTTGGAGAAGGTGTGGCGCTCGCCTACTGCGGGCAGCAGCTTGCCGATCGGGGCGCGGAGGTTTTCAAGCTCGAGCCGCCCGGAGGGGATGGACTGCGGCACGTTCGCGCGCACGGCGCTGGCGCATCGAAACTCTTCCAGTGGCTGGGGCGGGGCAAACGATCGGTAGAAGTCGATGTCGGCACGATTGCGGGGGCAGAGATTCTGCACACGTTGCTGGCAGGGGCTGATGTGCTGATTGCGAACCTGCCTTTGGCACGGCGCGGGGCGCTTGGGCTGGGCGACAGCGAGATCAGCGCGGGATATCCGAAACTTGTTGCGGTGTTCGAGTCCGCGTTCGGCGTTGCCGGTCGAATGGCTGGCCGGCCAGGCAACGAACTGGTTGTGCAGGCCATGAGTGGAATGCTCGCCGCGGAAGGCAAACGACTTGCTGACGGAGCGCCTGAGGCCATCCAGTCGTGCTCCATTACCCAGATTCCGGCGGGTGTCGTGCTGACGATGGGCGTGTCCGCCGGGCTCTACCATCGTGAGCGCTCGGGCGAGGGCCAGGTGGTGCACAGCAATGACCTTGGCGTGGCGCTCATGCTCCAGGGCGGGAGAGTGGGGCTGAACGCGCCTGACGTCGAGACGCGTGCGGCGACGATGGAACGCGTGACGAAACAGCGCGCGACCGGCGCCGGGCACCCGGCTATGGCGGATGCGTTCGTGCCGCCAAAACACCCGGTTGCGAGCGCGGGGACCGCCTACTACCGGGCGTTCGTGACGCAGAATGGCGCGGTCTTCCTCGGTGCGCTGTCGCGACCGCTCCGGGACAAGGTGCGGGCGGCGCTGGGGATCGAGTTCCGTCTGCGCGATGAGCCTGATTTCGATCCGGAGGATCCGGAGTTTCAGGCGAAGGCCCGTGCGTTCGAGGCTGGAGTCATCGCCGACATGCGGACCAGGACAACCGAGGAGTGGCTCGATGTGCTCGAAGCGCACGGCGTGCCGTGCGGTGAGGTGACTTTCCCGGAGGACCTGTCGGGGAACGAGCAGGCGCTGGCCAACGACTACCTGATCGACGTTCAGCACCGCGAGGACGGACCGCAACTGCAGGTCGCGCCTCCGGTGCGGTTTGGCCGCGTGACCGAACATCGCAGGGATCCGGCGCCGGCACTTGGCGCGGATACAGAGGCAGTTCTGGACGAACTCGGGGTGGCATTAGCGCAAGAACCGAACGGCACTCCCTGATGTCACAGTCGAAAGGGTTCCGGAGCAGGATGCGGGCGTGGACCCTGCCCGCTCTCTGGTGCTCCCGCCCGGCGAGACGCGCCGGGCGGGCCCGAGGCGGTGATTCTCGCGATCAAATGGTGAGGTTGCCGATCGCTTCAGATGTTTGTGATCGTAAATGGCTGATTTTATGATCATTTGTCTTTCTGGTATCTGAATTGCACTGCAGCATGTGGGTTGAAAGCCCGGGATCGGGCCCCATCTGCCAACACAGTCCCCAGGAGTAGGAACGATGGACGATGAGCTGAAAGACAATGTGAAGTCACCTTCGACATGGCGCCGCGGGCTCTTCATGGTGCTGTTCTTGGTCTTCTATGGGTTTTGTGAGGCGCTGCTCTTTCTGATTGTCGTGTTTCAGTTCCTCCACTCGCTCATCGCGGGGGATCGGAATGAAGCGCTGCTCGAGTTCAGTGAGAACCTCTGCGCCTATCTCTACGAGATCATGTTGTACGTGTCGTACAACTCGGAGGAGCGGCCGTTCCCATTCGCGCCGTGGCCGAGCGAGGAGGAGTACGCGCAGGCACCGCTCTTCGAGGACCGCCAGGATGATGAGTTGGACATCGAGTCCGACACGGCCGAGAGCGTACGCGCCGACAGCGCGCCTGAGCTCGAAGTGGTGCGTGATGTGCCCGTGGCGGCGACGCCGCCGACCCCACCTGAAGGGCCCGGGAACCCGGCCGCAGCGGCAGAACCTGCTGCCGCTGGCGCGCCCTCGGTGGAGCCTTCAGCGGGTAGAGAGCCTTCAGCGGATAGAGAGCCCCAGGCACCATCCGGC
>PBVL01000210.1 GCA_002728675.1 Gammaproteobacteria bacterium
CTGCCAGGAAGGCCGCAGCGAAGGCCAAGGCGCCTGCCAGGAAGGCCGCAGCGAAGGCCAAGGCTCGGGCGCGAAAAACCGCCGCAGCCACGGCACACGCCGACAACGGCGACGCCCTGTCCCGAAGCTTCGTACCCTACGCGCCCAGGAAGGGCGAGGAGTACATGAACGAAGCGCAGCGTGACCACTTCCGGCAGATTCTGAACGACTGGAAACTACAGCTGATGCAGGAAGTGGACCGCACCGTCAGCCACATGCGCGACGAGGCCACCAACTATCCCGACCCGTCGGATCGCGCAAGCCAGGAAGAAGAATTCTCTCTCGAACTGAAAACCCGCGACCGCGAGCGTCGTCTGATCAAGAAGATCGACAGCACGCTGGAAATGATCAGCATCGACGACTACGGCTACTGCGAGTCCTGCGGAATCGAAATCGGCATTCGCCGGCTCGAAGCCCGGCCGACCGCAACCCAGTGCATCGACTGCAAGACGCTCGACGAGATCAAGGAGCGCCAGACGCTCGGCTAGAACGCCCAGTCACACCCCGAACGCGAAATGGCTGCATACACAGGTCGCTTCGCCCCGTCACCCACAGGCCCATTGCACCTTGGCTCACTGGTCGCCGGCCTCGCCAGTTTTCTCGATGCCCGGGCGGCGGGCGGGCGCTGGCTGCTGCGAATCGAGGATCTCGACCCCCCTCGCGAACAGCCGGGCGCGGACGACCTCATCATGCGCACCCTCGATGCCCACGGTTTCGAGTGGGACGACGCACCGCTCTGGCAGCACAGTCGACTCGACGCGTATTCACAGGCGCTCCTCACGCTGCGGGACGCCGGTCATGTCTACCCCTGCGTGTGCGCGCGCAAATCTTTCACCGGTGTATACCCGGGACGCTGCCGCGGCCGGACCTTTGCCGAGACACCCGGGCCCTATGCCGTGCGGATGCGCGTCCCCGAGGGCGCGGCTGTCTTCGACGATCGATTCCTCGGCCCGCAGCGAATGCCATGGACCGATGTAGGTGACTTCATCGTGCGCCGCAAGGACACCTTGTTCGCCTACCAGCTTGCGGTCGTCGTCGATGACGCGGCCGCAGGCGTCACCCATGTCATCCGCGGCAACGACCTGCTCGACTCGACGCCGCGCCAACTGGCGCTCTTCGACGCGCTGCGTGAGCCTGCGCCGACCTTCGGTCACTGCGCAACGGTCGTGCACGCTGACGGCGCGAAGCTGTCCAAGCAGACCGGCGCCGCGGCGCTCGACAACCGCGTCGCAGGGGCCTCACTGCTGACCGCCTTGCGCTGCCTCGGCCAGGACGTCCGCGAACTCAGCCCGGACCTCAGTCCGCGACAACTGCTGACCGAGGCCACCGTTCGCTGGGATCCGGGTCGGGTGGGGTTCGCTCGGCATGTCAGCGCCGGCGGCGCCCCGGTTCGGTAACGGTTGGCGCACCGGGTGGCGGCCGGCTCGGCGCGCGTGCTAAAACTCTGGTCAATTCAGCCCCATATTGGAGCGGCGATGTTTATCGAACGCCTTGTGCTGTTCGTCGTGCTGGGCTTTTTTGTCTTCAGCCCCACTGTCGGCGGATGGCTCGAGGCCAGCGCACCCTACTGGTACCGCCACTTCCTCCCGTGGCTCGCAATCATTGCTCTCTGCGCGTGGTTGCACTACAGCGAACACAAAGCCGGAGACCCCGATTGATGGTTGACCGCGCACATCATCCGGCCAGCCAGGCGCCTCGCCCGTGTTCGAGCTGACCAGCCTGTTCGGCTTCGCGCTCGCGTACCTGCTGCTGCTCTTTGGCACCGCGTTCGCAGCCGACCGTGGCTGGGTCCCGGAGCGCATTGTTCGAAGCACGATCACGAGAACGCTCGCGGTCGGCGTGTTCGCGGGGTCGGTCGCATTCTTCGCCTCCATGAACCTCGCCACCAGCTACGGCGCGGGCTATCTACTCTACTTCATTGGTGGCAGCGCGGCGTTTCTCATCGCTCCCGTGTTCTTCAACCCGCTCTGGCGAATCGCGCAGCGCCACAATCTCGGCTCGCTCGCGGACGTGTTCGCGTTTCGCTACCCGGGCGAGTGGGTTGGCGCCGTGGTCACGGTGTTCATGCTGCTTGGCGTGCTGCCGCTCATTGCCCTGCAGATCCAGGCCGCGGCCGCGACAATCCACATGCTGAACCAGGACCTCTCGCAGGAGGCCTTCGCAATCACGTTCTGCACCATGCTGACGGTGTTCGCGATTCTCTTCGGCGCACGCAATCTGTCCATGCGCTATCAGCACGACGGCCTGGTAGTCGCCGTCGCCTTCGAGTCGTTGGTCAAGCTCATCGCAATGCTCACGCTTGCGGGGTTTGCGGTGTATTCCGTGTTTGGCGGACTCACGCAGCTCAACGTCTGGCTCGAACACCAGAACGCGCCGCTCGAAAAGGCGTTGTCCGAAGGGGCCTCACGCACCCTGCTGCTGCTGTTCTTCGCGGGGGTGGTAGCGATGCCCCACGTCTACCACATGCTGTTCACGGAAAACGACGATCCGCGCGTGCTTGCCGGTCTGCGCTGGGGCGTCCCGCTGTTCCTGCTGATCATGAGCGCCGCCATCGCGCCGATCGTCTGGGCGGCGGACTACGCGGGCTTCACAACCGACCCTGAGTACTACTTGCTCGGGATGGGCATTCACCTCGGGAGTCCTGCCCTCACCATACTGGCCTTCATCGGCGGTCTCGCGGCGGCGAGCGGAGTCCTGATCGTGTCGACGCTCGCGCTTTCATCGATGACCCTGAATCACGTGATCCTCCCGTTTATCCGCCCTCCGGGCCGCGACAGCCGGATCGTCTCGCGCCTGCTGATTGGCCGACACGTGCTGATCGGCGGCATCATCCTGGCCGCTTATGGACTGTATCGGCTGTTCAACGTCGAGCAGAATCTGATCAGTCTCGCGCTGATGGCGTTTGTCGCAACCCTGCAGTTTCTGCCCGGACTGGTTGGCGCCTTCCTGTGGCCACGCGCAACACGCCGCGGCTTCATCGCCGGGCTCGTCGCCGGATTCACCGTCTGGTTCCTGACCCTGATGATGCCGTTGATCTACGACATCGTGATCGCCAAGTTCACCCTGTCCATACCGCTGCCCTATGAGCTGGCGAAGTCGTCCTGGGACAACGCCGCAAAGCTGTCGCTTGCGGTCAATTCGATCGTCTTCATCGTGTTCTCCCTCGCCTCTCGGCAGTCGCGGGAAGAAGCCAACGCCGCGGCGGAGTGCATGTCGAACTCGATCACGCGCAATTTCCGCGGCGAACTCGTTGCTTCGAGCGTACGGGAACTTCAGGAAAAGCTGGCAACCGCAATCGGTCCAAGCGGCGCAGAATACGCCGTCAACCGAGCGTTACGGGACCTGGCGCTCAGGGAAGACGAGACACGTCCGGACGCGCTGCGCCAGATCCGCGACCAGATGGAGACCAATCTCTCCGGGATTCTCGGACAGACGATTGCCCATCGCGTCGTGTCGCGGTTTGTGCCGTACAAGAACCGGTCAGCACGCGGCGAACCGGAACGGGTCCCGCTCATCGAGAATCGCCTCGAGGACTACCAGACCCGCCTGACCGGACTCGCCGCCGAACTCGACAAGCTGAGGCGTTACCACCGGCAGATACTGCTCGACCTGCCCTCAGCGACCAGTTCCATCGATCGTGACGGCATCGTCATCCTGTGGAATCGGGCGATGGAAGAGGTGACCGGTCTGCCGGCCACCCGCGCGGTCGGCTCGCCGGTCGCCGCTTTGCCGCAACCGTGGTGCGAGCTGTTTGCGACGTTCATCGACAGCGACCGAACCGACCGGTTACGGGTCGAAGTCGAGGCTGACGGTGCCCGGCGCATGGTCAACCTCCACAAGGCCTCCGTGGATCAGGGCACCGACCGGGACGCCCAGGACCTGGTCCTGGTGATCGACGACATTACCGAGGGCAAGCGTATGGAGGATCAGCTCCTGCATACGGAGCGCCTGGCCGCCATCGGCGAACTCGCGGCCGGCGTTGCACACGAGATCGGCAATCCCATCACCGGCATCGCGTGCCTCGCCCAGAATCTGAAGTTCGAGGCGGAGAACGACGAACAGAGCGAGCTCGCCTCCGACATCCTGACGCAGACCGAGCGGGTATCGACCATTCTGCAGGCGCTCATCAACTTTGCGCATCGCGGCCGCTCGGACGCGACACGCGTGGTGATGCCGGTCGGGATCCGCCAGTGTGTCGACGAGTCGATTGCGCTCGTCTCGCTCGCTGACAAGAATGCGGGGGTCGCGTTCCGTAACGCCTGTGCAGATGACGCAATTATCGAAGGCGACCCCCAGCGCCTGGCACAGGTGTTCGTCAACCTGCTGACCAACGCCAGGGACGCGTCCGGCCCCGGCTCCGATGTCAGGGTCTCGGCGTTTGTAGAGGGCAACGAGGTCGTCTGCCGCGTTGAGGATACGGGCACGGGCATTCCGGGAGACGCGCTGACCAAGGTGTTCGACCCGTTCTTCACAACGAAGGGCCCCGGCGAAGGAACTGGCATGGGGCTTGCCATCGTGACGACCATCGTCGCCGAGCACGACGGATCCATTTCTGCCGACAGTCCGCCACCAAAGCAGCCCCGTGGCACCTGCGTCACACTGCGCTTCCCGTGCGCTGGTGATTTGACTTCGGTCAATGACGTTGTGTTAACTTCAACACGTCCGTCGGTGGCCCGCTGACCGACCGTCATACTGCGGGCACGACGCCCACAAGGGTAACCACAGGAACGAGGTTTCAGCTACAGCCTGAACACATGCAACGGTCGAGGATACTCATCGTCGAGGACGAGGTTGTAATCCGAACCGCTCTCTCACGCTTCCTCTCACAACAATCATACGAAGTAACTGAAGCTGGATCAGTGGAAGAAGCCCTGCAGAACGACCTGCAGGATTTCGCCCTCGTGATTACCGACCTCCGCCTTCCCGGCCCTGCCGGAACTGATCTCATTTCGCGTGCCGGCGATGTGCCGGTGCTCGTGATGACGTCGTACGCGAGCCTGCGTTCCGCGGTCGAGACGATGAAGCTCGGCGCGGCGGAGTACATCGCGAAGCCGTTCGAATACGACGAGATGCTGGCCACGATTCGCGAACTGATCGGCACGACGCCGGCATCCCGCACCTGCTCGATGGACGACATGATCGGTGAGTGCAGCGCCATCCGCGAGGTGTACGCCCGCATTGACAAGGTTGCTCCGACGCCCACGACGGTCCTGATCATGGGTGAATCTGGAACGGGCAAGGAACTGGTAGCCAAGGCCATTCACAACCGATCGATGCAGGCCGACCGGCCGATGATCTCACTCAACTGCGCGGCAATTCCGGACAGCCTGATCGAGAGTGAATTGTTCGGGCACGAGAAGGGGGCGTTCACGGGCGCGACGAATGCCCGGGTCGGTCTGGTGGAAGCAGCCGACGGCGGAACGCTCTTCCTCGATGAGATTGGCGAGTTGCCCCTCGATGCACAGGCGCGGCTGCTGCGTGTGCTGCAGGAAGGCGAGGTCAGGCGCGTCGGATCGGTGGAGACCAAAAAAGTATCCGTCAGGCTCATCGCAGCGACGCACAGAGATCTGCGGGCGCTGACGCGCCGCAACGAGTTTCGCGAAGACCTGTACTATCGGCTCAATGTCGTGCGCCTCGTCCTGCCGCCTCTGCGGGATCGTGGCGCAGACATTCTCGAACTGGCGCAGCACTTCCTGGCCCGCGCGAGTCACACCCTGCACAAGCCCGGCATGACGTTTACGGCCGAGACGGAAGACATGATTCGCGACTACACTTGGCCCGGCAACATCCGCGAACTCGAGAACTCGGTCGAACGCGCGATGATCCTGTGCGACGGCACGAGCATTGGCCCGGAGTTGTTGGGCGTCGAAGCCGACGCAGAGCCGCGCAGCGACCCCGCGGTCAACCGGGGTGATGTGCTGCAGGCCCCTGCACAGGGGGATGACACGAACCTGTCGATCGAAGATTTCCTGCAGAAGGTCATCCTCGAAAACCAGGATCACAAGACGGAAACCGAACTTGCGCAAATGCTGGGCATCAGTCGGAAGAGCCTCTGGGAGAAACGCCAGAAGCTCAATATCCCGCGTGAGCGGACCCGTAAGGCGTGATCCC
>PBVL01000211.1 GCA_002728675.1 Gammaproteobacteria bacterium
GAACGGAAACATCGAGCCGGAGAGCGGCACGATGGAGTCCTCGCTCGCTGAGACACCCAGCACGTCCGCCGATGTAGGCGCATCGTTGACGCCAAGCACGGTGACAGTGACCTCGGCCTTGTCTTCGAGCAGGCCGGAAGTCACGGAGTACGCGAACACCTCCTGCACGCTCTCGCCTGCCGGCAGAGACTCAAGCCCTTCAGGGGGCGTGTAGGTCAGTGTGTTGCCGTCGACGATGGTGACGTCGCCCGAGATTCCGGAGGTGTCGACCTCCGCGATCCGCAGCGTCTGTCCAAGGTCCAGATCGGTGTCGTTGGCCAATACGTCGAGCGTCGCGCTGATGTCTGCATTGACCTCGAACACGTCGTCCATTGCCTCCGGAGGATTGTCGGGCGGCGGCAACTCTTCCTGGGGCGGCGCCGGCGGGCGTTCGGGAGTCGTCTGAGTGGGCGACTCTTCCTGCGTGTTCTGGCTGGTGCTCTCCTGCTCGACCTGCTCACGCTCTTCCTGCTGATCCTGCTGGCTCAGCGTTTCCTCCGCAGGGGCTGGCGGCGGCGCCGGCGTGTTGGCAGGTTCAGCCGGCTGGTCTGCCTGTTGTTCCGCCGGCGCCTCGTCGGCAGGCGGGGCCCGGCCTTCGGCGTCTTCAGCATCTTCGTCCGGAACGTCACGCTCGGCGTCTTCCTCCTCGTCGTCCTCGCTCTCCTCGGCGTCTTCCTCAGCCTCCTCTTCGACGTCCTCCCCGGGCTGAACCTCCTCCTCCGCCGCCTCGTCCTCCGGCGTGCCGTCGGGCCGGGCCGGACCTGCAGGAGTCTCGTCCGGGGTCGTGTCGGCAGCCTCGTCGCGATCCGGTTCGTCGGCGTTCGGGTCGTCTTCACCGGTCGTGCTGATGGGCGGAGGCAGCGCGGCCTCGACTGTTGCGGCCTGCTGCGCGGTGGGCTGCGCAAACTTGGTTGCACTGCCGTCAGTCAGGACAAACGAAGTGTTACCCGGGGTGTCCAGCACAACCGGGTCGTTCTGCTGGTTGATATCGAAGATGTCGAGCACACCGTCACGGTGTACCACCAGCGTTTCGCCGTCGTCCGCCACATTGCCTTCGAGTTCGCTGCCCCGGATCCCGATGAAGGCGGTGGGCGTGCGAATCACGGAGTGGGAACCTGCGCTGATCGGCTTCAGGCTCCCGAGCGCGCCGCTGCGGTAGCGGAAGCCACCGACAAAGACAGTGGCCTCGAAGTTGCCGACGTCCTTGTCCGGATCAGGGTCATCGACGAAGTCGAACTCATCGAAACTGGCGCGCCCGTTGCGGCCCAGGCTGAATGCGGTGCCACGGGGACCGTTGCCGTCGTTCATCCGCGCGAGGAGAAACGCATTCGGTCCGGTCTCGACGACGTCGCCGCGATAGATCAGGTCGCCGCGTCGCAGGGTGTCTTCACTGCCGTCCGCGTGAGTGACCTTCACCTCACCCCGAACCAGCGTGACCCGGCCAATCGCGGGCCCTAACGCGCCGCTCGCGGGGCCCGCAAACTGAACGCCCTCAGAAAAGGGCGTGGTGAGCAGTGAACGGACCATGACCGGCGACAGGCCCGCGCCGCCGTGCAGGAGCGTCGGCGTCTGGAGCTGGCCGAAGTAGTCTTCGATGACCTGAACCTGACCGTCCTGGCCCCGAATGACAAGGTCGAAGCCGTCGCGCTCATATGCTCCGCGGAGCAGCAATTCAACAGAGTCGACGTGCCGGATCGGAAGGTCCGGGCCTCCCGTACGACCATTCGTCTCTGCTGCCCCGGACCCGACACCCGATGCCGTGTCAGAAGCCAGATTCTCACCCTTCGACCCGGTCTCGGGCCCCGCCGACTCAAATTCAATCATGGGGACGCACAGTACTGTCAGATGAACGTCCTACTATATGGCATCGTCGGCCCCGGTCCCTTGCATTTTCGCGAACGGGCCGTCCCTCCCGGGGGCCCGGCGGAGGGGTGACAGCGGTGTTAAGTTACGGAACCACGCCCCTCACTCACACGAACGGAGACTGCATTGAGCCCGGTCACTACACGCCTCGGACCCATCGAAGGCACGACAACACACGGCGTCCAGGTATTTCGGGGCATCCCGTATGCGGCGCCGCCGCTTGGCGAGTTGCGATTTCACGCGCCCGCACCGGCACCCGCCTGGTCAGGGACATTCGACGCAACCGGCTGGGGGCCCCGTTCCCTGCAGGCGGACAGTCCGCTCAGCGCCGGCGCGCAGGGCGAACTCTCCGAAGACTGTCTCATTCTGAACATCTACACCCCGGCCGCCGGGGATGGGTCAGGCGGGCCGGGATCGCGCCCCGTGCTGGTCTGGATTCATGGCGGCGCGTTTCTCATGGGGAGCGCCAACGAATACGACGGCTCGGTGCTCGCGGCCCAGGGCGACGTCGTTGTCGTTACCGTGAACTACCGCCTGGGCCTGTTCGGTTTCCTCGATCTTTCGAGGTTCGCAGAGACCTATGCGGGCTCCGCTTCGAACGGCTTCCGGGATCAGATCGCGGCGCTCGGCTGGGTCCGGGACAACATCGCGGACTTTGGGGGCGATCCCGGCAATGTGACGATCTTCGGCGAATCCGCGGGTGGCGGGTCGGTCAACGCTCTGCTGTCGGCACCTTCGGCAGACGGTCTGTATCACCGCGCGATCGCCCATAGTGGCGGGACCCCGTCGACGCCGCCGGCGGACTTCACCAAACCGCTTGCAGACGCGCTCGGGGTCGAAGTCGACGACCTTCTGACAACCCTCCAGGGGATGCCGGCCACCGAGATCCTGGCTCTGCAGAACCGCACCGGCATCAGCGGATCCGGCTCGAGCGTCGACGGCATCGTGGTGACGCGGCCCACCCACGTCGCGATGGCGGAGCGCGGCGACGCCTGCGTGCCCTACATTGCCGGCTCCAATCGGGACGAAGGCACACTCTTTACATCGATGGTGTCGGGCGATGATGCGGACTTCTCGCAGATACTTGCCACGGTGGGCATGCATCTCGCCCGATCCACGATGCTGGGGTCTGACCCTTCGGGCTACGTCGGCGCGCTGCGCCAGGCACACCCGGATCTGGATGACCGTGCGCTGTACGAGCGGATCTGGGTGGACATGTTCCGCCGGGCGTCGATCGACAATGCGCAGGCAGCCACGGCAGCCGGCCCGGGCGGCTGGCTGTATCGTTTCGATCTGCCGGCAACGGCGATGGGCGGCAATCTCGGCGCGACCCACGCGGCCGAAATCGCCTTTACTTTCAACAGCTTCGAGCTGCCCGCCACCACGCTGTCGTTCCACGACGGATCAGATCCGGTCGTACGGGACCTCGCACGGAAGTGGTCAGACACGGTGCTCGCTTTTGCGCGAACAGGTGATCCGAACGGTGCCGGTCTGCCGCACTGGCCGCGGTACAGCACGACCGACCGACGCTCGATCGTCCTCGATGCCGAGAGCCGGATCGAGGATGCGACGCTGGACGCTGAAGCGCGGGCGATCTGGAAAGACGCGTCGGTCTGAAGCCAGGGAGGTACCGGGACGGGTGTTCGCAGCCAACACGTCGATCGGATCACCGCAATCGGACAGCGTGTGCGGCACGAACCGACGGTTGCCCCGGAAACGCGCGGGGTGTACAGGAATTGGCCTGACGGGGAGCCGGAGCCTTGTCCATCTCGTACCTGATGGGCTCGCCCGAGCGGGCACCCCGGCGATCACGTTGATGTCCGAAGGCGGTGCGTCTTCCGGGAGGCTCTGGTTCACGTCCTTGGAGACCGTGCCTGATACGGCCACTCTAGCCCGCGAGACTGCCTTCTTCGTAGCCGTTACGAAACACCGCCTCCATCCGTCGGCCGCCGTAGGCGGTGTGCGAGACCCACACGCCGCCCCGTACGAATCCCCAGTCCCGGGTCTTGGGCCCGGTCGTAATCCGGGTCCACGTTCCGGGTCTGACGGTCATGATGTAGTGGAGAGCTTCGGCACGTTTGCTGAAGACATCCCCTTTGCGGCGTTCCACAGGGCCATCACAGGTCATTTCGAAGTATCCGCCTTCAAGGATTTCACTCTGGAAATCCCAGGGATGGTCATGCATGACCGCCTCGTCACCCGCAATGATGTGATGCAGGTACAGGTTCCCGCCCGCGCTTCGCGGCGCGAGGCACCACCGTTCGAGGTAGCCGACCAGTTCCATGTCGGGCAGGCGCCCGGGGCGACAATCGGGGACCCGCACTTTGACGGCGCTGCTCATTCTGAGGTCCAACATGCAGAATTGCTCGTAATATACTGATATAAAATGAAATCGAAAGCCTCACGACATCCGCTCACCCCGGAAACCATACCGTCAGGCCAACAAAAAAGGCCCGCTCGAACGAGCGGGCCTTTTCATGCGTGTGCCAACGTCAGAACGCGTACTTCAGCCTGAACGAAAGGCTCGTACCCGGATCTTCCCTGAAGACCACGACACCGCCGCCCTCGATCTCGACCGATTCGTTCAGGACGTTCTGGAGCTTCGCCTTCAGCGTCAGAGTGTCCATCGGATACCAGGTATAGGTGAAGTCGAGCGAATTGAACGGCTGCTCGAACTCGTCCGGCGCACCCAGACGACCCGCGCTGTAGAGGCGTTCACCGAACACGTTGTAGATCAGCGATGCCGTGTGCGCACCATCGTTGGAGTCGAATCCAAGCATCAGGTTGCCAATGAACTCAGACGCACCCGTCGCTTCGCGCTTGTCGTTGGTCGGCGCATCGGCCAGCGGGCCAGCCACTGTTTCGGCATTCTGGATCGTCGCGTTGCCCTGGATGAAGAAGGCTTCTCCCCAGTCACCCAGCATGCTGAGGCGTATTAGGCCTTCGATTTCGATGCCGTCGATCTCAGTCGACTCCGCGTTGATGATCGAACGGGCCCGGTTGGTGTCGGACGCCGGTGTTTCGAAGAACTCGATCGGATTGTCGATCGTCTTGCTGAAGAACGACACCGTGAAGCTGTTGTCATTGGCAAAGAACCAGTCCGCACGGATGTCGAAGTTCTCGACCTGCGAGGGCCTGACGCCGGAGTTGCCGAAGACCAACTCGCCGGAGATCGGATCTACGTAGCTCGCCTCGGTCACTTCCCGCAGGTCAGGACGGATTGCGGTCTCACTCCAGCTGACCCTGAGCTGGAACTCCTCGGCCCACCACTCTCCCAGATACGCCACGGTGATGCTTGGATAAACGTCGTCATCCTGAAAGGACGCCGCCTCCAGCTCGGCCGGATCGGTCGGCAGCTGCGGGGAGTCGGCGTTGTAGCCATACACATTCCACGGCAGGGCAACCTGGCTGTAGTCTTCCTGCCGCGCACCGATCGTGAACCGCCAGGTATCGTTCAGCAGGGTGTCGATCATGCCGAAGTAACCGCTGGTGAGCGTTGCCGCAATGTAGCTTCTCGCACCACCCTGAACGCGAAGCTGGAAGCCATTCGCGGGATTGGTGATCGCCACGTCGGAAAACACCTGACCCACGCTACCGGCGAGGAGCGTGGACGCCGCATTTGCTGACCCCAACCCGAACTCGCGCTGTTGGTACACACGCGCCTTGCGCCCGTGCTGATAGCCGAACGTCACGTCGACCGTCGCGTTGTCGAAGATGAACGGAAGATTCACGGTACTGCCGTAACTGAGCACCTCATCTTCGAGATCGGTGAACCGGAAATCGGCAGCGCTCACATCCTGGCGAATCGAAGCGCTCTGCACTGCTCCGGTTGCCGCATCGGTCACCGTGTCGGAGCTGACAATGACCCGATTGGGAATTCCCGTCTCCGACGTCGCGTCCGAATAGAACCACTTCACTTCTGTTTCTTCGGGCAGGAAGTTGAAGATGCGGAAGCGATTCAGTGTCTCCCTGGTGTCGTAGCCGAGGCGGTGCGCACCGCGGAACTGGATGATGCCCATCTCCCGCTCTTCGAACTCGACCCGCGAGTCGCGGAACCCGCGTCCGTCCGAGCGCGGATTCTCCGCCGGGAAGTAGTCGAGGACTGCAACCTCATCGTCGGTATCGCGCAGATAAATGACGCTTGCGCTCACTTCGTGGTCGTCGGTGTAGCGCGCGCCCAGGGTGGCGAGACCGTTCATGTTTACCAAGTGGGTCGTTTCCGTCTCCGTGCCGAAGATCTCGCCCGGCTGCTCGAAGTTGTACGTGCGCTGGACAGTCTGTCGTGTGACCCGATCGTACGACGCGGTCAGTTGCGCACCAATCTCCAACGCTTCACTGGCAAAAAACGTCTGGCCGATGCTGCCGCGCATGTTCATGTCCGGATCGCTGCTCTCCCGCCGTATCTCCACGTTGCGGTTGAGTGCCAGCGCCAGCCGGCGGTTGATGGCTTCCGCGTCTGCAAACGTTGCGCCCGCATCGCCACCGCGCCGCAGGTTATCGAGAATCGACGCCGCGCTGATGCTGGCCTGGTACTCGTTCATGCCGTTCAGCAGCGCTGCCGAAAGCTCACGTGTACCGTCGTCGGTACCGTAGTCGTCGTCGCCGCCTCCGGAGTAGCCGAAGACGTCACCGTCGACTTCCGTGTTGCCGCCGAAACCAGCTTCCAACGACCAGTTGAACCCTTCGTCGTTGAATGCGGTCGTGCGGATATCGATCAGGCCGCCTGCAAAGTTGGCAATGATGTCCGGCGCGAAGCTCTTCCGGACCACAAGCCCCGAAACCACGGATGCCGGAAAGATGTCCAGCGGGATCACGTTACGGGTCAGGTCAGGAGACGGAATGGTCGCCCCGTTCAGGGTCGTTGCCGAGTAGCGCTCACCCAGGCCGCGGACGTAGACGAACTTGCCAGCGACGAGGCTGAGCCCCGTCACCCTCCGCAATGCCGACGCGACAGTGGAGTCGCCGAGGCGGCTGATCGAGTCGGCATCGAGCACGTCGACGACCGAATCGTCGTCCATCCGTTCGCTCTGCAGTTGTTGCGCGGCGCTCAGAAAGCGGCCGAGGACCACAACCTCTTCGACGTCCGGTCCAGCAGCTTCCGTTGATTCGTCCTGTGCAGCGGCGGGCGCTGCGATAACCAGCAGGACAGCTGTTACGAGTGGCTTCAGTTTCATGCCGGGAACCTTTTTCTGGTAGTGAGTCACGGATCGGTTGGCCCGGGGAGCGGAAGGTGAACGACAAAACGCCGCACTGCCGCCTCGCCCCTTGCGCGACCAGAGCGTCGTTACAGAGACTCGAACCAGAGCGCCTGGCCCCGGTTGCCCTCCACAAGGCCATACGCCCAACCGGTGGCCCAATCGGCCTGGCCGACGATCAGCGCACCAACATTGGCGCCGTCACCAAGACCGGCGTCGTTGAGGACCATGTCGGTGCGGGCGAGCGCGTAGAAGGGAGGCGTACCGCCCAGAAGCTGCAGTTCAGTGTTGGCAACTGCCGTGGCGCTCGCCGTACCGGTCACGTCCGCAAACACGTTGCCGCCATTCGCGATCAGGAAGTCATGCACCGCCATGCCGTTGATTTCCTTGTCGGATTTGGTTTCGCAGGCGAACACCGAGTTGTTGATCGACGCGTTCCCCAGCGCAAAACCTTCGGATGCCGCAACGTCGTCAATGCGTACACACCAGTTGTCGTCGCCTTCGGTCGCAGCGCTGAAGGAACCGATCACGAGCGCGTTGTTGATCGTCGGCCAGAGTCCTTCCCGCAGACGGAAGCCAGCGCCGGGATCGTGCGTACCAGTCGAGGGCGAGAGGATGCAGGTCAGGTTGTTGATGGTCGGCCGCGAGTTGAGACCGCGGGCGAACTGATCGGCGATGAATGCGTCAGTCTTGCTCGAAAACGACCCAATCCCGTCCGCCTCGATGCAGCGATTGCCGTCAGTCGCGTTCTGGATGATCAGCGAGTTGGTAAAGGTGCCAATGTAACCCTCATCGACGTCGATCGAATCGTCACGGACGTACATCGCGACGAAATTCTCGACGTTCACAGCCCCCCCGAACATCTCGTACCCGTCGTCGTAGGTGGAATACACCTGCACGTTGCGCACGATCGTGTTGCGGCCAACTCCGCCAAACGACACGCCGTTCAACTCATCGCCGTTGGCGACCTGGGCGCCGGTGTGTTTGACGATCACATATTCCATACGCCCGGAACTGTCATTGTCGTTGTCGCCGCCGTAGAAGGACTCATCGAGACCCTCCGCGCCTTCGGCGGCCACATTGCACTCGCCAACGAGCACAAGGTCGACACCGCGCGAACCCGTGTATCCACACTTGTTGGTCACGCCAAAGCCGTTGATGACCACGCCGCCCCACAGCTGAACTTCTTCCGGCCCGGCGGCGCCGTCGACAGCGTCTTTCGTTGCGGTCAGGGTGATGGGCTTGTCGGCCGTGCCGACCGCAAAGATCTGCGAGCCGCGGTTGACGATGAAGAACTTGGTGTTGTCAGGCCAGGCGAGCGTTGCACCGGCCTCGATGGTCAGCGTCGGTCCGTCGCCGCCTTCTGCGATACCGGCAGCCTGCAGTTCAGCGTTGTTGGCGTGCGCCTCACCGACGAACAGGCTGCCCTGAAAGATGTGCACACCACCCGGCAGTTCCGGGATGAACACGTCAGCGCGCAGGTTGTTGCCCGCATCTGCGAACGAGGGTGCATACGTGCAGTTCACACCGTCATAGCGCCCCTCCAGCGTCTGGCCACCAGTGTTCATGTAGGACGCACAGGGATTCTCGACTTCGGAACCTACGACCGTGACCATGGCGCTAGCGGCCGCTACGGAGGGCAGCGCACTCGCGAGCGTGACCGACTGGTTGGCGATGAACGAAGCGATTGTTGTCGTGTGGTTGGAACCATCGGCAAGCTCGACGACGATCGCCTGACCGTTCGCGAATTTCGCAGTCGACGTCACCATCAGGGTCGTGTCACCCGCGTTCGCGGCCGCGGACAGCGTCGTCGAGGCAACCGTGTCACCCGCGCCACCGATGGTGACCGAGTTATCCGGGTTGTTGCTGTTGTTGGTCGATGAGTCGACCCGGTTGTCTGTCGTGGCGGGCGAAATATTGATGTCGCCGCTGTCACACGCGGCAAGCGTGCCGCACAGCGTAAGTAGAACCAAAAGCTTCTTCATTCTCCGACCTTGTCTGGGGTGTTTGGAAGGACGGGCGCAGTCTAGAGAACGGCCGTTAACGTTCGATAAACGTTCAATAAGAAGCGTTAAGCGAACTCAAAGAGTTGATGAAGAGAGGTGATCGGGTCAGGACAGATGCTTGCCCTGGTCGAATCGCGAAAAGCGCAATCTTAATTTGCAAAAAAGGTGAAGATTCGGTTCAGATAGGGCCACTTATGTAAAGAAATTAATGAAAACGGCATCTGACCATCCAGGTTTCGATTGAGCCCGATGGCTGAAGTGCCGATCCAGAGGTACCTACACTATGAAGAAGACGATCACAGCACTGCTGCTCATTGCCTGCGCCGTCAGCGTCCAGGCAGCCCCCAGGTCCAAGCAGGCAGCCGCAGAACAGCTCTACGCCACCGCGCTCTGTCAGGCAGCCACCGAGTCCCGCGACCAACTCTATCGCCAGGCGCGCGAATACCGCATCTCCCGCGCCAAGCTCGGGAAACTCGTCTGTAATGACATCCCCATCAAGAACGTGCTGCGCGAGACCGAACTGAATCAGTCCAAGCCCATCGCCAGCGCACACTGATCGCGCGCACTTCACGCGCGTTCATCGCTTGAAAAGCGTCGAGCCGCAGTCACGCGGCGGCCGAGGTCCATTCAGACACCCGGCGCCGACCCCGAGACCAGACCTCGAAATCTGTCGACGGCCGCCTCCTGCCCCTGTCGCAGGCCCCTGTAGCGGGCCCCTGTAGCAGCCTGACGACCCGCTGCCCCCTCCCCCCGGTTCGACTCCGATTCGACGCCGCCGTCGCATCGGGTACACTTGCGCGCTGGAATTCAGCCCCCTAACCACTTCAGAGGGAATCATGTCCGAGACCAGCGAACGCGCCTTCGATCCGGATGCATTGCGTGAACGGTATGCCGCGGAGCGCGACAAGCGCCTGCGCACTGACGGCAACAAACAGTACATCGAGATGAAGGGGGAGTACGCCCACTACCTCAAAGACCCGTACATCGCCGAGACGATCGAGCGGGATGCCCTCACTGAAGAAGTGGATGTCGTCCTGATCGGCGGCGGCTTCGGAGGTCTGCAGGCCGGCGCCCGCCTGCGCCAGGCAGGCGTGAAGGACATTCGCATTATCGAGAAGGGTGGCGATTTCGGCGGCACCTGGTACTGGAACCGCTACCCGGGCGCACAATGTGACATCGAGGCCTACTGTTACCTGCCTTTGCTCGAGGAGCTCGACTACATCCCCAAAGAGAAATACTCGTACGCACGCGAGATTCTCGCGCACTCGTCAAATATCGGACGCCACTTCGATCTTTATGACAGCGCGCTCTTCCAGACCGAAGTGACCGGTCTCGAATGGGACGAGACGGACCGGCGCTGGATCGTCTCGACGAACCGCGGCGACGCCCTCCGGGCGCGCTTCGTGTCGATGGCGAACGGCCCCCTGCACCGGGCGAAGCTGCCAGGCCTGCCCGGTATTGGCAGTTTCAAAGGCCACAGCTTCCACACGAGTCGCTGGGACTACGACTACACGGGCGGCGGTCCGGACGGCAATCTCGACAAGCTGAGCGACAAGGTAGTCGGCATCATCGGTACCGGCGCCACGGCGATCCAGTGCGTCCCGTTTCTGGGCGAAGGCGCGAAACAGCTTTACGTTTTCCAGCGGACCCCATCCACGGTCGACGTTCGCGGCAACTCTCCAACCGACCCCGAATGGGCGAAGGGCCTGGATGAAGGCTGGCAGAAAGAGCGCATGGAGAACTTCAACGCGCTCATCTCCGGTGTGCCGCAGGAGGTTGATCTCGTCGACGACGGCTGGACCGATCTCATCGGCAAGATGATGAGCAACTTCCAGAAGGCACGTCAGGGCGAGAACATGAACGTCGCCGAAGTGATGGAGATGGCGAACTTCGAAAAGATGGAAGAGATTCGTGCCAGGGTCGACTCCCTCGTCGACGACCCGGATACGGCCGAGAAACTGAAGCCGTACTACAAGATGTTCTGCAAGCGGCCGACATTCAACGACGACTACCTGCCGACTTTCAACCGCGCGAATGTCGAACTCGTCGATACCGATGGACAGGGCGTTGAGCGCATCACCGAAAAAGGCGTTGTGGTCGCGGGTGTCGAGTACGAACTCGACTGTCTGATCTACGGCACAGGCTTCGAGGTCGGGACGTCCTACACCCGTCGTTCAGGGTACGACGTGACGGGCGTCGACGGTGCGAAGCTGTCCGATCATTGGGAAGAAGGGACTCGCTCGCTGCACGGCATGGGCAGTCACGGCTTTCCGAACCTCTTCATCATGAACACGTCCCAGGGCGGATTCACCGCCAACTTCCCCCACCTGCTGGACGAGTCTGCCGTGCATCAGGCCCACATCATTGCCTCCGCACTCGATGCGGGCCACACCCGGGTCGAGGTGACGAAGGAAGCTGAAGACAAGTGGGTCGAAACGATCCTCGGTTTCGCCGGCGGTCCCATGGGCGGACTTGGCGGACCCGACTGCACGCCTGGCTACTACAACAACGAAGGGCAGCCGAATCCCAACGCGGCGCAGTCAGCCCCCTACGGCGGCGGCTCGATCCGCTTCTTCAAGCTGCTGGAAGAGTGGCGGGAAGACGGCAGCTTCGACGGACTCGAGTTCGACTGACCCGTGACGCTGCCCGACACGGCGTCGGGCAGCGGCCCCTTCTATACAGCGCTGCGGAACTCCGCCAGCGCCTCCGATAGCTGACCTTCCCATCCGGCGTCGAGTTCGTTCGGCGCGCCCGCTCGCTCGAGAAAATCCGGGAAGTGCCTGCCCAGTTCTGCGAGTGTCCAGCCCAGCGGGTCTTCCGATTCGATGGCGACGACCGGGTTGTCCGCATAGCTGATCGCAAGGTGGTAGTGCGGCGCCTTGCGGAAACAGTCGAAGCGGAGGATTTCTTCCCGGGCACCCGCCACCGGGCCAAAGACGTGCACTGTGGGGCCGCCGTCTGCTCCCACATCCCGGCTCACGAGCGCAAGCCGGTAGTCACCGACATCACGCTCCGTGGCTCCCTCGAGATTTGGCCGACTGAATCGTTCGTAAGCCATGGACCCCTCCCGGTCACTGCTTCGCCCACCTTAGGCGCATGCTTCTGTACACACAAGGCGCCCCCTGTACCCCAGCGACGAACAGTGACACGATGCCGGTCCGAGACAGGGGGAGCAGACAATGGCAGGGACGCAGGGATCGACCGGATCGATTGGCCCATTCCGAAAGACCAGCTACGCCAGCATGTACCTCCCCATATCGGTGGCGTTGCTCCCGGTTGGTGTTTACGTGCAGCCGCACTACGCAGAACTCGGGATCAGTCTCATCTCGATGGCCGCGATCATTTTTGCCGCGCGGCTCTCGGACGTCGTCACCGATCCCCTGATTGGTGTCCTGTCCGACAAGATGCGGACGCCGATCGGTCGACGTAAACCCTGGATCCTGGTCGGCACGCCGCTGCTGATGTACTCGATGTACATGCTGTTCCTGCCGCCGGAGAACCCCACCCTGCTCTACTTCGGGTTCTGGGTGATCATGATCTACCTTTCGTTCACGATCGTGCAGCTTCCCTACTTCGCGTGGGGGGCCGAACTGACCACCGACTACGACGAACGGACCTCGATCACCGGTCTGCGCGAACAGTTCCACTACCTGGGGGTCGTGATCGCGACCGCCCTGCCGCTCATCGCGGGAACCCTCATCTACCTCAACATGAGCGGCAACACGCTCGACACGCTCTTCTCGAACTTCTCCGAAGAACTGGGCGCCGTCATGGCGGCCCGCGCCGGTAACCCCGGGCAGATCCTTGTCTGGCTCTGCATTTTTGTCGGTTCCCTGCTGCCAATCACAGTGATCCTCGCGTGCATTTTCGTCAAGGAACCGGACCAGGTCGTCATCCCACGACGCAAGGCCAGTTTCTTCGCGAGCATGAAAGTGATCCGCCGCAACGGCCCGTTCATGCGGCTCATCATCTGCTACACCGTAAGCGCGCTCGGCGGTGCAATGACCGGTGGACTGTCGTTCTTTTTCGTCAAACACGTGATCAATGCGGGCGAGTGGTACTCGGTCTATCTGCTGGTCTACTTCACGGCCTCGGTCGTCGGGCTCTTCGTGTGGACGGCACTCGCCGAGAAAATTGGCAAACACAAAGCCTTCATCGTCGTGGTGATCTGGTACAGCGTGTGGGCGTCCTTCATCCCATTCGTGCCCGAAGGCATGTTCGGCGTCTTCTTGTTCATCATGGTCATGAAAGGCTGCACCGAGGGGGCTATGCTGGCAATTCCGGCAGCCATGGCCGCGGACGCGGTCGACATCGACTCGGCACGCACCGGCGAGCAGCGCGCGGGCCTGTACTTCTCAGTTTGGGGAATGTTGCTGAAAGGCGGCGTTGCCGCGGGCGGCGCGCTCTCGCTCTTTATCGTGGGCGTGTTTGGCTTCGACGCGACGGCAGACCCTGCCCTCGCGCGCACGCCCGACGGCAACTCGGAGACCTCGCTCCTGGTCCTGACACTGTGTTACTCGATCATTCCGGCACTCATCAAGTTCGTGGCGCTGCCGTTCATCTGGAACTACCCGCTGACCAAGGAACGCCAGGCCAGGATTCGTGAACGCATCCAGCGACGGGGCGTGGCCGTTTCAGCAAGTAGCGGGGCGACGCCCAACCCCGCATAGTGCGTGTCGGTGTCTGGAGTGACGGGTCACGGCACGCGCTCGAAGAAAGACGTGCCGCGATGGTAGCAAAGGGCGTTGTACGCGTCGCCCGGCAAGGGGCGCCACCCCGTCACACGAAGGCCGTCACCCGTTCGATGAACCAGTACGTTGCGGTACACCCGATCACGTAGCCCGCGGCGACCCTCAGCTTCCCCTCGTCGGTAAACCAGCGGCGGGCCAGCGCAAGGGCTCCGAGCACGCCAAGCGCAAACAGCACCTGGCCAATCTCGACCCCCACGTTGAAGAAGACGAGCCCCGTCAGAACCTCGTTTTGCGGGAGCCCGATCTCGGCCAGCACGGCGGCGAACCCGAGGCCATGCAGCAGACCAAACGTACCCGACACGACGACGGGATACCGCCACGTCAGCGTCTCACCGGGACCTCGGACAATCTCCGACGCGAGGAACATCACCGACAGTGCGATCACCGCTTCGATGGGTGGCACCGGCAGTCGCACGACCTCCAGCGCCGAGAGCGCAAGGGTGACCGAATGCGCCACGGTAAAGCCCGTGATCGTCAGCACAACGCGCCGCATCGAACCCGCGATCCAGATCAGACAGAGGACAAACAGCAAGTGATCGTAGCCAACGAAGATGTGTTCGGTGCCAAGCCACGCGTACTGGACGGCAACACCGAGCACCTCTTCCAGAGACGGCACTGTCCAGGCCCGAACGCCCGCGCCAGACGCCATCGTGTGAGTCTCGCCGCTCGCGAGGTAAACCTTCAGTACAGCGGGGTTCCGAACTTCCATGGCACTGAACGTCAACGTGACTGTGTCACCGTGCAGCACATCAGGGCACCGGTACGTCGTCTGCGATCCAAGCCTCGCCGCAACCCTGCACGCGTCAGGAAGACGCAGCACCGCATCGTTGCCCGGCAACACCTGCGGCGGAGTGCGGATCCTCACGCGATAGATCACCGCATCAGCGTCCACGCTCTCCGCGATCTCGATGTAGATCGGCCGCAGGTCGTCCGCACACGTCTGGCCGAACGCGGAGAGGATCAGAAACCCGCAGACGAGCAGCCGGATCATCTGGGCGGAAAACCCCCAACCCAGATCGGGCTCGACCAGGCCATTGCGTCGTTCGCCAGCCGGACGCGCACGTAGTAGTGGTCCCCCTGAATGGCGCCGGTATCGGTCAATTCGAACGTCACATCGTCTGGGCCTTCGGTGACCGCATGCCGCAGCACGATGGCGTCATCGTAGATGTCGAAAGGGATGACCTTCTTCAGTTCGCCTTCGCGCATGTCGCGCAGCCGCAGGACGCTCTCCCCGGCAGGCGTGGTGCCCGGCAGCCGGAATCGCGTTGGACTTCCGTATTCGGTGGCCGCTTCGGTACGCACGCGCAGGCGGGCACTGCGTTTCACCTTCTCGAGCGTCAGGCGAATCGAACTCGCGTCCCCCCTCGAGCCCGTCACGAAGTGGATGCGGTTGGGCACCTCCGCATCCCGTTCCAGCCGGTTGACCTCGGGGTTGAAGAAGTCCGTCGCCTCGAAGCTTTCGAGCTCCGCGTTCTCCACGTCGATGGTACCGCGCCAGGTCCTGGTGCCGCGCGCGTTGTCCTGGGGGTGCATGGGGACGGAATCGGACTCGAACGACAGATAGAAGACGCCTTCGCCGTTCCCTGGCACGGACTCCGCATTGGCGAGGTACCGGCGCTCGTAGATCGGCTCGAGATTCTTGAGCACCGTGACAGTGTGAATGGGGGCTGTGCCGATGACGCGCCCCGTCAGCTGACGCGATTCCGCAAACCGGACGCGGTCACCCATCGTGCCGCCGTTCAGCTCAAAATCCAGGATGATCTTGTCGCCGGTCGTCGCGTAGGTATGACGCGCCTTCATGGCATCGAAAATGGGGTCCCTGCCGTGCTCGTCCGCCAACACGGCAGCCAGCCCACCGCGCTGGGACATCGCCCCACGCCAGGGACTGGTATACCCCGGCTGACTCAGGTGATTGTCGCTGGCGGCTATGAAGCCGACCTGATGGCCGTGTTCCAGGTACTTCCTGCCGAACCACTCGAAAGTCCCGTGCTGGGACATGATCTCGATGAGGTCCTGCAGTTCGGGGTCGCTCTGACGATAGTCGCCCGACTGGTGTGCATGCGGAATGACAACCACGTCATCAACATCGTGCGTCGCACGCAGGCCCGCATAGAGCGCCGAGATGGTCGGGTGAAACTGGACGGGCACCCGACTGCCCTCCGTTTCCCTGAACAGGACATTGTGATGGCCGCCATACCGATTCTGCGTGGTCCATTCGTAACCGTGATACGCCACGAACCGGCCGGGCTCGGAGAAGCGGCGCACGACATCACGCAGCACGCGCCACTCGTAGTCATCCATCCAGATGTCGTGCTCGGAATGCGTCACGAAATCGAGGCGCGCATCGTCTTTAGCCCAGCGCATGAAACGCTCGGGAGTCCCGATGCCTTCAGCAAATCCAGAGTGCCCGTGCGTATCGCCCCAGAAGACGCGGGTCGCATCCGCGTCAACAAGCACAGGATTGCCGACTCCGCGTACGCGCCCATCCACGGACGCGACGGTGAGACGGTAGACACCCGGTTCATCAAACGACGCCCGCAGGATGTTAATGGCGTCGGGCCCCGCGGCGACCTCGCCGACAAGCAGGCCGTTGGCGCGCACGACGAACGCCGGAAACGGTCCGGCGGCACGGTTATAAAACCGGTCCTGAGCCCGGACCGAAATCTCGAACGACTCTCCGCGGCGCACGACTGACGGTGCAAAGGCGTGGACACCCGCGAGCGCCGTACCGCGCACGGCAACAGGCTGGATGGGGAGCGCAAAGCTGTGCCCGCCTCCATCGAAGTCGACGTAAATCGGCAGCGGCAGGAAGTCCGTGGACGCCGGCCCCATTTGCAAACCCGGGCCGCCGCCGCCCTGATCGCCGTACGTCACGGTGACCACGTCCCCCGGTTGCAACTCGCCGGCGCTCAGGCGAAAGAACAGCGCGGGCCGAGCACCCCGGAACCCGCCGTGCATGCCCGCGAGCGGGCGACCGTCCGCCACGAAGCTGACCCCTTCACGGTCTGCTCGAATCGAAACGTAGTTGGCCTTGGCCGGAGCATCGGTCTGGAAGACGCCGTATCCAGGCATGAAGTGTCGCGCCACCAGGAAGCCGCCACCCTTTGTGACGCCACGCGAGCCGACGGTCCAGCGTTGGCGGACTTCGGCATAGCTCCGGGCTTCGAACGGCCCCTTGTCGGCTTCCAGCTGCCCAAGCGCCGCGGGCTCCTCGTCAAGCAAGATGAGCTCTTCGAGGTAGTAGTCGAGGCTTCGCGCGTTCCCTTGACGGGGGCCATCCGGCAGATTTGGCCGGATCGCAGTCGTCATGTTCACGGGTATGGATGCGCCAGTCATCGCAAACGCGTTGAGCCAGCGCCAGGCGATCGCCGCGCGCTCGGGATAGCTGGCCGGCGTCGTCGGTGAGCCCCGGTAAGCCGCCTTCAACGCTTCGACCTCTGCCCTGCCGGATTCGGACAGGTAATCAGCGGCAGCCGGCGCCACCATGAACAATGCGGCGATGCCCGCAAGAAACGATTTCATCAGCCTTTCCCCACCGCGGAATGACCCGCGGGAACATCATCCATACGCCAGTCGCAGCGTCTCGATGACGTCAACCACCTGCAGCGCCCAAAACCAGCCGGTTGCCACGAGGACCAGACACGCAATCCCTATCGCAGCGTTCTCGAGAAGCGCCTGTTTGTTCATCTCGACACCTTCACGAAAAGCCAATCCAGCGGCCGGCCGCCGCGACGGTGAACCAGACCAGCAACGAAGTGACCGCAACCGCGCGGAGCGACCAGGGGTTGATCGTGTCGTGACTGTGTTTCAGCAACGGATCGCGAATGCCGTAGACGAATGCCGCGCCAAACGCGAGGCCGGCCATCTTCGCCCAGAACATCTCGTTGTAGTAGAGCTTCATCGCGACAGCGGAGCTCATGAAGATACCGGACAGCACGATCACCACGAGTGCAAGGTTGAACCATCGCTGTGTGTCCCGCACAACCACTTCAGATGGAACGTCCCGCATCAACACGCCCAGCAGGCGCAGGTCGGACAGCAGCACCGCACCCCCCAGCAAGGCAAGCGCCAGCAGGTGGGACATCTGCACCACGGCGAAGACGCCGCCATAGGCTTTCGAGATGGATGCGAGCGACGATGCGTCCAGCCACTCGAAAAACGCGATTACTTCCACGGTGCGCCCCTCACGAGCCTTCCCCCACGCTTTCGCCCAGCGCGGCCAACTCGTCCACGCACCCCGCCGCCCAGTAGACGAACGTCGACTGTTGCTTGTGGCAATCGAACCAGTCGTAGGCAATTGCACGCCCGGTCATGACGACTCCTGCCCAGAGCAGCAGCGAGGCCCCCGCGCCCCAGCGAATAGGCTGGGGCGGCTTCGGGTCCATGTCCCAGGTGCCGACGGATGCCTGCATCCTGCGCCTGAACAACCAGGCATTGACTCCCGCGGCAATCAGCAACACCACCTTGATCCGGAACCAGATGCTCTGGGTTGTTCGCACCGGGATCGCGTAGTACAGCGTGACGCCGGTTGCGATCATGACGGCAAAGCCGATCATCATCGGCTTGTCCAGGCGTGCGGCGACGCGGGAAGCCGGGACCGAGGTAAAGGCAAGCCCCAGCATCCGCAGATCGATGATGAACAGCATGCCGAGAAACACCATGATCGTCAGGACATGCGTCGTTTCGATCCAGGCATACATGTAGTACGACTCGTGAAGCGCTGTGCTCCAGGCGTGTGTGTCCAGCCAGCGCGCGAGGGCCAGGAGCAGTTCGTTCAGCATCCGCAGAAGTCCCCGGCGCGGCCTGCGCCTGCGAGCCCTACATAGTCAGGACGATCGCTCATCTCACGCGTCGCGCAGATTCCACCTCACGCCGCAGATATCGACCCTGTCATCGCTGACATAGCAATCTCGGTCCTTTGCCGCACGGAGGATTGCGTCGCGATCCGCAACTGCGACATCCAGCCCACCCAATCCGGCGCCGCGGCCGTCAGTCGCTTCGACAAAACGCAATTCGACGTTATTGAGCGGAACGACAATATCGGTGCCCCGGAGTTCGGCTGCGATCCCGGTCACATCGCTCCACAGCTGCGAGAGTTCCGCCGGGTCGGGTGACTGCAGCTCGACCGCCAGGTAGTCAACGGTGACGTCCTGTTTGACCTTGTCTTCCCAGCCAAGCCCGCCGACCGGATGCCAGTGACCGTTGAAGTCGTTGTGCGCATCGGCCTCGATCTCGAGGAATGCGGCTTTCATGTCCCCCGGGTGGAGCTGACACAGGTTCCAGTCCTCCCGGTTTGATTCGTGCGCGATCCGGACCCCGTTGTCGAGTGCCCGCTGGCGGACAGTCCTGAAGGTCTCCAGGGAGTCGGCCTGGGTGATGACCATATAGCCACCGTCGCCGCTGCGACGTTCGAGGTAGCGGCCTCCCGCAGTGCCTTCCTTTACCGGTGCGACCACTTCGAGAAAGTTTCGGCCGATCGGCATGAGCGTGTTCTCGAGGCCGAATGCGCCAACACCCGGATCCACGAAACAACGGTTGATTCCGAGGATGGCGGTCAGGTCCTGCAGCACCGGCTCGAGTTTTTCGGCGACGAGACATATCTGGCGCAACTGAATGGTCATGTTCGCTCCTGCATCACGTGGGGGTTGTTGTTTTCGACGCGGACCCTGGCCCGCGTCACCCGACTTCCGTTCGGCATCAGGCCGCGCGGCTGAACTCCGGCAAGACCTGTTCGGCAAAGAGCTGACCCGTTTCGAGCGTATCCTTACCGAAGAACTCGATCATGAACATCGTGCAGCCAAGGTCGATGTGCTTCTGGATCTGTTCGCAGCATCGTTCCGGGCTCCCGGTGATCGCAAGCGGTCCTTTCGGGTCGCCCATATGGCCACCAAAGAGTGACTGGGCACGGTCTGCCATGGGCCCGGCACTCGCTTCGTCAGGCGCGATCGTCACGAGACATTGCTGACTGATGGTGATCTCACCCGGGTCGCGGCCGATTGCGTCGCAGTGGCCCTTAAGGACATCTAGCTTGTGCGAGAGACCCGCCTGGTTACCGGCGGCGTTGTTCCAGATGTCTGCGTGTTCGGCGACCAGTTTCAACGTGACC
>PBVL01000212.1 GCA_002728675.1 Gammaproteobacteria bacterium
GGTGACCTGCCGGACCCGGCGACACTCGACCTCGAGACGCTCGATCCAAGCGACTCGCGGCTCTTCCAGAACGACGCCTGGCGTCCGTGGTTCGAACGGCTGCGCGGCGAGAACCCCGTGCACTACACGCCCGACAGCCCGTTTGGCCCGTACTGGTCGGTCACGAGCCACGCGGACATCATGCACGTCGAGATCCATCACGACGTGTTCTCATCCTTCCCGACGATTGTGATCGGCGACAGCCCGAACGGGCAGTACATCGAAAACTTCATCGCGATGGATCCACCCAGGCACGAACAGCAACGCAAGACCGTCGCGGGCGTGGTTGCTCCGCACAATCTCGTGACACTGGAGCCCGTCATTCGCGGCCACGCGGCCGAAATACTCGACGGACTGCCCGACGGCGGAGAGACGTTCGACTGGGTCGACAGCGTCTCGATCGAACTCACCACACGCATGCTCGCGACCCTGTTCGATTTTCCGTTCGGGGACCGTCGCAAGCTGACCTATTGGTCGGACATCTCGATAGGCTCACCCGAGACGACCGGTGCCGATCAGGGACCTCCGGCGGAGGAGGTCCAGGCGGGCCTGCAGGACCTCGCCAATACGTTCATGGGGCTGTGGGCCGAACGCGCGGCGGCGGACCCGACCGGACGCAACGATCTCATCACCATGCTCGCCCACGGCGAGGACACCCGGGACATGATCACCCGGCCACTCGAATTCCTCGGCAACATCATGCTGCTGATCGTGGGCGGCAACGACACCACGCGTAACTCGATTTCAGGGGGGCTGCTCGCGTTCAGGGATCACCCTGCGGAGTGGGCGAAGCTGCAGGCGGATCACTCGCTCGTCCCGAACATGGTGTCCGAGATCGTGCGCCGGCAAACGCCCGTCATCCACATGCGTCGATCACTCAAAACTGACTACGAGATTCAGGGTAAAACCCTGCGCGCGGGCGACAAGATCGTGATGTGGTACGTGTCCGGCAACCGGAACGCGGAGGTCTTCGACAATCCCGATGCGCTGGTGATCGACAGGCCGAACGCGCGCCGGCACGTCTCCTTCGGACTTGGTATCCACCGCTGCATGGGCAACCGGCTGGCGGAAATGCAGCTCCGAATCATCTGGGAAGAAATCCTGAAGCGCTTCTCCGGCATCGAGGTCACCGGCCCCGAACGACGCCTGAAATCCAACTTCATCCGCGGGATCCGCGAACTGCCGGTTCGCGTTCACCGCCACTAGAGCCTGAAGGTCCAAATCAATGATCGAAGACTTTACTGATCGCCACCATGCCTTCGAAGGCTGTTTCAACTTCCGCGACATTGGCGGATACCCGACCCGGGACGGCCAGACGGTGCGTTGGGGGCGCTACTACCGCGCCGGGCGCCAGGACCGCATGACCGCTGAGGACAGAGCGCGCCTCGCCGATCTCGGCATCCGCACCCAGATCGACCTGCGCAAGCCGGAAGAGATCGCAGATCAGGGTCGCGGCCCCCTGTCCGACATGGGCTCGGACTACCACAACATTGCGGTCATTCCGGACGGCGGCACCGATCAACTCAGCAAACTCGTTGGAGATACCGGAATCTCCGGCAAGCGGTATCTGGGTTACCTCGAGTTTGGCCCCGAGTCCTGGCTCAAGCTGTTTGAAATCCTGGCCAACGCCGAGACGCAACCCATGTTGCTGCACTGCACGGCGGGCAAGGACCGCACCGGCGTGTCAACCGCGTTTCTCCTGTCGGTACTCGGCGTGGACCGCGCGCTGATCGAGGCGGACTATATCCTGACCAACAGGGATACGGGACGACAGGCAGACTTCATCGAACAGACCACGGGACTGCCGGAAGGCGTCAGCCGTGACCTCATGATCCACCATGCCGGCGTGCCCGATGACGCCATCGGTGTGTTCCTGAGCGGTCTCGATGAGCGCTGGGGCGGTCCGGTGGAGTACCTGCGGGAGATCGGTGTGACCGAGGACGCGTTCGACGCCGTCCGTCACGCGTTTCTCGAGCGCTGATGGGATGTTCCGGGAGATCACCGCCCCGGGGACTTCAGCCTGAAGCCCGGTTGCCCTGGTTCATCGTCTGCCTTTTGAGGCGATCAGCGCGCACACCGGGCAATCATCGCCCTGACCAGTGAGTCCCGGCTCCCGGTCTTCCAACGCTCTGCCACGCGCTCCCCATACGCAGATCCGATGCCGTCCTGCCGACTGAACGAACGGCTGTCTCAAGCGCGGGATCCATGCTGATTCATCCGAGAACCACGCCGGCATCCCGGACGTGTACCCTCACTTCTGATCTGAACTCCTGGCCGCTTCAACTGCCTCGATGAACCGCTCCAGACCGGTGGTCAGCAGCTCTGCCCAATCGACAGCCTCGACGAAGTCTGGCGCGTAGAAGTTGCTCACGGCGGGCCACCAGAGGCGAAATCCTTCGGTGCCATTGAATTCGGACAAAATGGACAGGTGGGCATTCCATTGATCATCCGAAAGGAGACCATCCTTCCAGAGCCGGAACGCCATCGCGAAGTACGTCATCGACAGATGCAGAACCTGGTGATAGTCCTGAAGCTGCTCGTTGGTGCGCGAGAGAGGAGCGAACGACGTCCCCAGCAGTGCCGCGTTTGCCTCCGGCTGAAGCAGACTGACCTGAAGCGCCGTTCGGGCATCGATGTACGTCTGATACGCGGCGGTCTTCTGAGACTTGTTGGATTGGCGCAGCTGTATCGTCAGAAATATCAGCGTGACACAGACCGCGACCGCGGCTACGTTCTCGCTCGCGGCTCCGATTGCTTCCCAGTCCATGCGCTGGTCCTCCACCGCTGACGATGCCGAGGCAACCCGTCGCGGCGACCTGACTCGACGGGTGTGCAGGTGCGCTGAGTGACGGGGAGTCTAGTCGGTTTCACTTTCAGGCTACGCGACTCTCTGTTTCGACGGCTCGATCTGAACTAGCCCCCCGCTCGCATGACCAGGCTCTGAGACACGCCACAGGCGATCGCCACCGTCTTAGGTACCGGGAGGAGCGCTGACAAGGGCACCATCCGTGGCATGATCCGCGGCAGATTCCCTGATCCCGGTCCGGCCATGAGCAAACCCAAGAACATCGTCATCTGCCTGTGTGACCAGCTGCGCGCAAGTGAAGTCGGCTGCTATGGCAATGACGTCATCCAGACGCCCAACCTGGACGCCATGGCGGAGTCCGGAATGCGGTTCGCAAACGGGGTCACCAATGACCCGCTGTGTATGCCGGCCCGTTCTACCGTCGTATCGGGCCAATACGCGCGAACCTGCTGTGGCCAACTCAACAACACGTCGGTGTTGTTCGATCCACGACGGGGCGTCGCTGGCGGCTGGATGATGCCCCCATACCCCGAGACGGGCAGACCGCATTTGCCGGACGGCACGCTTGCGGAATGCTTGCAGGAGAGTGGCTACCGTACGGCGGCCATTGGCAAGTGGCACATCCACTCCTGGCCGCACGACGTTGGCTTCGACGAGTACGTGATTCCGCGCACCCAGCATTGTCATTTGGGCCAGCACTACACGAAAAACGGGGGCCCTGAGTTTGTGCCGCCGGGCTACACGATGGATTTCGAACTGGACGAAGTCGGCGCCTTCCTGCAGCGCGTGGACTCAGAACCGTTCTTTCTGTTCTACAACATCTCTCCACCCCACACGCCACTGTTCGACATCCCCGATGCCTACAAGACCATGTATGACCCTGCCGACATGCCAATTCGCCCCAACTGTTACGTCAACGGGGCGCTTGCCGGCAACGAAGGCGTGTTCAGGACCTACCTCTACGAGAACAAACACTACTTCTACAAGCTGCCGCATACGCTGGACCTGCCGGACGGCTTCGATCTGCGCGATCTCTATGCGCTTTACTACGGCGCAACCAGTTGGGTGGACAGCGCCGTGGGCCGCTTGCACGCCCTCTTGCAGGAAGCGGGGCATGCCGACGACACGATCGTGCTCTTCACCTCGGACCATGGCGACAACCTCGGCAGCCACGGCCGATGGAACAAGACACTCTTCTATCAGGAGTCGAGCAGTGTGCCATCCATCTGGCACGTGCCGGGCGTAACGGACGGCACACCAGCCGATGAACAGATGGTGTCGCACATCGACATCATGCCAACGATGCTCGATCTCACCGGTCACGACATTCCGGACCATGTCCAGGGCCGGAGCGTTGCGCCCGTCCTGCGAGGCGAGACTCAGGTACTGGCTGACAACCACGTCTTCATTGAGTCGGAGATTCAAGCGGTCGGTGTCCGAACACCACGGTACACCTTCGCGAAACGCTTCGATCGCACAACCAAGTCGATCACGCGCGACGGGATGCGGCTCTGGGATACCGAGCAAGACCCGTTCGAGATGGACAATCTCGCCGCGCTCGAGCCAGAACATTCGGCGATCGCTGAACTGGAGGAACTGCTCGACGCGTGGCATGCGAGCACGCCGTGGATGAACATCGACCAATACGTCGAGACATCCTAGGTCTGAGGTGATGCCGTAAGTCACTCCATGGACACGCGAATCCAGCGCTTTGTGCGCGAGCCACTCGTTCATTTCGCGGTGGTCGGGGTGCTGCTGTTCCTTCTCTTTGATGCGATCGGCGCACCGGACGACTCGGGGCGCAGTATTGTCGTGGACGAGCGTGCCCTTGCGCGCATGCTGCACAGCAGGAACCCCAGGCTGGATGAAACTGGTGCGCTCGATCAGTTGCGTACCCTCGATGGCCCGTCACGCACGCGTCTTGTTGAGGAGTATGTACGCGAAGAGGTGCTCTACCGCGAAGCGCTGGCCATGGGGCTAAACACAGATGGCTACGCTGAGAAACGTCGGCTCGTCGCCCAACTCGAGTACCTGCATCAGGGCTTCGCCTACGACGCGCTCAACGTGACCGAAGCGCAACTGACTGACTACTACGCGGCGAACCCCGGTCGATACGTCGCACCCGCACAGATGACGTTCACGCATGTCTTCTTTGCGGACGACACACACGATGGGGACGCCACGAGCGCCGCCACTCAGGAGTTGCAGCGGCTGCGGGAGCGAGCAGTCCCATTTCACGGGGCCGGTGACAGGGGCGAACACTTCATCTACCACCGCAACTACGCGAACAGGTCGCGCGAGGACATATCCGCGCACTTTGGCGACGCATTCGCAGCCGAACTGTTCTCGAATGAAGTCACGGACATCTGGTTGGGGCCCATGGGCTCGGCGCACGGCCAGCACCTGGTGATGATTGCCGCCAGAACCCCCGCGCGCCAACAGCCCCTCGAAGACGTGCGCGGCCGGGTGTTTGACGCTCTGACCCGCGCGCAAGCAGACACCAACATGCGAACCCTCTACATGGAGGCGCGCGCTCGCTATCAGGTCACAGTCATTGAGCGTGACCCCGAGGAATAAAGATTGGTCGTAATACCCGGCTGCCGGGTTGATCAGTTCGCAACCGGCGTGTACCAGATAGGGCTCGTGTAAGCCCGCTCCTGGGTGGTCAGTGGAACGTCACTGCCCATCCGCCCCTCGATCTTAAAGAACTTCCGATCGTAGGCCGTCCACCTCGGTGTCGGAATCTCGATGACCCTCACGTAGTAGAACGCCCGCGCGCTGGCGTCGAAATCGGGGTCTGTCCAAACGACAGCAAGCACAGGATCGCCAATCGTATTGGTGTAGGTCAGCTTCTCCACATCAACCGTCGAGCCCACCGGTTGCACCTTGCCGCGCCCTTGCGGGATCTCCCTGCCGTCAGAAACCACCACATCGTAGACGCGTTCATCGAGCTCGCCGCTCTCGGTTCGCCAGCCCTTGACAACCTGCACCCGGTCAAGGTTGGCGCCGTCCCAATCTTTGGTTGCCCGAATCAGAAACGTGGGTGACTTGCCGCGAGGCGCCGCCACCAGATCGCCGCCCATGGGCACTCCACCGCGATAGCCGATTGCCGCAAGCTCGGAGCTGAATGCGTCCTCAGGCTCGAAGTCCCAACCGCCAAAGAACCGCACGTTCATGCGCGGACCGGTTGTCGCGTAGGTCTCTCTGCGACGCATTGCCGCAAACAACGCTTCACGCGTGTTTTCTGTGGCCCAAACCGCTGCGTAGCCTGATGCCGCAAACTCGTCCTGAAACAGACTGCGGAATGCGTTCGGCTCATACAATGCGTAGGTGCCCCAGAAGTTGTCTTCCTCGGCAGCCGCGAGGGAGGTATGCGAATCGGTTGAACCAATCATGCCGAACTTGAACGGGTTGACGCCCAACTCCGCCTCGAGTGCCAGCCCGCGTTTCAACGCGGGGCGCGCGTAGTCGCCCCGTTTGCGCTCCAGCCACTCCTCATTGAACTCGATGTTCGACGTATCGGGACCGGCCCAGCTGTGCCAGGTTTCGTAGTCCGCGAACTCATCGTCCGGCGACAGCTGCGGGTACGCCTCACCGTCGCCTTTGTACTGGGTCACCTCGCTCAGTGGCTCCCAACGCGCGCGTGTCTTCGCGTACGCGCGCGTCAACGGCTCTCCCGCGAAGCTGACCCGTTTGAAAGTCGCGCCTCCGGAGATGTTGGCGTTGTGAGGAATCGAGATCGCGTCACCCCCTGTCGCCTCAGCGTAGCCTTCGAGATAACCCCACAACGCCTCGGGATCGTGGCTGTCCAACTTTGAAAACGGCAGGACCTGCGAAACCCGCTCAGCGCCGTCACGGAAAATGACATTTCGGTGCCGTGCTCCCATCTGGTCGGCCGTCCACTCGTAGCCGATGAACGCCGTGAAGGTCCCCTCGACATTGTGGCGTTCGGCACTCGCGATCACTTCATCCCACACGGACTGGCGAAACTCCGGCGCCGCGCGTGGCTCGGCGAAATAATTCCACAGGTTGCGTTGGCCGCCGGTGTTGTAAAAGACCGTCATGACGCGTTCGATGAATCCGGACTGTGAGGCGTTCAGCGCATCAGCGGTCTCGGCGTGGTACTCATCGAAGGTCTTCAGCCAAGCCTGACCCTGGTCGGTCGCGAGCAAATCGGGATCACGGGCGGCCAGCCGGGCCATCACACCCATGTTCCCCGCGTGATCCGCGACTACAAGGAAGTCCAAAGGCCGGCGCAGCTTCGCCTGCATCCCGCCGTGCATCGTGACGGCTTCGCCTTTGGCAAAGCGATAGGCGTCGTCGGGTGACAGCACTTGATCGCCCATCGCGAACGCGTCATTGGAGAGATTGGTGTGGACGTGCGTATCGCCGAAAAATACCTGATCCGGGAAGCGACGCCGCGCATTGGGTGAGTACGACTCGGGGGCACTGCCCGGCGTCACCTCGGGCATCCAGTTTTCCGGGACCTGCCCCGTGGCGTTGAAGGAAAGGCTCAGCAGCGTGAGCCCAACCAAGACGCCGACCTTGACTGCCCGTGCGGGGGTCATTCTGTTCACATTGTCTGAGTACACGCCACAATCCTACCGAAGATGCATAGCTCCTTCATGGATCGCATGACGGTACACTGTACCTGGGTAAGGTCAGACGCGTGGCAGGCCGACAGCGCCGGTCAATTGATCCGGTCCCCAGGTGGCAGCCCGTCGGAGCCTCCTCAACGGCACGTATCCCGACAACGTCGTCCGGATCTTCCTCCGGGACATCGAGGTCGGCACCCGATCGTCGAACGCTCCCGATACCGTCCGACGCAGCGCGAAGGCACAGGGCACTTCGTGAGGACAGGAACTAGATCAGCTTCCGCCCCTTCGCCGCCGCAACCTTGAGACGCAGCGCGTTGAGCCTGATAAACCCGGTCGCGTCCGCCTGATCGTATGCGCCCGCATCGTCTTCGAACGTCACGATATTGCTGTCGTACAGACTGTCGGCGTGGCCTTCCCGCCCAACCACGATGACATTGCCTTTGTGCAGCTTGATGCGAACGTTGCCGTTCACGTTCTGCTGCGAAGTGTCGATCAGGGCTTGCAGGGCGACGCGCTCGGGTGCCCACCAGTAGCCGTTGTAGATCAGCTTGGCGTAACGCGGCATCAGCTCATCTTTGAGGTGGGTGAGTTCACGGTCCAGCGTCACTGATTCGATCGCGCGGTGCGCCTTCAGCAACACCGTGCCGCCGGGCGTCTCGTAGCAGCCGCGGGCCTTCATGCCGACATACCGGTTCTCGACGATGTCGACGCGGCCGACGCCGTGCAGGCCGGCCACTTCGTTGAGATACCGGAGCACTTCGGCGGGCGTCATCTCCTTGCCGTCGATCGCCACGACGTCGCCGGTGCGATAAGTCAGGTCGAGATAGAGTGGCTCATCGGGCGCGTCAGCGATGGATTTGGTCCACAGCCACATCGATTCCTCGGGTTCCGCCGCCGGGTCTTCGAGAATGCCCCCCTCGTAGGAGATGTGCAGCAGGTTCGCGTCCATCGAGTACGGCGATTCGTCGCCATGCGGCCGCTCGACGGGGATCTGATGCGCCTGACAGTAGTCGATCACGGTCTCGCGGGACGTCAGGTCCCATTCGCGCCACGGGGCGATGACCTGAATGTCCGGTTTGAGCGCGTAGGCACCCAGTTCGAAACGAACCTGATCGTTGCCCTTGCCCGTCGCGCCATGCGAGATCGCATCTGCGCCCGTCTCGTTCGCAATCTCGACGAGGCGTTTCGCGATCAGGGGCCGGGCGATGGAGGTGCCGAGGAGGTACTCACCTTCGTAGATCGTGTTGCAGCGGAACATGGGGAAGACGAAGTCGCGCACGAACTCTTCCTGCACGTCCTCGATGTAGACCTCTTTCACGCCGACCGCGTGGGCTTTCTCTCGGGCGGGTTCAACGTCCTCGCCCTGTCCGAGGTCCGCCGTGAACGTGACCACCTCGCAGTCGTACGTCTCCTGGAGCCACTTGAGAATGGCGGACGTATCGAGGCCCCCCGAGTAGGAAAGCACTACCTTGTTGATGTTGTCGGCGTTGACGCCGCTCGCTCCGGCCATTTGCGCGCCCCAGACGAAAAGCGCGCTAGTTTACATGAGGGCCTGCGGGGCGCCATGCAGGGCTCAGGGTGAGGCGTGCGCATCCAGGGCAGGTACGGTCGCGATCGCCGCTGTCTCCGCTTCGACGGCGGACTGTTGGTCCGCGCCCGTTTCCACGGCCGAAGCCGGGACGTCGGCGACCTGCTCCGGCGCGATCGCCTCGACGATCGGCTCTTTGGTCAGCCGCACCGTCGTGCGCCGGTTGAGGCTGCGGTTGCGCTCGTTCGTGTTGGGCA
>PBVL01000005.1 GCA_002728675.1 Gammaproteobacteria bacterium
CCGAGATGCAGGCTCGACGTACATCCCGGTCTTCGAGCGCCATACAGTCCATCACGCGTTCGCATTGTGTTTGTTGTCTACCGGACATCCCATCACAGTCAAAGGTTTTGGCATGTGCGCTCGCCGTAATGATCGAGGCGATCAACACTCCAAATCGCGCGACGAAGCGCAACCGTGAGGGACTGCTGAAATAGGCATCCTTCATCATGCGGATCAGTATGCTGCGGGTTTTGCTTGGGTAGGTAGGGGCTCTACCAAGGTTCGCGTTTGGAATACGCCGCTCTGAGAGCCCTTTGCAGAGCGCACCCGGCGAGCCCGCCGGATGCGCCTGCAGAAAGGACCGACTTTAGAAGCCGGCTGTCAAACGTACGAAGAGCTGACGACCCATAATGCTGTCGAGGTAGCTTTCGTATCCAACCCCTGAAGGTATCGCACGGGGTTTCTCGTTAGTGAAGTTTCGAACTGCTACGTTCGCAGCAACATAGCCGAAGCCCAGTAGGTCCGGAGCACGGTATGTGTAGCTCAGATCCCAATATGCACGGTCAGCAACTTCGCAATACGGATTGCGATCTTGGTCAGTGCACGCGTCCCGCTCGGTCCAGGATGTCGTGTCCATACCGTGGTCGTCACTGAGGTAGGGATTACCATCCGAATGCGGCGGACCGTACCGCTCTACGATCTCATCCCAAGACGCGATGACGTCAGTGATCGAATCGTGCCAGCGGAAACCAAGCTGTGCCATATGGTTACCTTTGAACCAGCGCAATGTGCCGTTAACCTTCCACTCAGGAGTGGGGGGTAGTGGCGAGAACAATGCGTTGTAAGGACGCCAGAAGGCAGCACTGTTGCGGTTACCCAAGCCATCAACCCGTAGACCTGCGAACTGGTGACCGCTGCTGGGTGCGTACCGCATCAGACTCATCTCTAGCATCTGCGTTGCAGAGAGGCGTGCTTGAAACGTTCCCCATTCGTTATCCAGGTTCAGCAAAGGAATTTGGCTCGCATCAAAGCTATACCGTGCGTTGTAGACAACGGACTGTACTTTCGACTCGCCCTGATTTAGCCATCCTTCTAGAACGCCAGTTAAGCGGTTGCTGACGGGATCTCTTTCGATCGTAGCCCCACCAAGCCTTTGCTCCCTTTCAAGGATATACGTAGCCGCAGCAGTTTCGCGGCATTGCAGTTCTCCGACTGACGTTTGCGCCACGTAGGTTTCGACGGTAATTGGATCTTCGTCTGGATTGTCGTAGTCGATGAGCGTACCTGGACACTGTGCCAAGGCATACGTCTCAAATGGGCCGCTGTTTTGGCCAAGGATGACCCCTGCGCCCATTCGCTCTACGCGTCCATTGAACTCTACGTCGGTGTAGTCGGCCTCAAGAACAAGGTCACCGCCTAGCAGACTGAGGGAGAACCCGGCGTTCCAAAGATCCGACGTCTCAGCGTTTAATCCTCGGTTACCGCTATTTTGCGCGACACGTACATTCGGAATACCGCCACCATTAAGGGCGCCCACGCACATGCCTAGTTCTGGCATGAGGTCGCAGATGTAATCTCCCTCTGTACCAAACGAGACATCACCTGGTGCTGAATTGAACAGTTGATAGCTACCTGGTGGTACAAAGCCCTCTGTGACACTGCCTCTAATGGCCAGAAATTCCGTCGGCTGATAGCGAATCGCGACCTTAGGAATTGTTACGTCGAATTTGGCAGTCTGACCCGCCGATGCAAACGATGCCTTGATATCATACTCGGTGTAACGTGCAGCGAGCTGGATCTCCATCTGGCCCCAGAAGGGGTGATCGAGCGGCTCAAGGCGCACTTCCACAAAGCTAGCGGTTACCTCTTCGGTGGAGCCCTGGAAGTTAGTTCGATCTGAACCGATGCCAGCGGCGCCCAATTGGTCGGGACGGAACTCTTCAGTTTCTTCCCGCAAATGCAGACCAAGCGCAATGCCCACCGGCGTGTCATTCCAGAGGTTGAACAGAGAACCGTTCGAGACGTTCAGGTCAACCATGGTCATTCCCGAATCGCGCTGCAACACCCGGGGACTTAAGCCGGCTGCTCGCGTCTCAATTGAGCTGTTCCATGCATCATCGCTCTTCTCACGCCAGCGTTGAAGCGAGGCCGGAAGGACAAGACCTGTATCAGCGTCTTGCGACAACCACGCCGTCGAGAACGGGTTCCAGCATAGATCGCCGTTGGGACCACCCTGACAGCGCAAGCTATCGACCGTGAGTGGCCAAGCAGGGTCGAGTGACACTGCTTCGCGTCGGCTCTTATTCCAGATCCAGTCAAAATCCACGTACCAGTCTGTCTCAGGAATGTTCACCGTGGTGCCTAGGCGCAGGCGCATGTTTTCCTGGAGGCGACGATCGTCTAGCGACATGTCGCGGTTCAACCATGGGTACGACTCGTGTACGTATGGCTGTTTGGGAAATGCGCCAATGTAGCCGTGGATGCCAACGCCGCTGTCACCCATCAGAACGTCTTCAAACAGGCGGATGCCTCCGTTACCTTCAACATCAGGGTCAAAGCGATCAGGGACACCGTCGCCGTCCGCATCCTGGGTAAGGGAGGCAAGCAGCACTCGGTGCATCGGATCTAGCTGCCCAGTGCGGTTGCCAAGCTCCGATGCGTCCGCAATACCGTCGCCATTCAGGTCACGGTCTGGCAGTCCGTCGCCGTTGCTGTCCTGTGCATAGATTAGGAACTCACCCGGTTCCCGTAGGTAGTTGTAATTACCATCGCCGTTGGCATCGTGGTAATCAAGCGTGCCAAGCGAAACGAGTATCGGACCACCAAACTCGTAGCCGAATGCGCGTGCCGCCTCTTCGTCATTGAGGTCACGCACATGTCCGGGCACATAGTCGGCGCAAGACGCAATCGCTGCAGCAATCTGCGGTATGTCACAGCTATTCGTGCCGTCGGCAAATGCCCGATATGGGTTGCCTGGATTGCTTCCGATGGCGATCGGTTGCGTGTGATTGTACGACCGTACACCGGTCGGCCACTCATCAATGGATGGGGCGAAGGTGCGCGTTGTGTAATCAAGTCGTGAAAAAACGGCCTCTCCACGAAGCGTGACGTAGTCGTTGAGTTCGTGTTCGAAGTAGGCCATCGCCTGCTCCTGATCACGCTCTTCGCGTATGTCGGACAGGTCAGTGATTGTGTAACGGCAATCACTACCAAAGGCCTGGTTGGACTCGGTACCACGAGACCGCGTCTCTTGTCCTCTCCAGTTACCAGTACGGAAGCCGTTCAGAAAATTCCCGACATGCACGGTGTCGTTATATTGCAGAGTTGCAGTGGTATACGGCTCCGGTCTATTCGGGTCACCATCTCCAGGATTGAATGTATTTAGATTTGGCGCAGTGCCCAGTGAATTATGGCCTGCCCCAAAGTCGTTGTTACATCCAGGATCTTCCAAATGCAAGGTGCGAAACGTGTTGGTGCTGTCGTCGAAATCTCGGGGATACTGTGGAAAAGCCCAACTTGATGATAGCGCATCAGCACCACTAGGGATCAAAGCACCGGTCTTGTCCAGACGGCTCGGTTGGCCAGCTGCATTGTTGAGGTTGATGTTGTTGTACACCTCATGAATGTCTCTACCTAGAGCGGTAGAGTGCTGCGCGTTAGCGCTATACCAGAACGGATTAGTACCGGCTAGAGCTGGGTCATCGTTCGCCGCGTCTGCGAGTGCGCCGGTCGCATTACGCAACGGAACACGCCAGTCGCCTGGGAGGCCGTTACCGCGCTCGCCATAAGTCGGGAGATTTTGCCCCGTCCAGCCAGCGGAATTCACGACGTAGTCGGGTCGGTCGGTCTGCGCCATGCTATCCGCATCACTGATCTCAACTGCAAAGATCAAGCTCGTACGTTCGCCCTGGGCGCCCGCCAGCAAACCGAGTTTGCGATATGGCGCACCGTTCTCAAGCGCTTGCTGCGTTTCAAAGTTGACCATAAGCCCTTCGAAGTTCTTCCGAGGGATCATGTTCACAACACCTGACACTGCTTCGGCTCCGTAGATAGCCGATGCGCCGTCGAGAATGTTGTCGATTCGTGCAATTGCGATGTTTGGGTACATGTTGCCGAGGTCGGCACCAGTACGACGAGTATTAGCGCCATAACCACTAACATTGGTCGGTACACGGTGACCGTCCATTAGCGTCATCGTAGCCCGGGTGCCAACGCCTCGTAGGTTGGCGTAGGTTTCACCACCCGAAGGCCCGTCGGGCCGGTTCACACTCTGATTCCAGCCTTCCCCAGTCCCCTGGTCGTCGGCGCCACCAATTTCAGAGGTGTTGGTGTTGGCATTGACGCCAATCTGATAAGTCTGGTCAAAGATCACATCGCCGATGTCGGTCGTACCCGACATCTGAATGTCGAGCTCGCCAATAGAGTCAATCGGTGACGGAAGGTCGAAGTTGTCACGACGGATGTGCGATCCTGTGACTACGACCTCTTCGATAGAAGAGCTTCTTTTGCTCTTCTTTTTTCCTTCTGCATCATCGCCTTCAGCGGCGGTAACGCTCAGGCTCAGGCAGGCTATGAAGCCCGTCAGCAGAGTTACAAAATAGTATCTGCCTCTCATAGAGTCCCCTTCCCCAATTATTTTTCTAGTCGGCGTTCCATACGCCTTCGGCGGAGTATACGCGGATTGTTTCGCTCCGCAACCAACCGATTGACAGGAATGTCAGACTTTCTGCTCACTGAATCACCTTGGCCGAACTATCGTCGCCACGTTCGCCGGTCGTCATTCACCAGATCACCCCGGCTCATCAGCGCCTTGCATTACGATGCATGCGATGTCAGTCGCGCGCCTCATGGCAATCATTAATGAACGGTTCGCGTGCGCAGTGAGCGTATAGCTGTCGGAGCCGCCGACGTGCAACTGGTGGCGCGGGCGCTCGGCAATTGGCCAGCGCTAATCGGCGGGCGTCTGTAGTTTCATTTCGAAGAAGACGAACGTTTGGCGCTGCTCAGGGTCCGGCTGCTGCCACCCGGGCGGAACAGGTATGGAGAGGCAATGCCAATCTTGATTGGGGGCAAACGCCGCGCAGCGGGTTCATCCAGCCGGACACCCGTGTGCTCGGGAATGCCATCTCGCGCCGGGCTTCACGCGACCCGTTGTACGGCGAAACAGTCGTCTACCTGATCTGTCTGCATGAGTTCGAGCACGCGCTCGACCTCGCCCACTCCGGGACAGATGCCCACACCATGTACGACTTCGGATTCGGCGGAGATATTGAAGACCAATTCCAGCTCTGCTGGCGCAAGCTCCGGCCCGCGCCGACATCGCAGACAGGTCAGGTCTCTCTCAATCGGTCCGGGCACGGGTGGGAGTGCACTATTCTTCATGGCGTTCCGCGCCGGTCTTCAAGGTGATCCATGTTCTGGCTTTCCGGTCCCAACAGTAGCCGGACCTCGGCGAGCACGTCGTCCCACGCCGGAGGGCCAGGCATGATGAGTTCGAAGTGCCCGGCACCCTTCAGCGTGCGCAACCGAACAGCATCCCCGCGAAGGTGCGCAACACGGTAATAGTCGGTTCCGGACTTCCGCCACCTGGCGTCCAGTTGACCAACGAGCAGTACCTGAGGCACCGCAGGCGCGACTTCCGTGGGATCACCCTTGCGGTAGCGGTCCGGGCGCCGTCGTGGCGAACCGCCCATGAGCGTGTCGACCACGTGCCCGCAGACCTCCCGCTTGTGCAGCGCCGCGAGTCCCGGCGCCGGAGCAAGCCCCAACACTCCGCGGACCGGGAGCGGACTGACAGAGCTGAGCCGGCCCGCCTTCCGCAGGTTAGGTCGGGCCGCAGCCCACAGCGCTAGGTGACCCCCAGCCGAATGCCCCACGAGAATCACACGATCAAGATCCAGCGCGTAGCGCGGGGCAATATCACGTAGACGGTCGACCCCGTTCGCGACGTCCTCAAACGTCATGGGCCATCCACCACCGTTGCCCACCCGTCTGTATTCGACGGACCAGCTTGCAATGCCCTGTTCTGCAAGTGCCGCCAGCATGCGACCGGCATGTTCGAGATCGTATCGCGCGAGCCAGCAGCCGCCGTGCAGAAACACGACCACGGGGTGAGGCCCGGCGCCGGCTGGCAGGCGCAGATCGCCGAACTGCTGGGAATGCGCCCCGTAGGGAATCCGCGCATGCGGCTCCGGTTGCGTCAGCGCCATGACATCAGCTACCGACAGAAGCTCTGCCGCCGACGCCGAGCCAGCGCCGCCCAGCAGGATCATTGCAAGGGCAACCGCGATGACATCGCCGCGACGCAGCGACGCGCACCGGAAGTCGGTGATGTCGAAACTGGCGATGCGGAGCGGGGAGCGCATCCCTGATGGCCTCTGCGTGCTGCAGGTTCATTGATCCTACACGGCAGCGTCCGCGGTTGTTTCGCGAAAACCGCTATGATCGGGTCCTTCGCTAGGCAGACCGTGCCGGCCAGCAGAAGTGCTGCGTTCCCGGCCTCGCTGCCGGTTCACAGACCGTGCCACAAGAACAAGAACATGCCATCGAACATTTCCTCCGACATCGAGATCGCCCGCAACGCAACACTGAAGCCCATCACCGAGATCGGGGCTGACCTAGGTATCCCCGGGCCGTCGCTCGTGCCCTACGGGCACACCAAGGCCAAGATCGACTTCGACTTCATCAACCAGCTCAAAGACCGTGACAACGGCAAACTGATCCTGGTGACCGGGATCACCCCGACCCCTGCCGGGGAAGGCAAAACCACGACCTCCGTCGGACTGTGTGACGCGCTGTGCCGAATCGGCAAGCGCGCGCTGACCGCACTGCGCGAACCTAGCCTCGGTCCGTGTTTCGGCATGAAGGGCGGCGCGGCCGGCGGCGGGTACGCCCAGGTTGTACCGATGGAAGACATCAACCTGCACTTCACGGGCGATCTGCACGCGATCACCTCGGCACACAACCTGCTGTCCGCGATGATCGACAACCACATCAACTGGGGCAACGAAACTGCACTCGACGTCCGGCGCATCAGCTGGCGGCGCGTGCTGGACATGAACGATCGCGCCCTGCGCGACATCACCGTCGCGCTCGGCGGTTTGGGCAACGGCGTCCCGCGCCAGGATGGATTCGACATCACCGTCGCGTCCGAAGTGATGGCAATCCTCTGCCTCGCCGAGGATATCGACGACCTGCGCCGCCGCCTCGCCAACATCGTGGTGGGTGAAACACGCAAGCGGACACCGGTAACCGCGGGCGACCTCGAGGCCGCAGGCGCGATGACCACGTTGCTCAAAGATGCCCTGATGCCGAACCTCGTGCAGACGCTCGAGGGCAACCCGGCGATCATTCACGGCGGACCGTTCGCCAACATCGCGCACGGCTGCTCCTCGGTCCTCGCAACGAAGACCGGTCTGAAGCTGGCCGATTACGTCGTCACCGAAGCCGGTTTTGGCGCCGATCTCGGCGCCGAGAAGTTCTTCAACATCAAGTGTCGCAAGGCAGGACTCGAACCCGCCGCTGCCGTTGTGGTCGCAACCGTGCGTGCCCTCAAGATGCACGGCGGCGTGGCGCTCGACGACCTCGGCGAAGAAAACGCCGAAGCTGTCACCCGCGGCGCGCAGAATCTCGCGCGCCACGTGCGCAACGTCAAAGGCTTCGGCGTACCGGTCGTGGTCGCCGTCAACCGGTTCGCAACCGACACCGATGCCGAGGTCCGCGCCGTGGAAACGGTTGCGGAACAGGCCGGCGTACCGGTCGTCGAGTGCTCGCACTGGTCCGACGGCGGCGCAGGCGCCGAAGCGCTCGCCCACAAACTGGTCGAACTGACTTCGACCGACAGCCAGTTCGCGCCGCTTTACGGTGACGAGATGCCCCTCTGGGACAAGGTCCGCACCATCGCGACGTCAATCTACGGTGCTGACGAGATCATTGCCGACCAGCGCGTGCGCAACCAGTTCAGGCGCCTCGAGCGGCTTGGCTACGGGCACTTCCCAATCTGCATGGCGAAGACCCAGTACAGCTTTTCGACCGACCCGAAGCTACGCGGCGCACCCAGCAAACATACGGTCGCGCTGCGCGAAGTGCGGCTGGCCGCGGGCGCAGAGTTCATCGTCGTGATCACCGGCGATATCATGACGATGCCAGGCCTGCCGCGCGAACCCGCGGCAAAGAGCATCAATGTCGATGAGGCCGGTCAGATCCAGGGACTTTTCTGAGACCTGACCTCACGGCCGAGCGTTTCAGGCGTGTATTCCATGGAGAGGAATTCGATCCGCGCGGACTGGCACGAGGCGACCATGGCGGCCGGTAAGCCCTCCAGCTAGATGTCGACGAAGTCCGGCAGCCCTTCCTTGTTCGGATGCACGTCGACCCGCA
>PBVL01000213.1 GCA_002728675.1 Gammaproteobacteria bacterium
ACTACTACAAATGGCACAGACAACACGCCGGAATCGATTACCAATGCCCCATCAACACTCTGGGGATCAACATGAACAACCTACTGGCTCTACACAGCTAGGGAACGCTGTCTACCGCCCTTTGAAAGCGGGTGGACGCTTCTCCTTGAAAGCCTGACGCCCCTCCCTGTAGTCCTCGCTGTCGAAGCACGCGGCCACGAGCGCGCTGATCGCTTCGATGTCACGCTGCCCGGGTTCCAGCGCAAGCTCGTCCAGTGCGGCCTTGGCCGCCCGGATCGTGAGCGGCGCATTCCCCGCGATGGTCTTCGCATAGTCAGTGACCGAATCCTCGATGGCGCCCCGGTCCGTCACGAAATTGATGAGCCCAATGCGCAGAGCTTCATCCGCCTCCAGCATCCGCGCGCTGAACATGATGTCCTTCGCTCGCGCGGGCCCCACCAGCGAAGTCAGGAGCTTGAGGCCGCCCATCTCGTAGCCAAGCCCCAGCTTTGCCGCCGGGATCGCAAACTTCGAGTCGGGGGTGGCAAAGCGAATGTCCGCCGCCATCGCCGTTGCAAGTCCTCCGCCCACGCAGTACCCGTCGATGAGCGCGATGAGCGGCTTGGTCAGCCTGTCGAGCCACTGCCGCCCGGCCTCGGTCTGCGCCGCATAGGTCTTGCGTTGTTCCGCGTTCGCCCTTGCGGAGTCGAATTCACTGATGTCCGCACCGGAGACAAACGCCTTGCCGCCCGCGCCGCGCATGACGACGACCCGCACGTCCGGATCGTTCTCGAACGCCTCGAGGATGATCCCGAGGCCCCGCCACATCTCGAGGGACATGGCATTTCGGCGCGCAGGGTTGTTGAACGTCATCCAGCCGATGCCGTCGGCAGAGTGCGCGAGCATCTTTTCCGTGCCGGTCTCCATGTCAGATCGCACCCGACGCGCGCAGGGCGCTGATCTCATCTGCGCTGAAACCCGCTTCGGCGAGCACCTCGTCGGTATGCTCGCCGAGTTCCGGGCCCGGCCGGCGGAACCTGTCCGGGTGCGGGAAGCTGCTCAGGTTGATCGGCGTGCGGATCAGCTTGTATTCGCCAAGCTCGGAGTGATCGACCGGCTTCGCCATGCCGAGGAATTTGGCCTGTGGGTCTTCGAACGCCTGCCCAATATCGTAAATCGGGCCGCACGGGCAGCCCGCGTCGTTCAATTTCTCCACGAGTTCCTGGGTTGGCACCTTTGAGGTGACCTCGTTGACGAGCACCCAGAGTTCATCGCGGTGCTTCGCGCGCTGGCCCGCGCTCGAAAACCGCTCGTCCTCCGCAAGGTGCGTTGCGCCCATCTTTTCGCAGAAGCTGAAGAACATCCGGTCTGACGACGCGGCAAGATTGATCTTGCCGTCCGCGGAGTCGAACACGCCCATGGGTGACGCTGTCGGATGGTTGTTGCCCTGCTGCCCAGGTACATCACCCGACATCGTGTAACGCGCCCCCTGAAAGTCGATCTTGCAGAGCATGGCTTCGAGGAGTGACGTGTGAACCCACTGCCCTTCACCGGTCGCCTCCCGGTGCAGCAGCGCCAGCAGAATCCCCTGACCCAGGAACATGCCAGCGGACGTATCGCTGATGGCCACGCCCACCCGCATGGGTCCGCGGCCCGGCTCCCCCGTGATCGACATCAACCCGCTCGTGCCCTGCGTGATCTGATCAACGCCCGGGCGTTCACTGTAGGGTCCGTCCTGTCCGAAACCCGAGATACTCGCGTAGATGATCGAAGGGTTCACCGCCTTGACCGACTCGTAGTCGACCTTCAGACGATGTTTCACATCCTTCCGGAAGTTCTCGATGATGACGTCAGCCTTTTCCGCAAGACGCATGAAGAGGGCGTGTCCCTCGGGGCTCTTGAGATTGATCGTGACGCCGCGCTTGTTCCTGTGCAGGTTCTGCGAGTCGGGGTTGTGACGACCGCCGGACACTTCGCGGGACGATGCACCGGGCGCCGCCGGCGGCTCGATCCGAATGACGTTCGCGCCCCAGTCGGCCATGAGTCGGCAGGCAGTGGGACCGGCTCGCGCAATCGTGAGATCGAGGACTGTGTACTTCTCGAGTGGACCCATTGGGATGCCTCATTGCGGTTTCCCGCGATTGTAGCGCCAACACGGATCACTCTGCCGGGCACCCATCCGCCTTTCCGGGACGGGCCATCGATGCAAGCCCTCAGCGCCGGGGCAGGGAGCGCAGTTCGAGCGCAAACGCCGACAGCTTCGCCTGGATCGCGCGGGTGTTGCGCGGTCCCATCCGGATGAGCTGTTTCTGTGCGGCCGAGAGCCGCTCCAGATCAGGGTCCTCGAACTCGTACATGACAACCGGGCGGCGCAGGTGGATTGGCCCACTCAGGGTAGGCGTCTCGAGCAGTCGGCCAATGGCCCGGAACACCACCTCATCGAAGTGGGTGTTCTGATACCCCAGTTCCCTGTAGGCCTCGTTCAGCAGAGGACGCACGAGATCGTAGAACTCGGCCGCGCGGCGCGCGTCGATCGAGGTGAACACTTCCGTGAAGCGGTCATAACGTTCGTAGCCCCGCTCGTCCAGAAGGAACACGCCATCTTCACCCGTCGGCTCCGCGGGAAACGGCGCATCGGGACCCAGCATCGAAATCTGATCCCGCGGCACAAGCCCGCGTGACACGTTGTCGACGGTTACGGTGAACCGGCGCACGAGTTCGCTGACGGTGAGCCACTCTGCCAGCCCCGCATGGCGTGTCAGGCTCGCAACAGCGTCCCGGACGAGTTGGTCGCTGTCGTCCAGCCGCGGCAGCACGAATGCGGGCTCAGAGGGAGGTTCCGGCTCGGCCTCGGGCTCCGGAAGTGCTGCAGGCACCGCTTCGGCTGCCGGGAGCGGCGGCGTCTCCGGTTCAGGCTCCGGTTCAGGCGGCGGAAGCGGTTCTGGCGCCGGCGCGGGCACGGCTACCGGCCGGCTCACCACGGTTTCGGGTTCCGAGGTCGCGAAGTAATACCCCACCGCCCCCACGAGCAACACGGCAACGGCAACAAGCGATATGAGGACGGGTTTATTTTCGGCCATGCCCTACTTCCAACGGCGTCTGCAGCTATTGTCGAATGTATGTGCTGACAGAACAATAGCGCCCGCACGCACACGCGGAATCAACCGCCACATTCCGTCGAACCTGCAGGATTTGCCATCACTTCGCCTGATTCTGGCGATCGTGCAGTTGTCAGGGCGTGAATGGAGGCTGGACCACACCGCGCTCGGTAACAAAACCCGCAACCAGCGCTGCCGGTGTCACGTCGAACGCGGGGTTGTAAGTCGAAACGTCCGGGGCTGTGCGTTGCCCGTTGAACCCGAGGACTTCTGCTCCGTCGCGCTCTTCGATCGGAATGTCCGCCCCGTGAGCGGTCGCGGGGTCAATTGTCGAATACGGACACGCCACGTAGAACGGAACCCCGAAGTGACTACATGCGATCGCAACACCGAGCGTGCCAATCTTGTTCGCGACGTCCCCATTGGCGGCCACACGGTCTGCGCCGACAATGGCCATGTCGACCCGTCCGCTGCCGATGACGTGCGCGGCCATGCTGTCGGTGATCAGCGAGAGTGCAATCCCCGCCTCGTGCAGTTCGAGCGCGGTCAGGCGCGCGCCCTGCAGGAGCGGCCGCGTTTCGTCGACATAGACGTGAACCGGTGCCCCTGCCCGCGCGGCGGCGTAGATGGGCGCGAGCGCGGTACCCATTTCGGAGACCGCGAGCGCGCCCGCATTACAGTGGGTCAGCACATTGGGATGTGCTTCGACGAGGGGCCTGCCGTACTCGCCGATCGAGCGACAGGCCAGGCGGTCCTCCGCGTGAATGGCCCTCGCCTCAACGAGCAAAGCATCGGCAAGACCGACGTCGGTCATCTGCTCGGCGCGATGCCGAAGGCGGTCGATCGCCCACATAAGATTGACCGCAGTCGGGCGTGCAGCGCGCAGCGCGGCGGCGCTGTCCTCGAACCTCCGTCTCGGGTCGCGTGCTTCGGTGAGACCAAGCGTCGCACCATAGGCAGCGGCGATGCCGATCGCGGGTCCGCCTCGCACAGACAGACGACGAATCGCCGCCACCACGTCGTCCGGGTGCGTGTACACATCCTGAACCACCTCGCCCGGCAACCGGGTCTGGTCGAGCAGAACGAGTGCACCGTCCCTGTAGTCGACGGCGGGCGGAAGCGGCATGAGCTGCCCGTTTGGAGGTTGCGAACGGAGCACCGCCCGGGGGCGATGCTCCCGTCCGTCAGGCGCGCAGCGCCTGGATCATCGAGACGCGTTCCTCGTCATCGACGAACGCAAACCCGCCGCTCGTGCGGTCCGTGAAATCGCCGTAACGGTACTGGATGGCCGGCACAATGTCTTTCGGCTCGCCCATGATGCCGAAAGTATTGAGCATCTCGTCCGTCACGAGTTCACCCATCTCCGCCCACTGGCCCTGCTTCGACATCTTGTTCAGTTCAGGCTGAAGATCACCCCAGCCGTGCACGCCCAGCACATTCTTGTAGGCCGGCGTCGAACCGTAGAAGGAAATACGCTGCTTGGCGGCTGCCTTCTGGGCGGCAAATGTCTTCTCGTCGTTGCCGGAGATGATGAACGGGGTGTAGCTGATCTCGAAGTCGTCGCGCGAACGCCCGGACTTTGCGAGTCCGCGCTCAACGGCGGGCAGCGTCACTTCGCGAATGTACTTCTCGTTCGAGAAGGGGTGGATGATGAGCCCGTCGGCTACTTCGCCCGCAACCTCCGTCATGATCGGACCAACCGCCGCAAGGGTGACCTTCGGTGCACCATACTCCTTGTTGTCGGGGGTAAACGCGGGCGTCATGAGTGTGTGATTGTAGTACTTGCCTTCGAAGCGCAGCGGTTCGCCTTCGTACCAGTTTGCCCAGATGGCGCGCATCGCAAGAATGAGTTCGCGCATCTGGGGCGCGGGTGCGCCCCACGGCATCGAAAAGCGCTTCGTGATGTGCGCACGAATCTGCGAGCCGAGACCCAGCGTGAAACGCCCCTTGGAGTAGGCGTTCAGGTCGTGCCCCTGATTCGCGAGCGTCATCGGCGAGCGTGCGAACGCCACCGCGATGCCCGTTTGAAGCTCGATCGTCTCGCTGTGCTCGGCGGCGATCAGCAGCGGAAAGAACGGATCGTGGTTCATCTCGGCGGTGCCCACTCCGTCGAAACCTTCGGACTCCAGCGTCTTGATGTGCTCCGGGATGCGGGTCCAGTCCCCGGTCAGATGGCCGTCTACTTTCATGAGATCTCCTGGTGAGCGGCGTCGCGGCGCAAGGCTCTGTCCGCCTGTAACATTGAGCGGGCGCACATTAGCACACGCGCGGGAGGTAACCGGATGCCCGGATCACCTCAGGATTTGATTTCGTTGAGCTCCGTACCGAAGTCGGCACTTTCCATGAGCGCGTACTGATACCCCTCGACCAGTGCATTCCAGCTTGCCTTGATGACATCGACATCGACCCCCATGGTCGCGAAAGCGTGTCCCTGGAACGAGTGTTCGATGTAAACGCGAACCCGCGCGGCCGATTCCTCTGTCGAATTCACGACACGCACGTTGTAGTCGGTCAGGTGCAGCCCCGCCAGCACCTCGAAATGAGGGCGCAGCGCACGCGACAGCGCGTTGTTCAGCGCGTCGATGGGGCCGTTGCCCCGTGCCGCCTGCATCTCGAGCGAGTCGCCAATCCGGACCTCGACCACGGCCGTGATCGGGTCATCCGCATCGCTGTCCGTGTGGTCGCGGGTCGAGACGAATGTGTACGACTCCGAGAGGAACGCCGGCGAAAACCGCCCGAGGTGCTGGCGGACCAGCAGATCGAAGCTGCCGTCGGCGTTTTCGAAAGAGTAGCCCGCGTGTTCACGATCCTGCACATCCTCGAGGATCGCCTTGACCAGATCGTTGTCCCCGAGTTCCGGATACCGGTTGGCAAGCTTCGCGCGCAGATTCGAACCCCCGGAGAGTTCGCTGATCAGGACCTTGCGGGAGTTGCCGACTTCCTCGGGCCGAATATGCTCGTAGGTCACCGGATTGCGCTGAACCGCGGACACATGGACGCCGCCCTTGTGCGCAAACGCCGCCGGCCCCACAAAAGGCTGTCCGAGCGGCCCCTGCATTCCGACGTATTCCCACACCGACCGACTGAGCGCAGTGAGGCCCTCGATCTTGCCCTCCGGCAGACACTGGTACCCCATTTTCAGTTCGAGGTTGCCGAGTACGGAGGTGAGGTCCACGTTGCCGCACCGTTCGCCCACGCCGTTGATCGTGCCCTGCACCTGGATCGCACCCTCTTCGATCGCGCGCAGCGTGTTGGCGACTGCCAGACCGCCGTCGTTGTGGACGTGAATGCCGAGCTTGATACGCGGAATCTCACGTCGCGCCTCGCGAATTGCGTGGGCGAGTTCGTGCGGCAGGACGCCGCCGTTGGTATCGCAGAGCACAACGCGTTCGGCGCCGGCTTCCACGGCAACCTGCAACGCCGCGAGCGCATAACCGGGGTCGCTCTTGAAGCCGTCGAAGAAGTGTTCGGCATCAAAGAACACGGGTTTCCCCGTCGCCTCGGCGAGAAATCGCACCGAGCCCGCAATCATGTCGAGGTTGGTGTCACCAGTGACGCGCAGCGCCTCGTCAACATGGAGGTCCCACGCCTTGCCGAAGATGCACGTGACGTCCGCCCCGGCCTCGACAAGCTTGGTCAGGAAGAAGTCGTCCGCCGGGTCGATGTTGGCCCGGTGTGTCGAACCGAACGCGCTGATTCTGGCGGTGCGAAGCTCAACGTCCTTGACCGCTTGGAAGTATTCGATGTCCTTCGGGTTCGAGCCAGGCCAGCCGCCTTCGATGAAGTCGACCCCCATGTCGTCCAGCGCGGCGGTGATGTCGAGCTTGTCGGCAAGCGACAGGTTGACACCCTCGCCCTGATTGCCGTCCCGCAGGGTCGTGTCGTAGATCTCGATCTTTTTGCGCACGATAACGGGTCTCTACAGACGCGCAGCCACGCCCGCCACGTCATCCATGCCCGACAACAACTCGTCGAGCGGATCGTAGGCGGCGGCCAGGAACGCTTCGCGGGCACTTTCCTTCATGGTCACGTCGAGAACGTTGTTGGCGCATGTCACCTGCATCGCCTCGAGATCGATGACGACATCCGCTTCCGGATCGCCAGCCAGCAATTCAGCCAGCCGTGCCCGGTCAGCGTCCGCCATCACGAGACAGGGAATACCCAGCGTGGTGGAGTTGCCGTGGAAGATCTCAGCGAAGGAGCCTGCGATCACCGCGTCGAAGCCGAACTTCTGCAGCGCCTGGGGTGCATGCTCACGGCTCGAGCCGCAGCCGAAGTTGTCGTCTGACAGCAGGATATTGGCACCTTTGTGTTCAGGCTTGTCGAGAACGTGGCCTTTGGAATTGCCGTCAACGTCAAAGCGCTCATCGCGCATCAGGTTCGGGCCAAGTTCGTCGAACGTCACGCATTTCAGGAAACGTGCCGGAATGATCCGATCGGTGTCGATGTCGTTGCCCGCAACGTAGACACCTTTCCCCGCCACGCGTTTGATCTGTGTACCCGCCATCTTCGATCCTCCTGATTGTTCGTTCAGCCGCGCAGGCCGAACACCTCGCGCGCGTCCGCCACCTGCCCGCTGATCGCCGAGGCGGCGACCATGACCGGGCTCATGAGCACGGTGCGGCCGGTGGGCGAACCCTGCCGCCCAATGAAGTTACGGTTCGAACTCGATGCACAGAGTTCATCACCCACGAGTTTGTCCGGATTCATCGCAAGACACATCGAGCATCCCGGCATCCGCCATTCGAAACCCGCCCGCTCGAAGACATCGTGCAGGCCGAGCGCACGCGCCTCGGCATCCACCTTTTCCGATCCGGGCACAACGATGGCGCGCACGCCCTCGGCCACCTTGTGACCTTCAATGACCCCGGCAACGGCCTGGAAGTCCGACAGCCGGCCGTTCGTACAACTCCCGATGAATGCGACGTTGACCGGCGTCCCCTTGATTGGTGCGCCGGCGTCCAGTTGCATGTAGGCGAGCGCGTCGCCGGCGAGAGCCGGGTCTTCAGCCTGCTCGGGATGCGGCACCGTCTCGTCAATGCCGATCGCCTGTGCCGGCGTGACACCCCAAGTCACCGTGGGAGCAATGTCTGCGCCCTGGATGACGACCTCATCGTCCCAGGTCGCGTCCGCATCGCTCGCGAATGCCTCCCAGCGCGCAACCGCCGCATCGAAGTCAGCGCCTGTCGGCACCCGCTCCCGTCCTTTCAGGTATTCGAACGTCGTCTCATCGGGATTGACGTAACCGCAGCGCGCGCCACCCTCGATGCTCATGTTGCAGAGCGTCATCCGCTCTTCCATGGTCATGTTGTCCACGACCGCCCCGGCATACTCGTAGGCGTAGCCCACGCCACCGTTCACGCCGAACGTGCGGATGATGTGCAGGATGACGTCTTTGGCCGTGACCCCGGTGCCGAGGGAACCCTCTACGCGAATCCGGCGCACCTTCAGGGGATCCATCGCGAGCGTCTGGCTCGCCAGGACGTCCCGTACCTGGCTCGTGCCGATCCCAAGTGCGATCGTGCCAAAGGCGCCGTGAGTGGCCGTGTGGGAATCACCACAGCAGATGGTCATGCCCGGTTGAGTCAGGCCGAGTTCCGGGCCGACCACGTGAACGATCCCCTGTGCTCCGGACTGGGGCGCAAAGAACTCGATGCCGTGCTCGTTCGTGGCGTCTGACAGCACGGCGATCATTTTCTCCGCCATGTCGTCTTCGAGCGGCCGCACCTGCGTGGTCGTCGGAATAATGTGATCAACCGTTGCGAACGTGCGTTCCGGATAGGCGACCGAGAGCCCTTTGTCCTGGAGCATTCCGAACGCCTGAGGGGATGTCACCTCGTGAATGAGGTGCAGTGCCATGAACACCTGATACTGACCACTGGCAAGGGGCCGCACCTGATGTGCGTCCCAGACTTTCTGAAATAGGTTTTTGCCCAAGACCCGGCCCTTTGTTGAGGAGAAGCTGTGACGAGAATACTGCGAACGAGATGACGCCCGGAGGCCCTGCCTCCGGGGCGCGCGATATTAGCATGATTGAGACTCTGGCCCTATGGTACGGGCCGCGGCGTTCAGGCCGACTTGCGGAACTGATCGAGCACGTGGGAAAGAATTTTCGGATTCATCACCACCTCGTGAAACACCTCATCCGAGCTGGTGCTGTCGTCGATGGCGTCACCGCGGAGCGTGCCCACGCGTCCTTCGCGGATCACGAGTTCACATTCCTTGCCCCTGGTGTACGGGTACTTGCCAACCAGCAGAGTCTCCGGCTTGTCGTTGATTCGGACCGACAGCTTCTTCAGCGGGATTTCGGACATGAGCTTCCGGAACGCGGCCTCGTCGTGGATCTCGTACACCTCGACATTGAAGCTGCTGCCCGCCGCGAGTTCGCGCAGGTGCCATGAACAGGACG
>PBVL01000214.1 GCA_002728675.1 Gammaproteobacteria bacterium
GGGGTGCCGGTACGTGCAAACGCGATGATGGTGTTCGACCACTGTTCGGCCAACCTGCGCACGTCCGGGTCGTCGCCGTCGTAGAGATTCAGCAGCGAGTCGTCGCCCACGGTGTTGAAGGTAAAGGTGATTTCCGCGGCGTGCGTGGCTCCGAGCCGACTGCCGAGGAAAGGCACCGTCGACTCCATGTCGAATCGATACAGCCAGCCACCTGGCCCGGCCGCGGTGGCACGCTGAGCCGCGCTTAACGACACGGCGAGGAACGCATCGGCCCATATCTGTTCGAACCGTGCGGACGCATCTTCAGGGTGGGCGGAGGTCATCGCGGCGAGATAGCGTTCGGCATCCCCTCCGCCCGTCACCATGTCAGCGGCCCCCGTGGTCATTGCCGCGTGAAGGGACTCCGGCACAAGCACCGAAAACAACGTGCCTTCGTCCCGGTTCGAGCCCGCGATCAGCGGGACGCCGGACATCCCTCTGCCAACGATGGCTTCGTTCTTGCTGCGCGTGACGACCACACCGTCAATGGTGCCCGCGGTCATGCCGAGTTCGCGCAATTCGAGGAGTTTCCCGACCGGCAAATCTCGCAGCGTTGCTCCAAGCGCATCCCGCGAGACACCCAGGGCCTCGGCAAGCGCGGGCACCTTGTCTTCCGAAGGGATCGCGATGTCACCGGGGCTGTGCGCAATTGCTTTGTGGTAGAGGCCGTCGGCGGACGGTGAGGCGAGCATGGCCAGCACCGAGTGGCCACCCGCGGACTCGCCGAAGATCGTCACGTTGCCCGGATCGCCGCCGTAGTCGGCAATGTGGTCGCGCACCCACTCGAGGGCGAGGATCTGGTCACGGTAACCGTTGCTCTCCGCGCCGGCATATTGCTCACCCAGTGACGAGAGGCCCGCGTACCCGAGCAGCCCGAGGCGGTAGTTGATCGTCACCACCACCACGTCGCCCTGGGCGGCGAGCCGCGAGCCGTCGTAGTCGTTGGCCGACCCTTCCTGGTGGCCACCGCCGTGTATCCAGAAGAGTACCGGTCGCGCTTCGCCGTCCTGCGCCGGCGTTACGACATTGAGTACCAGACAGTCTTCGCTCATGGGTCGGTCGGCTGTGCCAATCGCATCGGCAAGACCGCCCTGCTGGGGGCACCAGTTGCCGTAGGTCGTCGCATCCAGGGTCCCTGCCCACCCACCCGCCGCCACGGGCGGCATGAAGCGCAGGTCACCCACTGGCGCCTTTGCGTATCGAATGCCGAGGAACTGCATGACGCCGTTGCGACGGAGCCCGGTGATGCTGCCGAGCCCGGTGTCGAGTGTGACGCGAGGTTGATCTTCTTTCACGGGACTGCACCCTGATGTGATGAGTACGATGGCGATGAGTATGAGCGCGATTGGATGCTGCGTGTGACCGACGTCTCCCGGGGCTCGGATATCGCTCAATGCGTCATCGCGTAGACGATGTAGTTGATCGCGTGTCTGTATGCTGCGCCGGTGTACCTGAGCGCATACTCGGGCACGTCCGCGTGCTCCCAGCCATCGCCCAGGTCCATGTTGAAATTGATGACGACCATGAGTCGCCCTTCGTCATCGTAGACGCCGCGCCAGTGCGGTGTCATTCCATCCCGCTCCCAGGTCACGCCGCTCAGGGCGGCGCCGATGCCGGGGATCGGCGTGGGTTCCGGCAGGTCGTAGACCGTGTGGAACAGGGAATCGTCGCGTGGGATCTCCACGATTTGCCGGTCCGGGAATATCTGGCGCAGGCCCGTCGCGAAACCCTGCCATTCAAAGGAACCGTGGAAGTCGTCCACCAACAGAAAGTCACCCCTCAGCAGGTAGTCGCGCAGGCGCGCCGCTTCTCGTTTTGTGAACCGCCATTGTCCGGGTTCGACGGCATACAGGAACGGGTAGTCGAACAGGTCCTCGTCCATGATCGAGACGAGGCGGCCGCTGTGGGCGGCGTCGATCCGGGTGATGCGATTGATACCGAGAAGCAGGTGGAGCTCTGCTTCCGGCCAGTCGGTCAGCCAGCGTTCGCGTCCCCAAACGCGCCCCATATCCGTGCTGTGCTGCAGCCGCGCGAACTGGAAGTCCGTGTGGAAAGCGCGCGGCCCTTGCGCGTCCCTGCCGGGATCGGCCGGAGGTTCACCGCTTGTGTCGGCGGCCACCATCCATGCGAGCAGTGCCGTCAGGGCGACGGCTGTCAGGGGCATACCGGGATGGCTCATCGCCATGCGCTGGGCAGAATTGTCCGGGCGAGCTGAAAGCGCATTCTAACCCGCTTGCTGCTGCCACCCCGCCTCCGGTTTCCGGGCCCGGCCGGGGGTATAGTGGAGGCGGCCTTGTCGTTCGCCCAGGATTCGCTGGTCTGCCCGGTTTGTCTGAGCGTGACGGGATCCCGGCCCATCAAGACGGCGCAGTTCCTGGCGCAGCATTCTCCCGGAGGACCACCATGCCGGACTTCTACACCCCCGCCCAGCGGAAGCTGCAGGCCGAGTTCGGCACCGAGGCGCTCGCCGACCGACTGCAGGCGACTATGACGGACTCCATTGGGACCGCCGATGCAGCCTTCGTCGAGTCCCGGAACATGTTCTTTCTCTCGACAACGGACGAACACGGGTTCCCGTCATCGTCGTATAAGGGCGGTCCGGCGGGATTTGTCCGCGTGGTTGACGGCCAGACCCTGACCTTCCCGAGTTACGACGGCAACGGCATGTTCATGTCGGTGGGCAACATCGAGGCAAACACCAAGGTTGGTCTGCTCTTCATCGATTTCGAGGCGCCAAGACGCCTGCGTGTCCGCGGCACCGCGAAGGTGCTGCGCGAGGGGCCAGTCGTCGCGAGCTATCCGGGAGCGATTCTGGTCGTCGAGGTGGCGGTCGAACGTGTGTGGGTCAACTGCCCCCGCTACGTGCACAGGATGACCCCCATGGAGGAATCACCGTACCTTCCGGCGGAGGACGGGACCGCCAGACTCGCGCTGTGGAAGCGGATTGATCTGATGCAGGACGTGTTGGGTGATGCGGACCGCGCCAGGGCCGAAGAGGCGGGGCTGATCACCGTTCAGGAGTACGGTCAACGTGTGGCGGCGGGGGAACTCTGATCGCGGCGCTGGACCACTCCATCACGAAGCCGCTGGGCCCAGGTCGCGCCATATGCATTCCCGCCCGCACCGCAGGCAACTGCGAGCATCGACGCCTCGCTCGTAACACCGTGCGGCGACAGGGTCGGGTCGTGGAATCCGGCTTTCGCGCTGCGAACCCAGCCGCACAGGGTGGCGTCGCAAGTCGGGGCGCAGACTGAGGTCATCTTGGCGCGGGGGCGATGGACTCCGCAACGGCCGGCCGCGCGCCGGGGCGCCGATGCATTTTTCAGCCCGCTGCGGCATAGTCGGCCGAGATTCGATCGGAGTGCCGAGATGGCCGTTGAAGCTGCCGTTTCCCGTTACCTTGCTGCCGGGCACATCGACGAGGTCCCTGACGATCTCGCTGAGCCGCATCTCAATGTGATCGCCCCGGAGGTACGCGAGACGCGCTGTCGCGTGGTTGAGACGGCCACCCGGCTCTGGCGCTCGGCAGGTGACGACCCGGCGCGGCTCGCGGCGCTCAGGGGCTTTGTTGAGGCTGGGGAAGGGCCTCCGGATGTCATTGAGGGTGTTGAGACGTTGCTGATGCGGCTGCTCGCGGGCTCACGACAGCGGCTCGCGCCCACCGAGATTGACTGGGCGATTGACGAGCTTGGCCTGCGTGACCCGCAGAACCCGATTCTCACCGCGGATGAGCGACGGCAGATCGACGAGCGCGGGTACGTCAATCTCGGGCCATTGATCGAAGCGGATCACCTCGAGGCGATTCGCCATCGCATGGACGATGCGATTGCCGCAGAAGGCGATCAGTCCGGGCGCGAGGTGTCGCAGATGCACGGTATTGGCCGTCTTTCGGGCACCGTCATCAAGTCGATGAACCGGGACGGACTGCTCGACGTGTTCTTCAGCCACCCGCGCCTGCTCGCGGTCGTGCGGCACATCCTCGGGACCTCGTTCAAGTACTCGAGCACCAACTACCACTGTCCGTTGCCGGGCTACGGGCATCAGAACGTACACGCGGACTTCGGCTGGGGTGCTGACACGCCGGAGAACGTCAATGCCATCTGGCTGATCGACGACTTCACCGAAGACAACGGCCCCACCCGTGTCGTACCGGGCAGTCACCGGTGGGCTGAGCACCCGTCCGGATCACGCGTGGATGGCGCACCCCGCGACCTGAACGCATCGGTTCCGGGGGAGCAGCGCGTGTTGGGCAAGGCGGGGAGCTGTTTCGTCTACAACGCCCACCTTTGGCACAGTGGTACACAGAACCGTTCCAGCAAGCTCCGCAGGGCCCAGCACGCGTTTTTTACACGCGCGCACCGGCCGACGCAGATGGATGTGCTTGCCGCGCTGGATCCGGTGACGCACGCCCGTTTCGATCGGCTGCAACGCGCGATCCTGGACCTGCCGGCACCATAGCCCGCCCACGTCTGTCTGCAGTCGCGCATGGAACGCTACATCGCGTCCGCTGGTGCCCGTCTCTGGACGGTTGCGTCCGGCGACGAGCCGCCCCTGCTGCTGCTGAACGGCAGCGCCTGCAGCGACTATCTGGAGCCCGTTGCTGACATGCTGGGCGGGCGCCGCACCATGATCCGCTTCGAACCGCGCGGCTGTGGACGGTCAACGTGCGATGGCAACTACGACCTTGCGATATCCATGACCGACCTCGAATCCATCAGGGCCAGCTACGACGTTGACCGCTGGGTGCTTGCCGGTCACAGCGCGGGCCCGAACCTTGCACTCGCCTATGCCATGTACCGGCCTGATACCGTTGAGGGAATTGTCGGCATTGCCGGCGGCAACTTCATGAACGACCGGGATTGGCACCGCGCCTACGACGATAGCCTTGCAGCGGGAGGTGACCAGACCGGAGATCTGCATTTCGACTCTGACCCCGAAGTGCTGACGCAACTTAATCGCGAGTGGAAGGCGTTCATCAAGTCCCCTGACGTCTTTCGCCGCCTGGCAGACCTCACGATGCCGGTGTCGCTGCTGGGGGCGGGCATGGACATCCGCCCGAACTGGCCGATGCGGCAACTTGCGGAACTGCTGCCGCACGGGCGTTACCGGGAGATCCCTGGCGCAGGCCACTATCCATGGCTGACCCATCCGGATGCAGTCGCCGCCGGTTTGAACGAAGCACTGGACTACGTCCAGTCACGCGCCGTGAAATGAGTCGGCCTCGTCAGTCTCGCAGCCCGCTCAGGGCGCGAGAATCAGTCAACTGTCGCCAAGCTCGGGGCGCACCTGCACCCCCGCCAACTCTTCGAACAACTGCATGATTGCCCAGTACTCGTGATCGGCCCAGCCGCGCGCCAGTCCAGCAACGAACATCTGTACGGCGGAGGAGCCAAGCGGGAGCGGCACGCCGGCGCTGCGGGCCAGATCGGCCGCAAGTTGGACGTCCTTGCCGATGGTGTGCAGCCCCTGGCTCGCGACCTGACCCGGCGCGGGCTGGGGGTCGCGCGTCATGATCGAGTCGACGAGCCCGGCAAACAGACCGCTGTTACCACTGCTCGCGCGGACAATTTCCTTGAGGGTCTCGACTTCGAGCCCCGTCTTCGCGCCGAACGTGACCGCCTCCATCGTCGCGACCATGTTGATACCAGCGAGCAGGTTGTTGATGAGCTTCACGGTTGCGCCCGACCCTGAATCACCGGCGTGAAAGATCCGCTTGCCGAACGCGGCGAGGGCCGGACGTGCGCGTTCGAGGGTTTCGGCATCGCCGCCAACCATGATCGACAGCTCACCATCGTTGCGCTGTTTGATCCCTCCGCTCACCGGTGCGTCGAGCATGCTGACTCCCTTGTCGCGCGCCACGTCGCAGATGCGATGCACGACGTCCGGGCTGATGGTGCTCAGTTCGACATAGATGTCGCCTGACGTCGCGCCCGCCAGAACGCCGTCAGGCCCGAGCGCGACCGCTTCGCTCGCGGCGTTGGAGGGCAGCGAGGCGAAGATAATGTCGGATGCGGCGGCAACTTCGCGCGGCGTTGCGACGCTGTGCGCGCCGATTGCGACAAGTTCCTGTACCGCCTCCGTGCGAAGGTCGGTCACGGTCAGCTCGAAGCCTGCTCGTGCGACGTTCATGGCCATCGGTTTGCCGATGCCGCCGAGTCCAATGAAACCTGCTTTCATGGTGTGTTCCTTATCGGTCCGTCAGGCCCGGGTACAGGCACTGAGGATGTCCTGGGCCAGTTCGTCGATCGAAGTTGCGGCAACGAAGGAAGTCTCCTCCCCGTAGTCTGCACAGCCCACGTAGTAGTCGAACGCTACGCCCTCGAGCGCGGCGAATCCGCGCATCATCGCCCGGCGGCTCTTGCTGCCGGGGCGCCAGGCACCGCCCGACCGGTACGCGAAGTCGCCGGCAAAGAGGCAGCGCTTGCCCTGAACGGGAATGAGGTAGGCCATCTGCCCGGCGGTGTGGCCGGGGGTCGGGATCGCCTCGATGTCGGTGCCGTCGATCGTTTGCGGCTCGAATGGGAGCGCAATGTCCACTTTGCAGCGTGTACCGATGGCCCGAGCCTCGACGCTGCTCGCGACAAGGGGTGCGCCGAAGTGCGCGCCGCATCGTCTGCACCCCGGGCCGCCGAAATGCCGGTCGCTGATGAGCACGAGGCTCACCCCGCCGGCCGCTTCCATTTCGTCGTATGCGTCGGTCAGCAGTGTCTGCTTCAGACGCGGCAGCAGGACGTTGCCCGATGTCCGACGCACGAAGTGTGAGTAGCCAAAGCCCTTCCGGTCGTTTGCCGGGACGACATAGATGTCGGGCAGTACCTCGATCATGCGGCCTCCATAGTTGACGATGGTCAGGTCTACAGCATTGTGCTCGGGCTGTTGAGCACGTCCTGATCCCCACCGGGCGCCCAGCCGATGATGTAGGCGCGCAGGGGCTCGTCACTCGTGACTGTCATCGCGTGAGGCAGATTGGGCGGGCAGTGCGTCACGGTACCTGCTCTTGCCATGAACCGTTCATCTCCCCATTCACACTCGGCTTCGCCGCCCATGAAGATGTAGACCTCCGGGTGCGGGTGGGCGTGCGCCGGGTAGTGCGTGCCGGGCGCGAGGTGGAACTGGGTAATGCGGATGTCGCCTTCATAGATGGTTCCTTTTGGACCGATGGTCCGGGCGATCTGCATCGCGCTGAGCAACGCGTCAGGGTAGTTGCTGTAGGGCGGATGGGGGCCTACTTCGGGTTGGCTGATGAAGTAGCGGCCGCGGTCTTCCATGACTCCTCCACGAGACGGTGCGTTCGCGTTCCGGGACATTATGCGCGCGCAGGTCATCCCGTGCCCCGCCGGTCAGGCGGCCCCGGGCACTGTGCTAAGGTCGGAAGCGACGTAAGTGGAGGGGCATGCCTTGGACGAGCGACTCGAATATCTTCAATACCTCTATGACCTGCAGGGTTATCTCGTGATCGAGAATGTCCTCTCGTCGCAGCAGGTGGACGAACTGAACGCGCTGGTCGACGCACAGGAACTCGGCGAGCCGAAGAAGGAAAACGGCTATCGCTTTGGCGCGGCAGGCGGGTCCCACGGCACCAGCCCCGGGTTCCTGGATTGGGGGCAGCCTTTTGTCGATCTCATGGATCATCCGCAGGTCATGGAAGTCATGCGCATGCAACTGGGTGACTGTTTCAGGCTGGATCGTATCTTCTGCATGCGGATGTGGAAGGGCCAGCCGAAAGGTCGGCTGCATTCTGATTACGGAGTGTCGGAGCCGTTCTCCAAGGCACAGCGTGGTCAGTATTCCCATGCTCCCGCGCACATGGCCGTACACGGGTTCGGGGTCGCCACGTTCAACCTCACGGATTCGGGTCCCGGTCTCGGCGGTACCCGGCTCATACCGGGCAGCCACAACAGCCACTTCAAACTGCCGCAGCGTATCCGTAACGACGAAGTTGACGATGTGGCAATCTGCCCCGTCGCACCCGCCGGCAGCGTGACGTTCTTCAGTGAGGCAACCACGCACGGCACCGCGGGATGGCATGCCGAACACGAACGCCGCACGTTGCTCTACAAGTACTGCGCGTCCCAACTGGTCTGGTCACGCGCGCGCGTGACCGCCCCCGAGGGACTCACATTGACGAAACGACAACAGCGTCTGCTCGAAGAGCCGGCCGGTGCGGGGTGGTTCTTCGATTCGCTGTTCGACGATGAGGAAGATGAGGCGCAGGCGGCCGCCGACTGAAGGATCGGATGCGGTGATCGGGTTCGTCGAGGCTGCGTGAATGGTGGATACCGTGCTGAATCGACTCCTGCTGCTCGCGACTCTCATCGCTCCGCTGACTGCGCTCGGCGAGGTGCTGACGCTCGAAGTGACCGGTGTGCGGCCAAACGGGAAGGGCGAAGTGATCGTGTGCCTCTTCCGGAACGGCGAGCATTGGCTCGACATGGGCCAGGCGTTCGGGTGCGAGACGCGTTCGCCCGACAGCGCGCGAATCGAGGTGGTCTTCGACGTTCCCGCAGGGGGGCATTACGCCGCACAGGCGCTGCATGACGAGAACGGCGACGGCAAGCCCAACTTCCGCATCTTCCCGCCGAAGTTCCTGGAGGGTTTCGCGTTCTCCAACGGGTATCGGCCCAGGATGAAGCCGAATTACGACAAGGCGAAGTTCGAGCCGGAACCGGGAGCGACGGTCAGGCTCGACATGAGCTACTGATCGGCTTCGAACTGATTCAGCCGCGGCGGAAGGTTGACGGTGCGGAATTCTCCGGAAGTCGGGCACGGGAACTCCAGCTGATGCGCCGTCAGACGAAACGGCGGCTTCGCCGTTGATCCATACAGGCGATCGCCGACGAGGGGGTGTCCCAGCCCCGCGAGGTGGATGCGTACCTGATGCTTGCGGCCGGTCACGGGCCTGCATTCCATGATGCTGCTGGCCCCTGAGGTGCGTGCAAGGGTGATGAACGTCTCCGCGGCCTGGCCATCGATCGGGGTCTCGACGTGCACCGGGTCCTGGCTGAAGCTGCCTTCGACCTCGGCGGTATAGCGCTTGCGGACGCGCCGCTCGCTGAATGCGCGGGACAGGGCCGCGGCCGACTGTTTGGAGTGCGCCAGCACCATCAGCCCCTCCGTCTGTGCATCCAGGCGATGCACGAGGAAAACCGGCCGGTCCTCGGACTGCTCGACGACACGGTTGATGGCGCAGTGGTCGCCATAGCGGGACCCGGAGGAGAGCAGTCCGGCCGGCTTGAACCAGACACTCCATGCACCTTCGTCGATGAGCTTCTCCGGCTGCGGCGCCACCGTGTCGATGATCGCTTCGCTGTACCACATCGTGACCTGGTCATTCTGGCGCAGGGCCGCCTTGGCGCGACGCAGTCGCCGGATGGTTCCCCCGCGCAGCAGCCAAACCGCCCCCCTGGTCATCACCGTCTTCACGCGGGTCTTCGAGAGACCGGATGCGGCCGCGAGCAAATCGACGGGCGATTCGCCGTCCGCAGCAGCGCTGATCGAGATCTCCACGTCAGTCCCGCTGATGGGCCCAGGGGAGGCGCGTGTCGGTGTACACCTCGAACGTTGGCGTGAATGCTTCGGGAGCATCCAGGCTGCCCAGAGTCACGTCGACCACATCGGGGTGGGCGACGGTGACGCACGCGACGGGTGTGCCGCAGCGATTGCAGAAGTATCGGGTGCCCCTGTCGGACGATTCGAGCACGGTCACTTCACCAGCCGTGTACCGGAACTCGTCCTTCGGGACGACAAGCCACGTCACGTAGGGTGCGCCGCTCGTGCGGCGACACATCGTGCAATGGCAGTTGGCGGTCGTGTAGTCACCGTCGCCAATCTCGTAGCGGATTGTTCCGCAGAAGCAGCCGCCTGGTTTCATGTGCACCTCCGGTTGGTCTCACCTTGTCTCACGAGCAGCTCAAGTGAACAGCACCGCCTCGCGTTTGAAAAGACGGGCCGTCAGCGAAACGAACAGCATCGCCAGCACGAAGGTCGTCAGCGCGGCCAGCACGTAGGCAATGAACTCGGGTTCCTTGCCGCCCATGACGTCAGTCAGCAGCAGGTGTTGGGAGAAACCCGGAATCGCAAACATCCAGGTTTTTGTCACGACGGGGTTGAACATCGTGATCATGGCCGGGGCGATGGGAAGCATCACGAGGATGCCGATGTACGACTGGGCGTCCTTGAACGATTTCGCGAAGATGCCAAGCAGCGTCTGCATGCTGGTTGCGAGGAAGGCCAGCGGCAGGGTGGATGCGATCATGCCCGCAATCTGCGGTGCGCGAACCGAATAGGTCAGTGCAATCTGCTCGAGCGGCACCTGCGATAGGGCGGCGAGACTCAGTATCAACGTCAGCAGCATGCCGAATGCCGCAAACGCGCTGGCGGCCAGCCACTTGCCGAGGACGATGTAGACCCCGTCCACCGGGTGGATCAGTAGCGCTTCCAGGGTCGAACGTTCCCGTTCGCCGGCCGTCGCATCGACGGCAATGCCCATCCCGGACACGAATGCGGCCAGCACGATGTACATCGGCACGAAGGTGAGGGCCTGCGCAGCGATCTGTTGTTTGCTCGCGATTTCGATGTCTGCAACTGTGACGACACGCATGACTTCGGGCGAAACACCACGGGCAATGAGGCGCAGCGCCGCAATGTTCTGGCTGTATCCGCGGATCATGCCCCGCACGCGACGCACGCTCGACTGGGCGTCGGGCCTCGATGAGTCGGAGACAAGCTCCACAACCGCCGCGCGGCCGTCGGCATGCTGTTGCTGGTAGGCATCGGGAATGATCAGCACAAACTCCTGTGCCTGGTCTTCGACCGCTGCCTTTGCGTCGCCGTCGAAACGTTCGAGGCGTACCCCGCGTTCACGCATGTACTGCATGAGGAACGGCGCGTTGTCCATGCCGACAACCGGCATGGTGAGTTCATCGCCTGATGTCCGGATGTTGATCATCGCGTTCAGCAGGAAGTAGATCAGCACCGGTCCGAACACTGGGAACAGCATTGCGGACATGAGCGCCTTCTTGTCGCGGAGTCCGTCGATGCTCTCTTTGCGGAACACGGTGGCGATTGGATGCATGGGTGTCCCGTCAGTTGAGGTAGGAGCGCTCGACCAGTTTCACGAACGCCTCCTCGAGGTTGTCGTCTTCGGCGGCGGCACGAATCTCATCGGTGGTCCCGCTGGCGACCACCGTGCCCTGTGCCACGATGACGATGTGATCACACAGGCGTGCGACTTCGTGCATGAGGTGGCTCGAGAACAGCACGTTCACCGAGCGTCGCCTGAGTTCGCCTATCAACTCGCGAACGGTACGCGTGGTCATCACGTCGAGTCCGTTCGTGGGTTCGTCGAGCAGGACGTTGCCGGGTTCATGCAGCAGTGCGCGGCCAAGGCAGACCTTCATGCGTTCGCCCTGGGAGTAACCTTCCGCGCGACGGTCGGCGATACCCTGCATGTCGAGCAGTCTGACGAGTTCATCGATGCGCGACTCAAGCGAGTTGGCTTCGAGGTGTTGCAGACGGCCGAAGTAGCGCAGGTGCTCGCGCGCGGTGAGGCGGCTGTAGAGGCCAACCCGGTCCGGCAGGATGCCCATGCGGCGCTGCGCTTCGAGGGGGCGCTCGGTCACGTTGATGCCGTCAACCGAAGCGCTGCCGCCGGTCGGCTTGATGACGCCGTAGATGACGCGCAGCGTGGTCGACTTGCCGGCACCGTTCGGGCCGAGGAGTCCGGTGACTTCGCCGTCTCTGGCCGTGAAGGACACGTCATGGACCGCGGTCACGTCGCCAAAGGTCTTCGATACGTTCTGCACTTCGATCATCGGGTCAGCTCTCGTCCGGGGCCGCGCCGTCGTTGAAGGCGCCGGTGAAGCGGGTGAAGAACGGCGGACGCTTCAGATCGGATGCGCAGGCGATGTCGAGGCTCCCGGGATCCGCGGTCTCGAAGAACTCCGCGACGATGTCCGGCACGCAGCCGTCGAACACAGCCCCGTGCCCAACGCCCGGAACAATGATGTGCTCGGAGTTGGGGAGTGTTGCCATCGCTTCGATCGCGTAGGCGGGCGGCGTGATCGGGTCGAGCTTGCCGGATGTCAGCAGAACCGGGATGTTCGATGTCACCGGCGCGAAGTAGCCTTCAGGGACCGTACCCTTGGGCCAGAACTCGCAGATGGGCTGGAGCTGACGGTAGATCTCGTTGTCGAACCACGTGTCCGCGTCCCCCGCGCTCGTGACGAGGTTCATGTCCTCGGAGCAGAGTACGGAGGCGGTCATCCCGACGCTCATCGAACTTTCTTCCCCGTAGAACGCGAGGCCCAGTGTGATGAGTGGCTGATAGTCGCCCGCGGCCGCGCGGTGCACGGCCAGCGGGATGAGGGACGACAGGCTGCGGTCGTACAGCACCCCGCGAATGATGCGCGTCACCATGACCCGGTGCAGTACACCGTTTTCCCGCTCGCCGGTGCGTGGATGCGTGAATCTGAAGGCGGGCGGTGGGTCAAGCGCCGCGAGCAATCCTTCGAACTCCGCCTCCAGATCGGGGAACGCGCGGGCGCACGTGCTGCTGGCGGCGCAGTCGCGCAGGACTGACTCGAAGGCCGCGTTGGCGTCAATCGCGACGTTCCGGGGGATCACCATCGTCAAGGGCGCCACCCCGTCCAGCAGCGCGGTCCTGACGCTGGCAGCGTGGCGTCGCATGTAGACCAGGGCGGCGCGTGTCCCGTAGGAGATTCCGAACAGGTTGATTGCATCGAAGCCGAGTCGTTCGCGCACTTCGTTGAGGTCGTCCATCGCGATGGGGGTCGTATAGAGCGCCGGATCCGCGTCAAGGCCGTCCAGGCATTCGCGGATGAGTTCCAGCTGTTCTGTCAGGAGCTCCTCGATGGACATCGTCATGTCTTCGAGCGCGTCACTTTCAGGTACACAGTCGAGCGCGTTGGACTTGCCCGTTCCCCGTTGATCAACGAGCACAATGTCGCGGTCCTGGCGCAGTTTGGCGAGGCGCATTGCAACGAACGGCCCCATCTCCGTTGCAGCCTGGCCGGGTCCACCCGCGAGAAAGAAAATCGGGTCGGGTTCCGGCAGGCGGTCGTAGGAGGGAATCACCATGATGTTGAGATCGATCGAGCGCCCGTCAGCGCGTTCCCTGTCTTCATGGACCTCGATGGTGCCGCAGAGACTTTCCGCCACGATGGCGGTTGTGGCGACCCGCGATGGACGCTCGCAGGGCGAGAGGAAGTCATAGTTGGGCGCGTAGACCTCGGCCTCGCGTTCGCAGCCGGCGAGGGTGATGCAGAAGAGTGCGAACGCGAGTCGCAACAGTGCCGTCATCAGCTTCTCGTTCGTGTGGGCTCGCTGCATTCCCTGCTCCGGACCGCCTGTGCGGACGTGTGGGAGCATACCGCGTTTGTGCGTGCGTGCTTCTCGCCGGGTGCCGGCACAGGCTGGTTGCTCGGGTGCCGGTCGCGCGGCTGAATGCGCACGGAGTTGCTGCCGTAGCCTCGAGCGGTTCGATCGGGGTGTCCAGTGCGCTGACCGAGTGCACCGACCGGGTAGCGGCTGACCGACGTCAGCCAGAGACGGGTCCGTCAGGCGAGACCCAGCGCGTCCCTGGCGAACTGCGTGAGGCGCTTGTAGTCGGCCTTGCCGTTGTTGGCGCGGCCGATCGTGTCGATCACGAGAATCCGCTTGGGGCACTTGTAGCCCGCGAGCGCAGTCCGGACGTGGGCGCGCAGTTGTTCCTCGTCGAACGCGCCGTCGTCGGCGACCTGAACGATGCCCGTGACCGACTGCCCCCATTTGTCATCGGGCACACCTACGACGAGCGCGTCGTCGACGTTGGCATGGGTCTTCAGTGCTTCCTCGACTTCCTCCGGGTAGACCTTCTCGCCCGCGGTGTTGATGCAGACGCTGCCGCGACCGAGCAGTGTGAGCGTCCCGTCCGACTCGACCTGACACCAGTCACCCGGGATCGAATAGCGCTCGCCGTTGATGACAGGGAATGTCCTGGCGGTCTTTTCCGGATCTTTGTAGTAGCCGGACGGAATGCCGCCTGCCTTGGCGACGAAGCCCGACACACCGCCGCCGGGCAGCACCTCCTGGTGGTCCTCCGTGAACACCTTGACGTTGGGACCCAGTCGGAACTTTGCCACCTTGGCGCCAGCGTCCTTCGTTGTCGTCGAGGAGCCGACGCCCATTGCTTCGGATGCACCGAAGGTGTCCATCAACACAAGCCCGTCATGGTGACGCAGGAGGCCCGTTTTGACTTCGGGGCTCCACATCACGCCCGACGAGATGATGTGCCGCAGGCTGCTCAGGTCGAAACGGCCGGGCTCCTCGTCGAGTACCTTCAGCAACGGTTTGCAGAAGGCGTCGCCAACGACCGCCATGACGTTCACCTTGTCGCGTTCGACGATCGTCCAGGCATCAACCGGGTCGAACCGGGCCGTGTCGGTCGTGACGACGACACCGCCGTTGGTCAGCGCGGTCAGCGAGATGAAGAGTCCGGTGCCGTGCATCTGTGGGCAGGCGGGGTAGGAGCGGCGGCCCCCGCCTTTCGCTGCGACGTTTGCAGCGTGTTCTTCGGCGCTTGCCGGGGGCGTTTTGCGGTCGGGCGCGCTGGAGACGCCCTGGCCGTTGGCAAGCCAGTGGTTCTGGTGTTCCCACATGACCCCTTTTGGCATACCGGTCGTGCCGCCGGTATAGAGGAAGATCATGTCGTCGCCAGCGCGTTCGATGTCGAGTTCGCTGCCGTCGCCGTCATTGGCTAGGGTGTCGAAGTCCTTCGCGAACTCCGGAGGTTCCGCTCCGCCAAGTTGCAGCCAGAGTTTCACATCAGGAGACTTGGTCCGCAGCGACTCGACCTGGTCCCGAAACTCCGCGTCGTACACGACGATCACCGCGTCGGAGTTGTCGAGGATGTAAAGCAGTTCGTCCTCGACATAACGGTAATTGATGTTGACGTGGGTCAGTCTGGCCGCGAAGCAGGCGGCGAGCGTTTCCATGTAGGCGGAGTGGTTACGCAGATAGAAGGCAACCTTGTCGCCCGTCACGGCGCCGGCTGAGAGGAATGCCTGGGCGAGGTTGTTGCCGCGCCTGCTCATGTCACCCCAACTGGTGACGGTGCCGTTGTGGATGAGTGCTGGTGCGTCGTCCGGCAGGGCCCGGGCGAGGGCGGCAAAAAGATCTCCGTAGTTCATGGATCGCTGGCAGTGGTGACGAGGGACCGCGAGCATACAGCGTCAGTGCGGTAGCGCTCCAGCAGGTTCCGGCCGCACCCGGCATCCATGGCAACATGTGACGCTCGTGCAGAGTGATCACTGGATGAATGACCAAACCCCGCATCCGGCCGCGCTCCCGCCCGGAGTCTCGCTGACCGCGGATATCGAATTTGCCAGACCGCAAGGCCAGGCGCTGACGCTGGATCTCTACCGGCCGGATCAGGATGGTGATGTGCCCGTGGTCGTCTTCATCTTTGGCGGCGCATGGATGAAGGGTGACAAGACGTCGGTACGCGCGGCCAACGGCCCGCTGCATCTCACCGCGCACGGCTTCGCTGTGGCGGCGCTCAGCTACCGTCTGTCACAGACCGCGCGCTTCCCCGCGCAGATTCGGGACGTCAAGTCCGGCATCGCGTTTCTCCGGCGGGAGTCCTTCCGGTTGGGACTCGATGCGGAACGGTTTGCGGCGTTTGGCCCCTCTGCGGGTGGGCATCTCGCGGCACTCGCCGGCGTGACCGACGGTGTGGATACGTTCGAGCCGGGCGAACCCGGGCACCCGCTCGGCACGTCGGTACAGGCCGTTGTCGACTTCTACGGGCCGACCGACTTCCTGCAGATGGACACCCATTCGATCACGCATCCAAACGGGGCTCAGTTGGTCCATGATGAGGCGGACTCGCCCGAGTCACGGCTGATCGGCGGTCCCATCCAGGACAATCCCGGCCTCGCCGCTGTCGCTAACCCGCTGACGTGGCTGAATCGACAGGCACCACCGTTTCTCGCCATCCACGGTGACGCCGATCCGCTGGTACCGTTCAATCAGAGTGAACTGCTCATCGAAGGGCTGGCGCGTGAGGGCGTGCCTCACGAGTTCGTTCGCGTCCGGGGCGGCGGGCATGGCCAGGGTGCCGGGTTCGACACCGGTGCGCTGGACCCGGTGGTCGCTGCCTTCCTCGGTAAACATCTCACATGACGCCCGCGTAGCGTCCTACACGAACACCCGACATCCGCTGCGCGAACCTTATGTGCTACTGGACAAAAATACAGTATGCCTTTGAGGGAGGATCCACCTGATGGCCAATCCGAAAACCAAGGACGTTGACGACGCCGTCCGGCGCTTGTGCCTGCGCCTGCCGGAAGCGGAGGACAACACCTCCCACGGCTCACCGAACTTCCGGGTGCGCGGCAAGACGTTCGCGACCTACTCGATCAACCACCACGGTGACGGCCGAATCGCATTGCTGGTGAACCGCTCGGTGCCCGATCAGATCGTCCTGATCGAGAACGAGCCAGCGCACTTTTTTGTGCCGCCGTTCGTGGGGCACCGCGGGTGGGTGGGGATCCACCTGAATCAGGGCCTTGCAGCCTCGTCGAGGATCAACCATGAGCTCGAAGGGGGTTACATGCGCGTGGCGCCCAAGCGTCTCGTTGGCGAGATCGAGCCGTTTGGCGCCTTCGAGGAGCCCGCGTACGTACCGACCGCAGACGATCTGAACCCCTATCTCAAAGGCCGACCGGAAGAGGTGCTCGAAGGCTTCGTGACATCTGCATGGCGTTCCCGGAAGCCGTGGAAGGGCTGCAGTGGGGGCAGCCGGTGTTCAAGGCTGGCAAGAAAGGCTTCTGCACGATGTACGCGGACGAGACGCTGACGCTGTCGTTCTGGGCGGGCCCGGAGAGGCAGGCCACGCTCACTTTCGACAAGCGCTACTTCATACCGCGCTACACCGGCCACAACGGGTGGATTTCCCTGAACGTCGACGAGCGGTTGAACTGGGACGAAGTTCGCAGTCTGGCGGAGGCGAGCTACCGGCATTTCGCGCTGAAGCGCATGCTGAAGGCGTTGGACGCCTGACCGTGCGGGGCCTGGGCTGGTCGCGGTAGGTGCTGGTCGCGGTAGAGGCGCATGGTTTGATTTGCCTCCACACGCGACCGGGTCGATGGCCTCAGGCGGCGAGCGCGTTGCGCAATAGTTGCGTGTACTCCTCGGAGGCCCATGGACCACGGAACTGCGGGGGCGACCTGCCGTCGTCCGAGACACTTGGATCGACGATCGGCTGCATGTTGGTAGCCTGGCTGTGGCAGTGGCCCAGGGCGTAGTAGATCACGCTGCCTTTGCCGACGGGCCGCCGGTAACCCAACACGCGCGTCTCGCCATCCGGACCGACGGAGGTGTCCTTGTCGTAGGCGAAACCGAATCCCTCGGGGGACGGGTCTTTTGACATTTTGGTGGTCAGCAGGACTTCGACGGAAGGGTCCTGGACCTCGATGAGGTACATCTCATCCTGCACGTCGAACGAGGCGGGGACGCCCTCGGTCAGACTCGACGAGGCAACGTCGACCGTGAACTGCGCAAGTGGCGGATGATTGAGGAAGAACGCGCCGAGGGCACGATGGTGTTCCTGCCTGACCATCTTGCGCCGCTTCGAGTCGGGTATGCGCGCCGCCTTGCCTCCGCTCGTGCCGTGCAGCGCGACCCAGCGTCCGCCGGTCTCCATCCAGTGCTCCACTTCGTCAGCCTGTTCCGGCGTCAGGAAAGGACCGGCCACGTAGGTGACCAGCAGTTCGCACTGTGGCAGGTACTTCGCGAGGTCGGTGAAGTCGTTGCTCACGGTTGTCTGCCAGGGTTCCAGCAACTCCAGCAGACGCCGCCGGGCGTAGTCCATGTCATGTCCTGCGGTGGCGCCGGCGGGGTATCCGCCGCATACGAGATGTGCTCTGGCCATGGTTCTGTGCTCCTCTTGCCCGGGGCCTGTTCAGATTGGGTTACGTGTTGGATGCGTCGAAAATGCTCTGGATCGACGAGTCGAGCATGGCATCGAACTCCTCCTCGGACTGATGCGCAGAAAGCCCTTCGGTCAGCGCGCGGGAGAAGCTTGCAACCATGCCGTTGTTCTCCGAAAGGCGTCGGTTCGCTTCGGTTCTGCTGTAGCCGCCCGACAGCGCAACGACCTTCAGGACGTTCGCGTGCTCGATGCACGGCTTGTAGTGATTCGGCGTCTCCGGCAGCGTCAGTTTCAGCATGACCTGCGTGTCCAGCGCGTCGAGTTCGGCGATGAGGCACTCGAGCAGGATGTCTTCGGCGGCAGCCTTCTGAGGGCAGTTGATGTCGACTTCGGGCTCGATGATCGGCACAAGTCCCTTTGCAAGAATCTGCCTGCCAACCTCGAATTGCTGCGCCGCATTGGCTGCGATGCCGGAGGCACTGTCCTGTTTGATCACCGACCGCATCTTGGTTCCGAAGATGCCCTTGCCGTTCGCGCGATCGAGGAGTGCATCGAGATCCGGCATGGGCTTCATCAGCTGAACGCCGTCTGCCTCGTCCGCAAGGCCTTTGTCGACCTTCAGAATGGGAATCACGTTCTTGTCTTCCCACAGGTAGGTTGCAGTCGGCTTGCCGTCGATGGCCCGGTCCATCGTGTTCTCGAACAGGATAGCGGCTAGGATGCGCTCTCCACCGAAGGCCTTGCTCATCACGATTCGGGTCCGCATGGCGTGGATGACCTCGAACATCTCCTCGTCGTTCGACCACGCATCCGCGGTCACTCCGTACAGGCCAAGCGCCTTGGGCGTGCTGCCACCGCTCTGGTCCAGTGCGGCCACGAAGCCCGGGCTGTTGGCGATTTTGCTCTGCTGTTCGGATTTGCTCACGAAGGTCTCCAGAAGTTGTGTTTTGGCGCAGATGGCGCGCGTGCAGCCCGGCAGTTTAAGGGGTTGCGCCTGACGTTCAAAATCCCGGGCGCATCGGCCTTGCGCTCGCAAGACCGAGTGCTTCAGCCGCCGAAGCTTGTGCGCAGATGTGCCGTCAGCCGCAGGGCGTCGGCGTCGCTCAGGGTGGTGGCGCTCGGCAGCGCGGGTGGTCCGGGCCAGCCTGCGTCCGCAATGCTGATCCCGTCGAATGCGCGTTCCCCTTCGTAGCGGGGAAAGACGTGATAGTGCACGTTGGGATCGATCATCATCAGCATCAGGTAATTGATCTTCGAGTAGCCGGTCAGTTCAGTCAGCACGCGTTCGATGTCCCGAACGGCCAGCGCCTGTTCGGCGAATGCGGCGTCTGGCAGCTCGGAAAACGCCGTAACGCCGGCCTTCGCGGACAGAATTAGCGATCCGAGCGTCACCTGATTGACGCGTAGTTGCACGGTCCAGTGCTCGTATTCCCGGATCAGCGTCTCCGGATACCCAAAGCGGACCATCGTTTCGTTCGGCATGGTGTCAACCGTTGTCTGATTCAGCCATATGTTCGCACGGCGGCTCGAGCGTCGCGCGTTGCCGGACGTCCGTCAGCCTGGCGTGCTGGCGTGCTGGCGCGCAAGCTGCTCGTAGCGGGCGCCCGGGCCCTGAATGCTCCTGTA
>PBVL01000143.1 GCA_002728675.1 Gammaproteobacteria bacterium
ACCAGGTGGTCTCCGAAGGAGTAGGGCAGCTTCACGGTCTCATACGGAGAGAAAAACTTGTCTATCTGATGTGTCCAGGTCTTGGCGGCGCCTTCGTAGTCGGCTTCGTCGTCAGGAATCTTGAACACCGGGTCCACGTTCTTCTGAATTTCGGTACTGTCGTGATAGTCCAGAACGGCCTTTCGCGCGATGGTGACCTTGGAAGAGCCTTTCTCGTCCTTCCAGTTTTTCTCGTAGTAGTCGTGAATGATCCTCGAATAGGAATAGCGCCGCGCAACCAGGTCCATCGGCGTGCCCGGAGTTTGGGGAACCTGAAAAATACCGCGTCGGTACGGTGGTTGCGACGGCAATCGGTGTGCCCGAAGCCCGGCGTTTGCGGGCGGGAGGGCTCAGCCCAGCAGATCGAGGGCGCGCCGCATGAGTGGCCGCATCGACAGAGCCGTCTGCTCCCATGACTCATCGATTCGCTTGCCCCGACGGTGAAGACTGAGGTTGAACCCCGTAATGATTGCAAACTTGTAGGCCGCCAGGGCGCGGAACCAGTTGAGGTCGGGCAGCGGCTCGCCGTAAGCCTCCCGATAAAGCTCGCAGAGCGTTTCGGGATCGAGGAAGGTTGGCCGCACGCCATCACCGGTCGCCCACGCCTCACGGTCACTGAATGTCGAGATCCAGCCGATATCGTTCAGCGTTGCCCCGATGCCCACGAGTTCCCAGTCGATCACCGCAAGGAGTCTGTGGTCGAAGGAGTAGAAGAGATTGGCGGTCTGGAAGTCGCCGTGGAATACACCCAGCGGTGCGTCCGTCGGCAGTGTGTCCAGCAGGCGCGAGCGGACGTCGGGCGCATCGCTCAGTTCTTCGGGGTCGGCAGCGCGTTCGAGGAACCGATCCCAGCGCGTGACGTCTTCCTCGAACGCAATTGCGGGTCCGAGTCCCGGTACCGCGTCCTCCCAGTCGAGCTTGTGGACCGTGGCGAGTGCCGTCATTGCCTGCCGCCCCATGTCCAGCGCGGTTTCATCGGAGAGGTTCGCAGCCCATTCATCCGGGCCAATCCGCAGGACATCTCCCTGCAACTGGGGCACGATGAAGTACGGGCAATCGAACCACTGCAGGTCGTCCCCCGACCACCGTACCGAACAGTGCGGTACGTCGGTGCTGTCCAGCGCGTTCAGAATCTGCACCTGGCGCAAAACGTCTGCGGTGCCTTTCCAGTTCACATTGGGCGGCGGCATGCGCAGGAACCAGGACTGCCTGGTCCCGCCTGAGTGGACCGTGAAACCGTACGCGAATCCGGCGTGGCCGGGCATCACAATGACATCAGATACCGCTGCCGTGTCGTCGCCGTACATGGCGCGACTGAATGGTATGAGTCTTGATTCGAGTTCGGTGAGATCCATCAGCTGAATTGCTCCCTTGCAACGGCAATTCGGGTCGCTGCCGTGATCCAGCACATGATGCCAAAGATGCTGGAAATCAACCAGAAATACGCCGGTGCGATGCACATCAGGCAGAGCGCCACGATCGTCTCGAAACCTTCCGTCAGTCCGCCCAGGTAGTAGATCGACTTCTTGCCCCTCAGTTCGGTCGTCAGGCCCCGGTGCGCGGCAAGTGCCGAGAATGCGAGAAAGGTCGTGCCCGTCGCGATGAAGCTGAAGATGAGGAAGGCTGCGTACGGGCCGTTCGCCGGATTGTAGAGGACAAACGCGAATGGCACCGCCGAGTAGAACAGGAAGTCCAGGACGATATCGAGGTACGCGCCAAAATCGGTCGGCCCGTCACGGCGCGCAAGCGCGCCGTCAAGTCCGTCGGCCAGGCGGTTCAGGCCAATTGTGATGAGCGCCAGGCTGAACCAGCCTGTCGCGATCGCGGGGACCGCCAGCAGCCCGGTCGCGAATCCGCCAATCGTGACCTGGTTGGCGGTCAGGGGTAGTGATCGGGCCAGTCCGTGAAGCGGGCGATCGACGAGGGGGCGCAGCCGATGGTCGAACATCAGGCAGTGAAGAAGGACCGGACACGCTGCACGATGAGATCCACGTGTTCGTCGCGCAGCTCGCGGGGATCGATGAGAGCGACACCCTGGTCGAGGAAGTGGTTGCGGGTACGGATCGGCGGAATGCCGGCGCCGGCATCGCCCGCGGCGAGAAACCCGACCAGTTTGCGGACGTCGAACTCACCGGCCAGCACAACCCGGGAGAAGTGACGGCCGGCTTCATCGCCGCGTGTTGTGGCGCGGAGTTGGGGAATGTCAGCGAGACCGTCGAGAAGCCGGGCGTTGATGGCGTCAAGGTGCGTTGCCACCTGTGCTTCATCGCGGGCGACGTAGGCGTTGAGCGCCGCAAGCAGACCGGCAATCTGCTCCTTGCCGACCTTCATCGTGCGCGCGATTCCCTGGAACTGCATCTCGCACGCGTCGATGTATGCGGTCTTGCCGGCGATGAAGCCGCTCGTTGGCCCCGCAATCGCCTTGCCACCCGAATACGTGACGAGGTCCGCGCCGGCGTCGATGTAGGCGCGCAGGTCCTCCTCCGCCGCGGCGTCGACGATGACCGGCACGCCGCGGCGACGGCAGCGCTCGATCGCATCCGGCAACAGCGTCATGTTCTCCTGCACACAGTGGTGCGAGATGACGTGCAGATAGCCCCGGATGCCGGGCGTGGCGAGCGTCGCGTCGAGCAGCGCGGCGGAGACAGAATTGGCGCTTCCCGCGATCACGGGGTTGCCGCCCCCAAGGCGGATCATCTGCACGATCTCCGCGCCAAAATCGACTGCGTGGCCAGCCTGCAGCACGATACCTCTGTCGCCGTCCTGAGCGGGCACAGCCCGGACCCGGAGGGGGTCTGTACCCGTCAGGAGCGCGGCGACCGAGATGGCGATCCCTGCGGCCGCGCCGCTGGTGACGCACGCCGCTTCGGCCCCGGTGAGTTCGGCGATGCGCGCTCCCGCCGCGGCACGATATGCGGCGAGATCAAGATGAGTGCGTGCAGCATCGGCCAACGCGCTCGCGACGGTATCCGACTGAGCGGAGCCACCGAGCGCGGTCAGTTTCCCTGCGGCGTTGATGACCTGTGGAATCGGAATCTCTTTCATGTGGTGCTTCCTCGACAAACCCCCTATGCGCAATAGCGCCTGAAGAGTGCCTGGTGTCCTGAGTTGCGGGTTCGTTGCTTATTCGCTCGCTTGTTTAGTCGCTGACGGGCCTTACGGGCTCCCGACCCGCTTCGTTCTCGCGCCTCGTCAGCAACAAAACATGCCTGCCGGCTCATACAACCAGTCAACAAATCAGGACACTAGAGCGTTTCGCTGACCGAATGCACCTGTCCGTTCACGATCGTCAGGTGCGGCTCGATCCAGGCGGAGGTCGTGCGGACGACACCCTCGGCATCTTCGACCTCGACTGCCCGGTCAGTTTCGGCGAATACAGTGAGGTTGGCGGGTTGGCCAACTTCCAGGGTGCCCTGGTTCGGGATCGCAAGGGTTGCGGCCGGCTTGCAGGTGACTGCGTAGACCGTGTCTTCCAGTGACAGGCCGAGCAGTCGGAACTTGCTCATCGTGCGCGCGAGCGACACGACGTAGCGATTCAGGTTTCCGCCGTGGAGGTCGCTCGAAATCGTGTGCACCGGCATCCCCTGGTCCAGCGCGGCGGCACAGGTGTCGAACGAGAAGGATGAGCGCCCATGGGCGATGTCGACGATGACACCCCGGTCGACCGCGTCCCTGAATTCGGGAATGACGGTGCCGCCATAGCCAAGCACGCCGCCAACCTTGCCGTGGTACGAGTGCGTGACGATGTCGCCCGGGCGCAGCAGTTCGAGAATTTCTTCGATCACCGGAGGTGCGTTGCCGATATGCACCATGAGAGGTTTGCCGGTCAGCGCCGCCGCTTTGCGGCCGATCCGCACGGCCTCGATGCCAAGACCGCCCGTGTGCGATGACGAGGCGAGTACCTTGACGCCGAGGATCCAGTCGGGATGCCGTTCGATCGCCTTCACCGTTCCGGACAGGGAGACGAGTTCGGGGCGACTCGCGTGCCCGCCGTCGATGCCGGGCAGGCCAGGTGAGCCAATGTTGCAGAGTGCATACGCGTGAGTGTGCTGGGTGTCGCGGACGAAGGTCTCGAACGCGTCGATGGTCGTTGGCCCCGCCGATCCCGTGTCCACGACGCAGGCGACGCCCTGTCGCACGCCAATCCGGTCCGCCTCGAGTCTGGAGGTCTGGAATAGCGGGTGATTGAACACGTGACAGTGCATATCGATGAAGCCGGGCGCGATGTACTGGCCCTCCGCGTCGATATGCTCGTCACTCACTTCGAGGTCAGTACCAATGGCTTCAACGAGCCCGTGGCTGATCGCGACGTCGGCGCGACTGAAGGTCTTCGATGCGGGGTCATAGACCTGGCCGCCGGACAACAGGATGCGTGACATGGTGCTTGGTTTGCGCAGTCGGTAGATGAGCTCACACTTATACACGATCGAACAGGCGAGGGTGCCACGGGCCGTTTGGTTCGTCCGATCGGATATCCGCGCAGGGAGGGCCCGATGGACTCGGGTCTGCGGAGTCCGCGCCGGGTTCGGGCGTCGGCGGTAAGGTCGCGCGCCGCACGCGTGGTGTGCGCCCCGCAGTTTTGCAGTATTTGCGGCAAGGGTGATATAAGGCAGCGGCGGCCCGCGGCATGGGTCGCTCAGGTACGCCCTGGCGGGCACGGACGGAGACAGAGACAGATGAGCGAATTCGAAAACAAAGTGGTCATCGTGACCGGTGCCGGTGGTGGTCTCGGGCGAGCACATGCCCTGGAGTTCGCCCGCAGAGGCGCTAAGGTCATCGTCAATGATCTTGGTGGCAGCGTGCACGGTGACGGCGGCGGCGACATGGCCGACAAGGTCGTGGACGAAATCAAGGCCGAGGGCGGCGTCGCGATCGCCAACAAGGCGTCGGTCTCGGACAAGGCGGGAGCAAAGAGCATCGTCGACGATGCGGTTGCCGAGTTTGGAACGGTGGACATCCTGGTCAACAACGCGGGCATCCTGAGGGACAAGTCCTTCAAGAAGATGACGCTCGACGAGTGGGACATCGTCATGGAGGTTCACATGAACGGCACGGCATACGTGACGCATGCCGCGTGGCCGATCATGTACGAAAAGAACTATGGCCGGATTGTGTGCACGAGTTCCGGGTCAGGGATCTGGGGCAACTTCGGCCAGTCGAACTACGGCGCGGCGAAGATGGCCATGCTTGGGTTCATGAACGTGCTTGCGCTCGAGGGCGCAAGTCATAACATCCGGATCAACTGTCTTGGACCGGGTGCTGCCACGCGGATGACGGCAACCGTCCCCGGACGTCCCGACTTTGACCCTGACGATCCTCCCGCAGAACGTGCGCCTGCCCTGGTGACGCCCGCAGTGCTCTTCATGTGCACCGATGACGCGCCGACAGGCATGGTCTTCCAGGCGTCGAGCGGCAACTTCTCCTGTGCACAGATGTACAGCAACGAAGGCGTGAAACTGGGCGACTCGGCGACGTTCGAGGACTTCCTTGCCCACAAGGACGAGATCATGGACATGAGTGCGGCGAGCCCCGGACGCCAGGCTCCGCGCCCTTCGTCCTGATTCGGGTCACCCAGCCCCGCGCGTTCGGGGTCGGGACGCGAAAAACGGCCGCCCGGAGGGCGGCCGTTTGCGTTCCGCTTAGGTCGTTTCCGGGCGTCCGGCACGCATCAGCATGCTGATGCCGAAGAAGAGGAACGCAAAGGCGGGTACGGCCATCCGCCACAAGGTGTCTGGAATGCCGCGTACCAGGACCGCGTCGCTTGGATCCTCAGGGTCGTAGAAGGCGGCCATGACCTTGCCCGTGGGACGCTCGTCGATGAACCGCTGCGCTTCGGTGCGCGATCAGACCGGCAGGTCGGCATTGGAGATGAGACTTCCTTCGTAGCGGACGCCGCCGGCACTGTAGACATACGTCAGCCGCGGCTCGACGAATCCGTGCTGCGGTCCGAGCGCACTGTGCAACGACGCCGAATACAGCATCCCCGTCGTACGCGCCCAGTCGCGTGTTTCCATACACGCAAATCCCAGCGTCACCGAGTGCATGAGCAGGACAAACCCCGTGGCGGCCAGCAGGACGCCGACCACGCGCGGATAGAAGCGCTCCTGACCGTCAGCCGCTCGCGGCGCCGTAACCACGCGTCCACTGCTTCGCGGTTGTGAGGCTGCAGAGGTGGGCGGGAACGTGACACAGCGAGAGCCGGAGGGGAGCCTCATGGAAGCCTAGTCCAGAATCGGGCAGCTGGCCTTGGCGTGGCTGCGCGGCGAGGAGGGCAGGGGCCGCGTCAGGCCTGGTCAGGCTTGAGCGTCACGTCCTGAAACTGCAGTTGGTTGAGGGTGTAATAGACGCCCCGTTCCGCCATCAGTTCGTCGTGCGTACCCAGTTCCTTCACCGCGCCATGTTTCAGCACAAGGATGCGATCCGCTTCAGCGATCGTCTGCAGCCGGTGGGCGATCAGAATGCAGGTTCGCTGCTCCATCAGCGTGTGGAGTGCCTGCTGGATCAGTTGTTCCGTTTCGGTGTCGATGCTCGCGGTTGCTTCATCCAGCACCAGGATTTCCGGGTCGGCGGCGAGGACCCGGGCAAAGGCAAGAAGCTGGCGCTGGCCCTGTGAAAGGTTTTGCCCACGCTCCACCAGCGGCTCGTCGTATTGGGCCGGGAGCACCTCGATGAAGTGATGCGCGTTCACGAGGTGGGCAGCCTCGATTGCCCGCTCGCGCGAGATGGATTCGTCGCCGAGTGTGATGTTGTCGAGTACGCTGCCTGAAAAGATGTGGAAGTCCTGCAGGACCACCCCGACGCGGCGGCGCACCTCCAGCGAGGGAATCTGGTTCAGGTCGATGTCATCAAGGAAGAGTGTGCCGTCCGCAAAGTCGTAGAACCTGCCGAGCAGTCGAATCAGCGTACTTTTGCCAGACCCCGTCGGGCCGACCACCGCAAGCTTCTCACCCGGCGCGACCGTGAACGAGACGTCGTGCAGGACCGGCTGTTCGGGGTCGTAGCCAAATGTCATATTTCGGAATTCGAGCTTTCCGGCAACGCGTCCCTCGAACGAGGCGGGATGTTCGGGTTCGCGAATCTGTTCGTGCCAGTCGAGCGCCTGAAATACTCGCTCCGCACTCGCCATGGCCCGAAAAAGAATGTTGTACTGCTGCCCAAGGGCCCGAATCGGCCGGATGAACATGTCGATGAACTGTGTGAAGAGGATCACGCTGCCAAGCGATATGGCGCTCTGCAGTGCGTTGCCGCCGCCAACCCAGATGATGACCGCCAACGCCAGGTTGATGATGTTGTCGGTGAACGCGCCGTAGGTGGTTTCAACGTAGATCGCACGCAACTCGTGCTTGCGGTTTGTCGCATTGATCTCGCCGTACACGGACGCGTTGTGCTCCTCGCGATTCGACAGCTGGACAACCTGCATGCCGGACAGGTTCTCCTGCAGGTTCTGGTTCAGCTGCGACACCGTCGTGCGGATGAGCCGGTAGACGCGCCGGGTGAACTGCCGGAAGAAGTAGGTGATGACGCCGAAGAAGGGGATCGCGAGCAGCAGCCACAGTGTCAGTTCGACATCGATTGCGAACATCATCGTGAGTGCGATGAAGAACGGCACAAACTCGCCGATCAGCATGCCCACGCCCATCAGCAGTTCGAACAGCGCCTGGATGTCATTGGTGACACGCGTCATCACGCGGCCCACGGCAACCTTGTCGTAGAACGACGAAGGGCGCATTTCGAGGTGCCGGAACAGGTCGAGCCGCATGTCGCGCAGTGACTTCAGGACGGTTTCCGCAAACGTCACCCGATGCGCGTGATAGAAGCCGTGACACAGCGCGGTGAAAAGGCCGAACAGCACGCAGGCGGCGTACACCTGTTCGAGACCCGTGGTCTGCATCACCCACGCGTTCAGGTCGTTCATCCCGAAGTCCGGCATGGAGGCGTCGGGATTCCCCATGATGACGCCGTCGATGACGACCCGCGTGATGATCACCGGCATCAGGACGCCGAGCAGCGACGCGAGCAGGACAAACCCGATGCTGATGCCCGCAAGGCGACGGTGGGGACGGACCCACGACAGGATTCTCCGCAGATACTGCAGGTTGAGCGCCTGCCCGTGAATCTCGGCATCGAAGATGCTGTGGTCGAGGCGACGCTTGTGCGCCGCTGTCTGGCGGTCCTCGCTCGGCTCAGTGGGCCCCGTTTCGCTGATCGTGCTCATTGCGAAGCCACCGGGTCGTCGTTCTCAGCCTGCTCAACCAGGAACGATTTGCGGGACTGGGCGCGTTCGAGTTCGGCGTAGAACCGGTTCTGCTCCAGCAGCTCCGCGTGCGTGCCCGACTCGACGATGCGGCCTTCGTCCAGTACGACGATGCGGTCGGCGTGCCGAGCGGTCGAAACGCGGTGCGACACGAGCATGGTGGTCAGGCCTTCGCGAACCCCCTTGAGCCCGGCGAGGATGTGTTCCTCGGTCTCGGTGTCCACGGCAGAGAAGCAGTCGTCGAGGATGAGCAGCGGGGTCATGCGGATCAGACCGCGCGCGAGGGCGGTGCGCTGCTTCTGCCCGCCGGACAGCGTGACGCCCCGTTCGCCCAGTACCGTCGACAAACCCTCCGGGAATTCATCGATCGTATCGGTGAGGGCCGCAGCTTCCGCGGAGCGGAGGACCTCCACTTCTTCACGGGTCGGGTCGTCGTATGCGATGTTGTCGCCCAGGCTGTCGGCAAACAGGAACGGGTCCTGCAGCACCATGCAGACCCGTTCACGCAGGAAAGCGAGCGGGAAGCCGCCGATCGGATGGCCGTCCAGAAGGAGTTGTCCCCCGGTTGGATCGATGAGTCTTACCAGCAGCCGCAGCAGTGTGGATTTACCCGAACCGACCCGACCGAGGATAGCGATGGTTTCTCCTGGCGCGACGGTCAGGTTGACGTTCTCCAGCGCGTATTTGTTCTTCCCTTCATACTGGTAACAGAGGTTGCGGAGCTCAACCTTGCCGGTCAGTTCGGGATACTCTCTCGTGGGTGTATCCCGGATCTCCGGTTCGTGATCGAGAATGTCGTACAATCGCGCCGTTCCGCTTGCGCCGCGCTGCCACTGGGTCACAAGCGCGCCTGCCTCACGGACTGGCCAGAGCACCATGGTGAGGTAGCTGAAAAACGCGGCAAATGTTCCGAGCGTGATGTCGCCGCTCGCGACGAGCGAAGCGCCGTAGCCGAGGATGATGATGGTGCAGAGCGCCGCCAGGGCGGGCATCAGGGCGGCGAGCAGGGAGGAGGTTGTGAACAGCGCCAGGTTGCGGTCCACATAGTCCTGGTTCACGCCGCCAAAGCGCTCGACCTCGCGCCCTTCCTGGGCCATGGCCTGCACGGTGCGTATGCCGCCGAGGTTCTCCTGTACGAAGGTCGACAGCGAGGAAAAGCCCTCCTGCACGCGGTGTGACTGCACATAGATCCGTCGCGAAAAAAGGTACGCGATGACGGCAATCGGCGGCATGGGCAGCAGCACGGCGAGGGTCAGTTCCCACGACAGAGAGACCATGAACGCGAATCCGACGATCGCCGTGAAGATCAGCACGACCGTCATTCGGATGGTTCCGGCGATCACCTGTCGCACGAGTGAGATGTCGTTGATCGCGCGAGCCATGAGATCGCCGATGCTGTACGTGGCGAAGAACGACGGCCCCTGGCGCTGAAGGTGGCGATACACGCGGTTGCGCAGGTCCCATGCCGTGTACATGCCGGCCCGACGCATCAGGACCCGGGATAGGATGGTCATGACGAGTTGAGCGCCCACACAGGCCACGATCACGAGCGCGGGGTAAGCCAGCGCGGCGCTCGCGGAGTCAAGGGTGATGGCGCCTTCGGCGATGTCTGTCTGGCCGTCCGCGATCCGGTCGATGCCCATCTTCAGGTAAAGCGGAATCATGGCCTCGAAAATCCGGGCCGCGAACAGTCCGATGAAGCCGATTCCGAACGCCCACGCATGCTGTCGCAGATACGGCATGAGGCGCAGCAGCACCCTGAGCGAACCCTCCGAGAGATCGGGTGCGTCGCGCCTTGCGGTTGCTGGCTCCGCTGTCCTAGGGGCGTTCATGTCAGAGTTTCGGTGTCGTCCCCGCCGTGCGCCCTGTGGCCCGGGCAGGATTGCGTCGCGATCCGGAGGGGTTTGTGAAGGCGGCCGATTCTAGCGGAGGCTCCGGGACGAAGGAAGCGTGGGTCGACGTGCGGCAGGGTCAGATGTCGAAACGGACCGCGGAATTGGCGGCTGCCCGGGGGCATGCCGGCGGTCAGCCTGCCTTCACCCGAGCGTGCCGGAGCCTACCCGGTGTTTCAGATCCATCCAGTTGGCGCGGAGCCCGCGATAGACCGTCTCCAACTCCGGGAGGTGCACGGTGGTCGTTGGCGGCAGCATGCTGCGCGCAGCCGTATCGATGTCCGGCATGGCGCCAATCGCAACCGCGCAACACATGGCGATGCCGCGCCCCTCGCTGGCCGCGTCGGTCGTTTCGAGCGGGCGTCGCAGTACCGCGGACAGGATGCGCACCCATGGCGTGAGCTGCACGCCGCTGCCGGTCAGTCCGATCCGCTCCGGTTCACCGCACCAGCCCACGACCTCGTCCACGATGTCCGCAATCGCGAACGCGGTTCCTTCCAGTGTGGCCCGGAACAGTTCGGCGCGTGTCGTGTGAGCGGAGAGTCCGGTGAACGTGGCTCGCGCCTGCGGCTGACGTTCGGGCGCCGCCTCGCCGGCGAGAAACGGCAGGCATCCTGCCCCGCGGGCACCTGGCGGGACGGCATTGGCCTCGCGCGAGAGGCGCTGCAGCGTTTCGACCCCGCCACCGTCGCCGAGTGTGTCGACGAACCAGTCTAGGGAGCGACCGGCCGCGAGCGCGTTGCCGCCAATGACGTGACGGTCGCTGCCGAAGGCATAGAACCGTCTGCTGTCGGCCGAAGGTTGGCGCACGACGGTCCGCACGACCGCATGAGTGCCCAGCGTGAGGGCGTATTGGTGCGGCAATGTGGCGCCCGCGCCAATGTTCGCAGCGATGCCATCGTGGGCGCCTACGGCTACGGGTGTGCCTTCCCTCAGGCCCAGCGCGGCGGCCGCGAAATGGCTCAAGTCACCGGCAACTTCCCATGGCAGACGTGCCTCGGGGAGCAGGTTGACCGGTGAGTTGGGAGTCCAGCCCTGAATGTCGGGCCCGGACGCGTGATCCGTCGCGGCGAGCCCCGTGAACTGATACACCAGGTAGTCCTTGGCAAAGAGCGCGTAGCGAATCCGGGACGCAGCCGCCGGGTCGTCCGCCCGCAACCAGTCGAGCTTTGCAAGCAGCGCCGCCGCGTAGCGTGACATACCGCGCTCGCTCAACCGCTCGCGCATTGCATCGACGTGCCGATCGTCGGACCAGGGTTCCGCGAGCGTGCGCCCGTTGGCATCGAGGAACACACCCGCGCCCCCGCGACCTGCAACGCCAACGGCCAGAATGTCCTCTGGCCGCAGGTCTGCGGTTCGCAGCACGCGCGGTGCGAGCGCAAGGCAGTCCCGCCACCAGTTCTCGGCGCACTGCCAGGTTCGCGTGCCTTCCCTGAACTCATCGTGCCGCGCCGCGGCCTGAGCGAGGCAGGCGCCCCTTTCATCGAATGCGGCAACCTTGAGCCGGGTCGTTCCGAGATCGAATGTCAGATAGGCTTTGGGCAAGGTTTGGGCGGAATCGGCAAGGGTGGAAACTGAGGATGGTAGAGAGCCTGCAATCGGGTGTCGAACCGGATCGTCTGCGGGATGCGTTCCTGCGGGATGGCGTGGTCGTGGTCGAAGGCGTGGTCCCGGAGCCGGTATGCGATGCGGTGATTGAAGCGACGGACCAGTTCCTTGCGGCACATCCACCTCGCGAAGATCGGCAGGTGGGCCACGGGATCGTTCCCCTGCACCACGCACAAGCCCTCTGGGACCTGCGCACGCTCGAGTCCGTGCATGAGGTGTTTGCGGCGATTCACGGTTCGCGCGAGTTGCTCGTATCCGTGGACCGAGTGTCACGTAAACCGCCGGATGTGAACCGCGATCAACACCGGTCAGCACTGCACTGGGATTGCGATCCGTTCACGACGGACGGGCTGGCAACCCAGGGAGTCGTGTACCTGACCGACACCGCCGAGGACCAGGGGGCGTTCTGCTGCGTGCCGTCGATCTATCGTCACATGCCCGCCTACCGAGCCCACCATGCAAACGCTCCCGAGCGTCAGCGCCCTCGTTTCGTCGAATCCGACGTGGTGCGTGTTCCCGGGCCGAAGGGATCGCTGGTTGTGTTTCACCGCCTCCTGCCGCATTCGAGCGAAGTCAACAGGGCCCGGGTTCCGCGCTACACGCAGTACGTCACGATGGGTCTCGCGGCCGCCGAAGCGAGAAGCGTCACGGCGCGGCTCTGGCAAACGCGGATGCCGCCCGAGTGGGCCGTCCGGCAGGGCGTGCCGAATCAGGAAATGCCGGAGCCGGGCGACGCGACGCTGACGGCACTGGGTGAGCAGCTTGCGGGCGTTCGCGCCTGGTGAGGTGGCACCCCGGCCGTCGCCCTAGTAGGCTTCGGGCCGATCTGAATTTGACCGGGGAATGACATGAGCTTTGATCTCGTGATTCGTGGTGGCACGGTAGTTGACGGTACCGGCGCCGAACCATTCACGGCGGATGTTGCGGTGAACGGCACGGAAATCGTTGCAGTCGGGCCGGACCTGTACGAGGGCCGGCGCGAAATTGACGCGTCCGGTCACATCGTCACGCCAGGCTTCGTGGACGCGCATACGCATCTGGATGCGCAGATCGCTTGGGATCCGATGGTCACTCCGTCGTCCCAGCACGGCGTCACGACCGTTCTGTTGGGGAACTGCGGCGTCACGTTTGCGCCGTGCAAACCTGAACACCGCGAATTGCTCGCCGGGATGATGGAGACGGTGGAGGACATTCCGTCGCACGCGATCATGTCCGGGTTGTCATGGGACTGGGACCAGTACGGCGATTATCTCGATGCGATCGCCAGGAGCGAGCCGGCCATCAACGTGACGGGGCTGGTCGGGCACTGTGCCGTGCGTTACTACGTGATGGGGGCACGGGCGGTCGACGAACTGGCCACGGACGAAGAAATCGAGCAGATGGCTGCGCTCGTCGACAAGGCGATGAAGGCTGGTGCGGTCGGATTTTCGACCTCGCGGGTCGAAGGGCACCGTATTCCCGACGGCCGCCCCGTGCCGGGCACCTTCTCTTCAGAGGAAGAACTCTGCCGGATGGCCGAAGTGGTGCGCGACAACGGCGGCGGCCTCATGCAGACGGTGCTGGGGATCGAGGGGGACGCTGACAAGGTCTGCAACCTGCTGCGCAAGATCGGCTCGGTAGGCGGCAACCGGCTGATGACCAATACCTCGGTCGCATTCGGCTGGCCGCGTCGGCCGGGTGATGACGACGGTCAGTTGATGCACGAGCGCTTCGCGGCCATGGCCGACGATGGCCACGACGTCACAGGTGGGTGCATCCCTCGCGGTTCCGGCTACATCTGTGGGATGTGCAACGAGCTGCCGATGCGGACTGCCGCGTGGCGTGAGCTGGCCGCGCTCGATTTCGAGGGGCGCGTGGCGGCACTCGATGATACGGACATGTACGCGCGGCTGCGCGATGAAGCAATTGACGCGATGGATAACCGGACGGACGAGCGGGGCCCGCTCGTTCGCTCAAAGGCGATGTTCTGGCTCGGCGATGGCCCGGAACCCGACTGGGCCGCGGGTGACGAGTACAGCCTTCATTCGCTGGCAGAGGCCGCCGGAGAGCACGTGGTCGAGACGTTTCTCAGAATCTCGAAAGAGACGCGCGGGCAGGCAATCTTTGTCCTCCGGGTCTTCAACGGGAACCTGCGTGCGCTGACGGACTGGATGAAGAGCGACTACTGCCTGCCTGGCCTCGGCGATGCCGGCGCGCACGTCGGTCAGGTCATGGACGCTTCCTGGGCCACCCACGTTCTCGGCTACTGGACGCGGGATCAGGGCGTCTACAGCCTCGCCGAAGGCATACGGCGCATGACCTCGGAGCCAGCGCGCGTGATCGGCATCAAGGATCGCGGGACGCTCGAGGTGGGCAAACAGGCCGACATCAACGTCATTGACTACGACCGGGTCGGTCAGCTCCAGCCCCAGTACGTGTACGACTTCCCGAACGGCGCTGGCCGCTACACCCAACCCGGGCGGGGCTTCCGCGCGACGATCTGCAACGGCGAGATCATTCTCGAGAACGATACGCACACAGGCGAACGCCCGGGTCGGATCATTCGCCACGGAGTCGCCAGCTAGGCAAACCCTCGCGTGCAGGTCGCGGCTGCCCTGCGGTCGGTCCGCGCCTGCACTGCTGTGTGCAGGAATCGGTCGCCTGATGCCAGGCATCGCGCCGAGTTCGTTCGCCGTTTGCTAAGGGCCGGTCACTCGCCGGGCGACCGTTGTGGACCGGACACCGCGCCCGAAGCGGAAACTGATCGACACACCGTTTGGGCTGTGGAGAATGGCCCGCCATTGCGTCTCCGCTGCCGTCGCGAACCCCGCCATGTCCTCCGTCACTACGACCAGAGCGGAATTCCTCACGCTGACCCGGCTCGCCGCGCCACTCGCCGCGACGCAGTTGCTGCAGATGGGCATGGGGATTGTCGACACGGTGATGGCGGGTCGGCTGTCTGCGTCGGATCTCGCCGGTGTTGCGCTCGGCGGCAGCGTGATGTGGCCCGTCATGATGCTCATGATGGGCACGCTCCAGGCGGTCACACCAACCGTCTCGCAGCTGCACGGTGCGGGGCGAGCCGGGGAGGCGGGGGAGGTTGTCCGGCAGGCGCTGTACCTGGCACTGGTTGCCGCGGCCATCATCATCCTCGCGGTGAGCAACGCTGAACACTGGTACGCGCTGGCGGGAACGGATCCCGAAGCGGTGGCGGTCTCGGTGCCGTACCTGCAGGCCCATGCCTGGGGTATTCCGGCCGGCACGCTCTATTTCGTCCTGCGCTACCTGGCCGAAGGGATGGGCCATACCCGACCAGCGCTCATCATCGTGATCTGTGCCCTGATCGCCAAGGTGCCGCTGAACTTCATCTTCATGCACGGACTCTTTGGCATGCCTGCCCTCGGCGGGGTCGGGTGCGGCGTGGCGACGGCGATCTTGTTGTGGCTGCAGCTTGCTCTGATGGTGCTGATCATCACGCGCCGCCGGTTCGCCGTCGCCGGGTTGCTCGAGCGCTTCAGCAGACCAGACCCGGCCATGCTGATGCGTCTGCTTCGAATCGGCATACCAATCGGCGCCACTTCGTTCTTTGAAGTCACCATGTTCTCGATCACCACGCTCTTCATGGGCACGCTCGGAGCGCAGACGGTCGCGGCGCACGTGATCGCAATGAACCTCGGCGGCGTTGCCTTCATGGTTCCGATGGCGTACGGCATGGCGGGGACGATCCGCGTCGGGTACAACGTGGGTGCCAGGGATCTTGCTGGCGCCCGTCGCACGGCGATGATCGAAATGGTCTGCGCGCTTGCGCTGGCCGGCACGACCGCGGTGCTGATCATGACATTCCGCGAGTTCTTCGCATCGCTCTACACGAACGACCCCGAGGTGCTCGGGCTTGCAGTCTCCCTCATGCTGTTCGTTGCGCTGTTCCAGTTCTTCGACGGCATGCAGGCCGTGACCATTGGCGTACTGCGCGGTTACAAGGACACGCGTATGCCGATGTTCATGACCTTCTTCGGATACTGGGGTGTCGGGCTGCCACTGGGCGCGTCACTCGGCTTCGGCTGGTTTGCAGAGCCGATGGGGGTCTATGGGTTCTGGATCGGGTTGACGACCGGGCTGATCGTCGTTGCAGCGATGACGACAATCCGGCTCCTGCGCGTATCGCGCAGCGAGGACACCGTATTGCGATTCGCCTCGCGCTGAGCAGGTCGGCCGCGTCCGCTCAGCTTCCGAACCTGCTCAGGACGTCCGCGATGCACGCGGTGAGCTTCTTGGCGGTTGGTACGTGCAGGAATTCGTTGGGCCCGTGGGCGTTCGAGTGGGGGCCGAGGACGCCTGTCACGACGAACTGCGCGTCGGGGAAGGAGTTGGCCAGGAACTCCATGAACGGGATCGAGCCACCACAGCCGATGGCGATGGCCGGTGCGCCAAAGTGTGCGTCGGACGCTGTCTGCAACGATGCCTCGAGGTCGGCGTCCGTCAGTGGTGCGTGCCAGCCCGGGCTGCTGGCATCAAGGTCGAGGGTCACCTCGACGCCGTTCGGCGGGTTCCCGAGGAGCAGGTCACGGAGACCGGCCTCCGCTTTGGCAACCTTCACCGTGGGCGGCAGGCGAAGCGCGAATTTCACTTTGGTGAAAGGGCGCAGCACGTTGCCGGCCTGACTGATCGGCGGCACGCCATCCATGCCCGTGATTTCGATGGACGCGGCCCAGGAGTTGTCGATCACCACCTGTTTGGGATCGCTCGACTGGGGACCGCTCGTCCCCGTGTACGTGAACATCGTCTTGAAGTCATCGCCGAGCACCTCGCCCGCACGGGCGGCCTCGGCGTCGCGCATGGCGGGCATCTGCGCCTGCAGAAAGTCGGGCAGTATCTCGCCGGTATGCTCGTCTTCGATGCGCGACATCAACTGCCGCAGCAGACGAAAGCTTGACGGCACAATGCCGCCCGCCGCGCCGGAGTGTGCCCCTTCGTGAAGCACCCGAATGCCCAGTTCCCCCGTGATCATGCCGCGCAGGGACGTGGTGACCCAAAGCTGCTCGTAGTTCCCCGCGGTCGAGTCGAGTGCGACGACGAGATCGGGGCGGCCTATCTCGTCTGCAAGAGCCTCCATGTAGCTCGCGAGATCGGGACTGCCGCTTTCCTCCGAACATTCGATCAGGACGCTGAGCTGGCCAAACGCGGCACAGTCATGCTGCAGGGCCTTGATGGCGGCGATGGCCGAGTAGATGGCATAGCCGTCATCGGCACCACCGCGACCGTACAGCCGTTCGTTCTCCAACACGGGCTCCCAGGGCCCGAGGTGATCCAGCCAGCCTTCGAACTCCGGTTGCTTGTCCAGATGCCCGTAAATGAGGACATTGCCGGGCGCTCCGCCGTCGATACTGAGCAGAATGACGGGCGTGCGGCCTTCGAGTTCGTGCACGGTCCCCGTCAGCCCCGGCACTGCCTGCGCATCCACCCACTCGGTGACGTGGCGGACTGCCTCGGCCATGAACCCGTGTTCGTCCCAATCGGGATCGAACAACACCGATTTGTTGGGAATCCGGATGTACTCCGCAAGCGAGGGCAGGATCTCACGCTCCCAGAAGTCGTCGATCCAGTCGAGGCGGGGATTGCTGGCCATCGGGCTTCCCAGTCATCAAATCGCCGAAAGCCTATCGACTTTCACCCGCCGCTGGTAGCCGGGGGACGGCGTGAGCATGGATCAGTCGGGCGGCAATGCCTTGCGGTCGGGATCAGGTTTGGAACCCGGATCCGGGTGGACGGTGAACTCCCCGTCGATCGATCCGTCCTGCGGGCAGCTGCCGCCGAACTGTGCGTCGCGGAATCGCGGGTCGAAGCCGCCGCCCACGACCGTCACACGAGCGACGAGCCGGGCGATGAGGTAGCGGGCGACGGGACGGCGCAGGACAGGTATCAGGCAGACGAAACCGATCGCGTCGGTCACGAAACCGGGAGTCAGGAGCAGTGCGCCACCGACCAGCAGCATTGCGCCCTCGAGCAACTCGGTTTCGGGCAGTTCAGCACGCGCGACCCGCGCCTGGACCCGCCGCATGGTCGCGAGCCCTTCAAGCCTCAGCAGCCAGACTCCGATCGTCGCCGTGAGCACCACGAGTGCCACGGTCGGCAACGCGCCAATCAGGCCGCCCACCTCGATCAGGATGAGCATTTCGATGATCGGCACTCCAACGAATGCCGCGAACAGGAATCTCATGGTTGTGCTTTCAGGCTTTGCCCTTTAGGCCCCAGCCGGACTCCGCATCTTCCAGAGTGTGACTTTACCGGGCGCCACTGGGGTACACAAAGCGCCCGGGCCGCCGAATCTCGTGTGGTATCGTGCGCGGCTTACCGTTCGCTGATGCATCCCATGGAGCATGTCGAAATACAGGGCCCCGTGGGGGTCCTGGAGGGCGTGATCAGCCGCGCCGACTTCACGAGTCATGGCGCCGTGCTGTGCCACCCGCACCCGCTCTATGGCGGCTCGATGGACGATGCCGTACTCGCAGCCGTCGAAGACGGACTCCGCCCACACGGCTTCTCGTCGCTGCGCTTCAATTTTCGCGGCGTGGGGGCCAGTGACGGCAGTCATGACGGGGGTGCGGGGGAGGTGGAAGACGTCTTGGCCGCGCTCGAGTTCATGCGCGGGGAAGGGATGGACGAAATGTTGCTTGGCGGGTATTCGTTTGGCTCGATCATGGCGCTGAAGGCCGCGCTGAACGCGCCGCCGCACGCGCTCCTGCTCGTCGCGCCGCCGCTCTCGATGACATCCAGTGTTGCGCTTGACGAAATACGCTGCCCGGTTCAGCTCATTCTGGGTGAACACGATGACTTCGTTGACGTCCAGGAAGTGGTCGAAGCGTTTCCGGATGCGCGTGTGCATGTCGTCGAGGGCGCGGACCACTTCTTCCTCGGCAGCGGCGCCGAGATTGGCGAAGTGGTACACGAGTTCATCGAAACCTGAAGCGACTTCGAGGCGAATCGATCAGTGGAACTGAAAACTGTCACATACGACGTGGCGAACCGCGTCGCCACCATCACGCTCAATCGACCAGAGCGCCGCAACGCGTGGACCGGTCGCATGCACACTGAATACCGCTGGTCCATGCAGCAGGCGGACCGCGACGACCAGGTCGGGGCAATCCTCGTGACCGCTGCCGGCAACGTGTTCTGCGTGGGCGCTGACGCAAGAGCCCTCGAAGGCCACGTTGCGAAAGGCGGCTACGATCCGGGAACCCCGCAACAGATGCCCGAACCGGGCTACGGCGTGCGGGATGAGTTCGACGCATCGTTCGCATGGCACTTTGGCCTCAGCAAGCCGGTCATTGCGGCGATCAACGGCGCAGCCGCCGGGGTGGGGCTGGTCATCGCGTGTTACGCGGACATCCGCTTCTCGGTTCCCGGTGCGAAACTCACGACGGCTCACGGCAAGCTGAATCTGCCCGCAGAGTTTGGCCTTTCCTGGCTCCTGCCACGGATGATCGGATTGCCGCGTGCCAACGAACTGCTGTTGACCAGCCGGGTGTTCATGACGGACGAGGCATTCGAACTCGGGCTCATCAACCGGATCGTTGCCCCGGAACAGCTTGTGGCCGAGGCCACGGCCTGGGCAGAGCATCTCGTCGAGACAGTCGCGCCGGGTTCGCTTGCCACGACGCGGCGCCAGATCTATACCGACCTCCATCGTGACATCGGCACGTCCGCGTCGGAGAGCGAAGCGCTCGTCAACACCATGATGGGCGAACCCGACTATCAGGAGGCGGTGGCGGCGTTCATCGAGAAGCGGGCACCCGACTGGCACCGCGCAGGGGCCCGCCAGCACAAGAACAAGGACAACTGAGTTGAACAGTGACACCGGCTACGGACTGACCGAGAAGCCCTACTACCTGCCGCTCGCAGATGAGATCGAACTGTTTCGCGCGGCGTACGCCGAGCGTCTGCCGATACTCCTGAAGGGGCCAACCGGGTGCGGTAAAACCCGGTTCGTCGAATACATGACCTGGCTTCTCTACCGGGGTGAAGGAGCGGACGACGCGCGCAGGAGAGTTGTCAATCCGCTGCAGACCGTTGCGTGTCATGAAGATCTGTCCGCGACCGATCTGGTCGGCCGGTTCCTGCTGCAGGGCGAAGAGACGGTTTGGCAGGACGGGCCTCTGTCCCGCGCGGTGATTGACGGGGCGATCTGCTACCTCGACGAGATTGTCGAGGCGCGCAAGGACTCGACGGTGCTCATTCACTCGCTGACCGACCACCGGCGGATCCTGCCGGTGGAGAAGAAAGGTGAAATCCTGGACGCGCACAGCAACTTCCTGCTCGTCATCTCCTACAACCCTGGCTATCAGAACGTCCTGAAGGATCTGAAGCCCAGTACGCGACAGCGATTTGTCGCGATCGACTTCGCCTACCCCAGGGAGGAAGAAGAGGCGCGGATCGTGGCGCACGAGAGCGGTGTCGACGAAGACGTCGCGCTCGAGCTTGCGCGGCTGGGAGGCAAGGTCCGTAATCTGCGTCAGCACGGGTTCGACGAAGGTGTGTCGACGCGCCTGCTCGTCTACGCGGGGCAGCTCATTTCGCAGGGAGTGAGTGCCAAACGAGCCTGTGACGTCGCGATCTGTCGGGCCGTCACTGACGACGTCGATGTGCAGAAGGCCATTGCCGAGATTGCCGCAAGCGTCTTCCCCTGACCGATGATCGATGCAACGTACGAGGCGCTCGCATCTGCCAGGGAGGCTACCGGTGCGCGTTACCGGGAGGTTGGGCCGGGCATTCACGCGCGTGTTGCGGCGAGCGTCGCGGAACAATGGGATGCGCTTCTGCGGGAGATGGCTGGCGCCGGCTGGCATACCTGGGAAGCGACTGACGCATGCCTGCAGTGCAGTGAGGCGATCCTGAACGAGATGGGTGAAGGCGCCCTGCTGCGTTACGCGGGAATTGGCCGCAGCCTGTGCCAGTATTCCCATGAGCCGGGCAAGGCCTGGTTCGAATTGCTGGGGTCGCTGCTTGCGCAGGGCCGTTCGGCCCACCTCGACGCAGCGGAAACGACCATCGCAATTGTCAGCGACCGTTTTGGACAGGCATCCGGGCTCATCTGCGATTTCCTCAGGACGACGGGTGTCGTGGCATCCAGACATGCTCCGCAGGGGGCCGCGCCATGGCACGACCTGGTCGGCGCGATGGTCAGGTCGGATCGGGCCCACCTCGGCAGCTTCCTCAGTCACTCGGCGGCGATGCCGGGTGCGGACTGGTCAGAAATCAAGCGCGCCACGGACGCATCGGTATTCACGACGCTCGCGTACTTGTCCCGCCTCGAAGCGATCGACACGGTGTTTGGTCCTGCGGTGGTGTCGGCGGTCGCGCGGGTCGTCGAGCGTTTTGCAAACGCGGGCATCACGCCGTTCCTCGACGCATTGCTAGAACATTGCACGGATCTGTCGACGAGCGTGGTCATTACCCTGCTTGAATACGTTGAGCGAATGCCGTCGCTCGAGGCAGGTCTCACGCTGCTCGAGACATCGCCGCGGCTGCCAACCGATCGTCCGCAGTTGCTCGGTCTCTGGGTGGAGGGCGCGCTGCGGGAGCCAGGGATCGAAGCACTGCAGGCCTGGCTCGCGCTCGAGTCGGCGCGGAGCACCGACACCCTCGCGCAGTTGCAGGGCGAGGTGTACCTCGCGGACTGCCAGCGTGTCCTGCAGTTGTTCTGCGAGGGGATGACAGGGACCCGCTTGCGGGTCAGCGAAGGTGACGCTGACCAGCCGGGGTTGCCGATGACCCGGGGGCTCGAGTTGCTGCTTCCCGAACGGATCGGCATCTACCCGGACGAAGCCAGCAATGCAGGTTGGCTGATGGGGGCGCTGGCGCATCAGCTTGGTCTGTTCGAGTTCGGAACGTCATCACTTGCAGAGGAACAACTGCGCGCCTGGTTCGAGTCGTTCCCTAATCCGGCGCTGGCCCGGAGCCTCTTTATCGTGCTGGAAACCGGCCGCGTCGACTGGCGACTCGAACGTCGCTATCGGGGTACGGGGGCCCGGCTGGAGTGGCTCAAGGCTGAAGCAATGGCGGCGCGCCCGAATTCCGCCGTGCTGGGAGAAACCGGCGCGCTGATGGAAGTGGCGGCCCGCTGTTCGCTCGACGCGTCCTCGTCTGCGCTCTCGGTTCCGGCCGCGCTCGCCGAAGCCGCGAACGAACTGCACGGGGAGATTGGTGCGTTGCGGACACCTGGGGCCATGCCGGCCGAGACGATGCTTGTCGTCGAGCGCTGCTACGCGATTGTCGAACCCTTCTGCCGGGGGCGCGCGACCAGCTATCTGCCCCGCGCCGTCGGCTACAGGGGGACCTATGACCCGGCGCACCTCGAACTGACGGTGCGCATGATGGCGCTCGAAGAACGTCTCGAAGAACTCGAGACGGGAGAGGAACTGACCGCACTTTCGATCCTCATCAATCCCAAGAACGCCGAAATCGAGGAGCTCAGCGAAGGGGATCTGGAGGATGCAATCGGCGAGTTCCTGACGGAACTGGAAGACGCCGTCGCCGACGGCAAAGTGGAGGAAGACCAGGTTCGCGAAGGGCTCGACAAGCTGCGCGCGCTTGGCGGCGATGACGCACCTGAGCGCCATGACGGCACCGCCCATTATTACGACGAGTGGGACACCGTGATTGGTGACTACCGCCGACGCTGGTGCACGCTCTTCGAGATCAGGGATCTGGAAGAAGACCAGGCGTACGTCGAAGATACGATTACGGAACATGCCAGCGTCGCGGCAAACGTGCGGCGGCAGTTGAGAATGCTGAGACCTGAGCGCCTCAGGAAGGTCAAAGGGGTCGACGAGGGGGAAGAACTCGATCTCGAACGGACCGTTGATGCGTTGATCGATCTCAAAACGGGACGCACGCCGTCTGATGACATCTACGTCCAGCGCCAGCGCAAGGAGCGGGATGTCGCGGCGCTGTTTCTCATCGACATGAGCGCCTCGACGGATGACCGGATTCCGAACCCTGACGAGGAGCCCATCCCGGCGCCGGATCCCGAAGAGTACCGGGACGAGGTGCTGGATGCGTACTACCGCAAACTGGACGCTCGCGACTCGGCGCGCAAACGCATCATCGACATCGAGAAGCAGGCTGTGGTCCTGATGGCGAACGCGCTCGAAGGTCTTGGGGACAACTACGCTGTCTGCGGATTTTCGGGATACGGCCGCGATCGTGTCGAGTATTTCCTGTGTAAAGACTTCGATGAGCCGTACAACTACGCTGCGAAGGGGCGGCTGGGCGGCATCAAGCCTGCGCGGAGCACGCGCATGGGGCCGCCGATCCGACACGCCACCCGAGCGCTTTCGGCGACGGAGTCCAGGGTCAAGGCGCTGATCATCATCAGCGACGGGTATCCGCAGGACTTCGACTATGGCCATGACCGCAACGACCGAAGCTACGGCATTGCGGATACGACCAAGGCGCTTGCCGAGGCACGGCAGCGCGGGATCACGACCTTCTGCCTCACGGTTGATCAGTCCGGTCACGACTATCTCCGCGAGATGTGCCCGGACCAGCAATACATGGTCATCCAGGAACTCCACGACTTGCCGACCCAACTCTCGAAGGTGTATCAGGGCCTGACGACCTGAGCGCATTACCGGGCCCGCTATCGCCACACCACTGTCAATTCTTCTGTCGCGCGTGTTGCTGGCATGCGAGCGGGACTCCGCAGTCGCGGGAACGCCGCAGTTGCCCGCCAACTGCTCAAACGCCGCCAGGTCGCAGGTGAGGTCAATCGCGTGGCCCTTCGCCCCACTCGGGGGCGGGAACGTTTCTGGCAAAGACGCTAGGATCAGCGCTTTTGCGGAGGGTAGTCGTCAGTGAGAATCGAGAGTCATCGTCCGCCATTTGCCGAGCTTGTTCTTGCGCGCGAGTACGCAGTGAAAATCAGGGCTGCGGAAGCGTCGACGGTTCTTCAGCGTGAACTGCCGCCCGAGCTGGCTTGTGAACTGAAGGACGCCGGCCTCTTCAGGCTGTTGCTCCCCAGGCGGTTTGGTGGCACCGAACTGCCTTTGCCGCAGTACATCCGTTGTATCGAGGCGATTGCGGAGGCGGACGGCAGCGCCGGCTGGTGTGTTGGCCAGGGCGGCGTGTTCGCGAACAGCGCGGACGGGATGGACGCAGAGCTTGCCGACGAAATCTGGGGGAAGAACCCGGGCGCGGTTGTCGCTACGGGCACGCCGGCGGACTGTAAGGCGACGGAGCGCAACGGAGCCTTCGCGCTGCACGGCCAGTGGCGCTTTGCTTCGGGCTGTATGCACGCGGATTGGCTCGCGGCCATGGCAGATCTCGTCCACGCGGACGGCAGGACCTACTTCGGCATGTGCATCGTGCCCAAGACGGACGTGGAGCTGGGCGACGGCTGGAACGTGACCGGGCTCCGTGGAACGGGCAGCAGGGAATACCGTGCGGACGGTCTCGACGTGCCGGTGCATCGTGCAATTCCAATCGAAGTCTTTCGCAGCCACTGCGGCGCCGCGACGGGCCTGCCTTCGGGGCTGCTGTTCGCGACCTCATTCGGCAGCGTCGGGCTCGGCATCGCACGCCGGGCCATCGACACCCTCATCGAGCTTGCTCAGGGCAAGGTCCCCGCGTTCGGCAGCCGCAAGCTGCTGGAAGATTCGATGGTGCAGGTTGGCCTTGCCCAGGCTGAGGCCCAGTGGGGTTCAGCACGGTCGTTTCTGCTGGAAGTGGCCGAAACCTGTGCCGCGCAACATGCCGATGGCAGCGGACCAGACGGCGCGGCGCGCACGCACCTGCGGCTTGCAGCCACCAACGCGATGCGCACCTCGGGCGCGGTGGTCGACAAGGTCTACGAACTGGCGGGGAGCGACGGCATCTTCGATGACCATCCCCTGCACAAGTGTTTTCAGGATATCCACGCCCTGACGCAGCAGATTCAAGCGCGGCCCGCGCACTTTCGTGGCGTCGGTCGTGCACTGCTTGGGGTCGACTCGCTGGAGAGCGTTGGCTGAAGGCTCAGTCGAGGCGGGACTTTTCCCGTTC
>PBVL01000215.1 GCA_002728675.1 Gammaproteobacteria bacterium
ACAGAAGGGATCCGACTGAAAAGGGCAAGTCGCGCGACACACTGTTCGGATTGCCTGAGGTAACGAACAACAAGAAAAAGAAAGACAACAAGAAAAACAAAAACTGGCTCGCTAGAAGGGAAAAGCATGCTTTTCCCTTTTTCTTTTGTCTGATCGAAAACCCCTTCCCGAAGTCCCCGACGTGCCCCGCAGGTGTCCCGCATGTCCGACGCTGATATGACAATCGATCCGTCTGACATCGACGACAGTCTTATCAGCCTGAACGCGCGCAAGGTGATCCGGCGCCTGAACGAAGCCGGGTACCAGGCCTACCTCGTTGGTGGTGGTGTCCGCGACCTGCTGCTGGGACTCACTCCAAAAGACTTTGACGTCGCGACCGACGCGCTGCCCGACGAGGTCCTCGAACTCTTCCGGAACTCCCGCGCGATCGGCAAGCGGTTCAAGATCGTCCACGTGCGCTTTGGTCGGGAGATCATCGAGGTGGCAACGTTCCGTGCCGCCGCCGAACCCGAGCAGGCGGACTCCGGACTGATCCTGTCCGACAATGAATACGGCACGCTCAAGGAAGACGTCGAACGACGCGACTTCACGGTCAACGCGCTCTACTACGATCCTGAGGCCAACGTCCTGCACGATGAGGTCGGCGGACTCGCGGATCTGAAGGCACGTCGCCTGCGATTGCTGGGTGACCCCGAGGCGCGTTACCGCGAGGATCCGGTGCGGATGCTCCGCGCGATCCGCTTCGCGGCAAAACTCGATTTCGATTTCGACCCGGAGACCGAGCAACCGATTCGCAGGCTGGCTCACCTGATCCAGGAAATCCCTCCGGCCCGTCTGTTCGAAGAGACCCTGAAGCTCTTCATGAACGGCTCTGGCGTAGAGTGTTTCGAACGGTTCCGGGAATACGAACTCTTCGACTGGATGTTCCCTGCCGCACGTCAATGCGCGGAGGACCCCGAGTCCCTGCGGATCATGGAGCTTGCCCTCGCAAGTACCGACCGCCGCATCAACGCAGAGAAATCCGTCACACCTGCATTCGTGTTCGCCGCCTTCCTGTGGCCACCTTTCGTGGACGAAAAGGCGACACTGGTCGCCAACGGGATGCCGAGTTCCGACGCCTCGCACGAGGCTGCGAACAGCGTTGTTGCCGACCAGCAGTCTGTCATTTCGATCCCCAAGCGATTCACCGGGATGATGCGGGATATCTGGCAACTCCAGTTCAGACTCCCCAACCGCGCGGGCAAGCGCGCCGCGGCGCTCGCGGCGCACCGGCGGTTTCGCGCGGCCTACGACTTCCTGATCATCCGTGAGGATGCCGGCGAAGACCTCGACGGCCTCGGCCAGTGGTGGACCGATTACCAGGATGCTAGCGGTGAGAAACAGAAGGACATGGCCAACAGCCTGCAGACCGGAGGCCGTGGTGGCGGGGCGGGCCGTCGTGGCGGCAGGGGCCGTGGCCGCGGCGGAGGCCGTGGCGGCGGCAACAAGGCCGACGGCAACAGAGCTGACGGCAACAGAGCTGACGGCAACAGCCTCGGTCTCAACATCGACGGCAACAGCGCCGACGGCAATACCCTGGGTGGAAACAGCGCCGGTGGCAATGGCGGCGGGCAGAACCGACGCAGACGCAAGCGCGGCAAGCGCAAACCGAAGGAGAAGCCGGCTGGTCCCCCAATCTCCGGCAACGTCTAGGACCGTGCGCCCCCCCATGTCTGATGAATCACGGTCACCCAACCCCGGGGGTGATGAAGCCCCGACTGCCGATTCGCTGGAGAACACGGACTCCGCGGAGTCCCTCAGGCAGCTCTGGTGGACGATCGGTGTCACCGTCGTCGGACTCGTCGTCCTCTCGTTCTTTTATTTCTGACCTGCGGCAACCTGCTTAGCCCCAACGGCCGGGGCAGCCGCGCCGGGGGCACACTGACTCTGGTATGGTAGCCACGCTTTCGTCGCCGGGCCCGTCTCCTGCCACCATGCCGAACATGCCCCGCTTCATCGCGGTCGAGGGTCCCATAGGCGTCGGCAAGACAACCCTCGCCAAACGCCTGGCCGAATCGCTCAACTACGATACGTTTCTCGAGGCGCCCGAACTCAACCCGTTCCTCGAGCGGTTTTACGCAAACCGCCGCGCCGCCGCCCTGCCCACGCAGTTGTTCTTTCTGTTCGATCGCGCGCGGCAGATTCAGGAGCTACGCCAGGCAGACATGTTTCAGCCAGTGCGCGTCGCGGATTTTCTGATCGAGAAGGACCGGTTGTTCGCTGAACTGAACCTCGACAGAGACGAACTGGCGCTCTACGAGAATATCTACAACCACCTGACGATCGACGCGCCCAGGCCTGATCTGGTCGTGTACCTGCAGGCCCCGGTCAACGTGCTGATCGAACGGGTTACGCGACGGGGCATTCCGTCCGAGCAGCAGATGGAAGCTGACTACCTCCAGGCGCTCTCGGATGCCTACGCACGCTTTTTCCTCTACTACGATGGCGCACCGCTGCTCATCGTGAACGCAGCGGAGATCGACCTTGTGAATGCCGACGCCGACTACGAGGCGCTCCTGAAATTCATTCTGGGTATCAGCAGCGGGCGGCACTACTACAACCCGACCCCCGGTATTATCTGACCCATGGACGTTACGACGCTACCCGCCTGGAAGTCGCTCGCGCGCCACCGGGCAGACATCGAAAACACCCGCATCACCCAGCTGTTCGAGGACGAGCCCGGGCGGTCAGAGCGCCTGACGCTCAAGGGTGGCGGGCTGACGTTCGATGTTTCCCGCAACCTGGCGAGTCGCGACACGTTCGCGCGTCTCTACGAACTGGCCGATGCCGTGGACCTTGCCGACCAGCGCAATGCCCTGTTCCGCGGTGACACCGTCAACGAAAGCGAAGCCCGCGCGGCGCTGCACATGCTGCTTCGGACCGGCGAACCCGCGGGTCACCCCGCGGCGCCGGAGGTTGCGGACACGCTGGCGCGCATGGAGACGATCAGCCAGGCGGTGCGGGACGGTTCCTGGAAAGGCTCGACAGGTGAACCCATTCGGCACGTCGTACACATTGGCGTGGGCGGCTCGTACCTGGGTCCGCGAATGGCGGCCGAAGCCCTCACCTATTTCCGCCCGGACGCTACAACCGGCCGAATCGCCGACCACTACGTCGCCAACATCGACGGGCACCACATCGACCGTGTGCTCGCCGGTCTCCGGGCCGCACAGACATTGGTGGTTGTCGTTTCCAAAACGTTCACCACGCTCGAAACCCGGGCGAACGCCGAGACGGCCCGCACCTGGCTGCAACAGCAGTTGCCAGGGGCCGATCTCAGCCGTCATTTCATTGCCGTGTCGACCAACCTCGACGCGGCAGGGGACTTTGGGGTCACCGCGGATCACACGCTGCCTCTATGGGATTTTGTTGGAGGCCGGTATTCGATGTGGTCAGCGGTCGGCCTGCCGCTCGCCATCACACACGGCTTCGAGACGTTCCGTCGCATGCTCGACGGTGCGGCAGCAATGGATCACCACTTCGCCACCGCGCCCCACGCCGGGAACCTGCCGCTGACCGCGGCGCTGCTCTCAGTCTGGTACAACTGTTTCTTTGAGGCCCAGAGCCACGCGGTGATTCCCTACGACCACTTTCTGCGTCTGCTCCCCGCGCATCTGCAGCAGCTTGAAATGGAAAGCCTGGGCAAGTCGGTCACACAGGATGGGAAGCCGCTTGCGGTCACCTCGGGGCAGATCCTGTGGGGCGGCGAGGGCAGCAACGGCCAGCACGCGTTTCATCAGCTCCTGTACCAGGGCAACCGTTTCGTTCCGATCGATTTTATTCTGCCGCTTCGCGCCCGCCACGCCTTGCCCGGGCATCACGAATGGCTCGTGGCCAACTGCCTCGGGCAGGCTGAAGCCCTCATGCAGGGCTTGTCGGCCGACGAGGTGGCGGCAAACCTGGCCGCGTCGGGGACTGACGACACGCTCGCCGCCGCGCGACGGCCGCACATGACTCACGCCGGAAACCGGCCGTCGAGCATCATTGCACTCGACTCCGTGACACCCGAAAGTCTCGGGGCGCTCGTGGCCTTCTACGAGCACAAAGTTTTCTGCCAGGCAGCCGTGTGGCACATTAATCCTTTCGATCAGTGGGGCGTCGAGTACGGCAAGCAACTGAGTCGCCGCGTGTTTGCCCGCATCCAGCAGGACCCTGCGGCGGACCAGCAACCCGTACATCAGGCGACCGAGCAACTCATCGATCTCTATCGCAAAGCACAGAATCCGGAGTAATCATGTCCGAAGACCGCGTCTATCCCGTGCCCGCCGACGCTGCGGCACGCGCCCACATCGACAACGACACCTATCTCGACATGTACGCGCGGTCGATCAACGACCCGGACACCTTCTGGAGCGACCGTGCGAACGAATTCCTCACCTGGGACACACCGTTCGGGAGAGTCTCGACGGCGGACTTCCACAAAGGTGAGGCACGCTGGTTCGAAGGCGGCAAACTGAACGCCAGTGTGAACTGCCTCGATCGGCACATCGCGGAACGCGGCGATCAGGTGGCGATCCTGTGGGAAGGTGACGAGCCGACCGACGACGCCGCCATTACGTTCTCTGAAGCGCTCGAGGCGGTCTGTCGCCTCGCGAACGTCCTCCGCGACCGCGGCGTGAAGAAAGGTGACCGGGTCTGCATCTACATGCCGATGATCCCGGAAGCGGCCTACGCGATGCTCGCCTGCGCACGGATCGGCGCTATTCACTCGGTCGTATTCGGCGGATTCTCGCCCCAGGCACTGCGCGACCGGATCCTGGACTCGGACTGCCAGACCGTGATTACGGCGGACGAAGGCGTGCGTGGCGGCAGGCCCATTCCGCTCAAGGCGAACACCGATGCCGCCCTCGAAGCCTGCCCGAACGTGCACTCGGTACTCGTGGTGCGCCGCACAGGCGGCGACATTGCCTGGCACGGCGAGCGCGACGTCTGGTACCACGAACTCACCGAGGCCGCCGCGCCCACCTGTGAACCGGAGTCGATGGACAGCGAAGACCCGCTCTTCATCCTCTACACGTCCGGCTCGACGGGCAAACCGAAGGGGGTACTGCACACCACCGGCGGCTACCTGCTGCACACGGCGATGACCCACAAATACGTGTTCGACTATCACGACGGCGACATCTACTGGTGTACTGCGGACGTCGGTTGGGTGACCGGGCACAGTTACATAGTCTACGGGCCGTTGGCGAACGCAGCGACAACGCTGATGTTCGAAGGTGTTCCCACCTACCCGACCGGCGCGCGGTGCTGGGAAGTGGTCGACAAGCACAAGGTCAACATCTTCTACACGGCGCCGACCGCGCTCCGGGCACTCATGGGCCAGGGCGATGAACCCGTGAAAGGCACGTCGCGGGAATCGCTGCGCCTGCTTGGATCCGTCGGGGAACCGATCAACCCCGAAGCATGGCAGTGGTACTACGACGTCGTCGGCGACGGGCGTTGCCCCATCGTCGACACCTGGTGGCAGACCGAGACGGGAGGGATCATGATCACGCCGCTGCCGGGCGCCACGCCGCTCAAACCCGGCTCGGCGACGCGCCCGTTCTTCGGCGTGAAACCCGCATTGCTCGATGCAGACGGCCAGACGATCGAGGGCGCTGCATCCGGCAACCTGGTCATCACCGGGTCCTGGCCCGGCCAGATCCGTACGGTGTTCGGCGATCACGAGCGGTGCATCGAAACGTACTACTCGACGTACAAAGGCAACTACTTCACCGGGGACGGCGCGCGGCGCGACGAAGACGGGTACTACTGGATTACCGGTCGGGTGGACGACGTCATCAACGTCTCGGGCCACCGAATGGGGACCGCCGAGGTCGAATCGGCGCTCGTACTGCACGAGACGGTCGCCGAGGCTGCAGTGGTCGGGTTCCCTCACGACATCAAGGGTCAGGGCATTTACGCCTACGTTACCCTGATGGCAGGGGTCGATGAATCCGAAGCGCTGCGCGCGGACCTCGTCAACCTGGTCCGGTCCGAGATTGGCCCGATCGCGAGCCCGGACGTCATTCAGTGGGCGCCAGGGCTGCCCAAGACCCGCTCCGGGAAGATCATGCGGCGGATTCTGCGCAAGATCGCCGCAAACGAACTTGACAACCTGGGCGATACGAGCACGCTGGCCGACCCGGCCGTGGTCGAAGACCTCATCAGGAACAGCCCGGTCACCGACTGATCGGGTTCACGGGTCGAACCGGGAACTTCAGCGCGGCACCGAGTGTTGCGCCCACAGTGCCCGGAGCCGGCCAACACCCTCCGACAGGTGATCGTGCTCCGCAGCGAGTCCCGCTTCGCGCGCGCCGAGTACGTTCGGCATTGCGTTGTCGACAAAGAGCGCGTCAGCCCGGTCAATGCCGAGTCGCGCGCACGCTGCGCCGAAGAAGCCGGAGGTCGGCTTCACGAACCCGAGTTCACATGAGATGAGCAACGCGTCGAAGTGATCGTCATACGCGAGCAATTCCCGCAGGACCCGGGCCCGGTAGTTCTGCTGGTTGGTAGCGAGAGCGACGACCGTTCCGGCCCCCCGCAGTTCAGCCACGAAATCCAGGACCGGCCCGCTTGGCTCGACGCGCTCCCAGCAACTGAGTGCCTCATCCAGCGTACCGGGACTGTTCCAGCGGTTCAGCACCTCACCCAGCGCCTCCGCAAAGTCGCGCTCACCCGTGGCGCACGGACGCTCCGCGGCAAAGACGCCCGCAACAAACTCGCCGACCTTTGCAGGCTCCGGGCACAACGCTTCGAGGCTCGCCCGAAAACCCGGATCACCTTCCTGCACGACGCCGTCCGCGTCGAGTAGCAGCACCGTCGCATTCACTTACGGTCTCCAGCCACGCTGAAACGCTTCAATCAGCACCGAGATATCCGACCGCCGTCAGGCATGCTTCGACTTCGGATCGGAACACGCCAATATCGGTGTCCCCATGGGGCCGGGTGGGCCTGCCGGCAAGCCAGTCGACAGACATCCCCCCGCAGAGACACCAGTTCTCAAACGGCCCAACAAGCTCGGTAATCGATCCGGGCGGGATCGGTCGCCAGGCACTATAGGGGGAAAGTGTCACGCGTGGGCGACCCGCCGCTCAGCCTTTGCCTTTGTACATGTCCGGAAAACTGATTGCGGCCGAACTCATGCCCGCCTTGACCGCTTCTCCAGCCGCCTTGTCATAGTTGTGATAGTCCGTGTCCGGACGCACGCTGACGGCTTCGCCAGCCGGTGTTGTATCGAACAGGCTCAGGTACCCCTGGGGCGCACCGGGTCTGGGCCCTCCCTGGGTCTTGCCCCACGGCATCGCATTGTAGACGTTCATGAGTCGCGTAAAGCGCAGCGGGTTTCTCGCAAGCGCCTCGTTCGTCGCTGTCTCGCGGTAGGCCTCCTGTGTCTGCATGTGCTGCCGGTTGTACATCCCGAGCACCATCATCCTGAGACCCGGCGTCGTCTTCGCGTACGACCCGTGCCAGGTGTGGTCACCCCAGATGATCATCGAACCAGCCTCCGCTTCGACCGGGTGCGCGTGTTCCGCCCAGTACTCCGACTCCTCGCTCGACGGCCAGCGCCGCCACAGATGGCTGCCGGGAACGAAGCAGAGCCCGCCCTCTTCCTTCGCGTAGTCCGTCACGAGGTAGTTGAAATTGGCGCCATACGTCTCGACTGCCATCGTCGGCATGTCGAACTGCGCCCAATCCGCGTGAATCGCGGTGCGCGCCTTGCCCTGCCCCTTCACCCAGATGTTGGCAAGCGAGAGTACGCAATCGGTTCCCACCAGCCACTGGACAAGGCCCAGCGCGGCCGGGTTCAGCACCAGACGTTCGAAGAGGGGGTCGTCCCAGAGGACAAACCGCAGGAGTTCCTGGCCTTCCCTGAAGCTCTTCGCCAGAGCGTTGGAGTCGGCGCAGTCTTTGCGCTCGCAGGCAACGCGGTGCGCGGTGGCCAGGACGCGGGCGTGGAAGTCCGCGTCCCCAACCTTGTCTGGCGGGATGACCGTAAAGCCGAACGCCTCGAGCTCGGCCAGATTCTCGATCAGGTCAAGCTGTTTCAGTTCCCGGTAGAGCGCGGGGCGGGTCTTTGCTGACGGCCAATCTTCGATTTGCATAGGGAGTCCCTCGGGTCCGCCTCATGGCGGAGGGACTCAATATACGCAAATCTTCTGTGGCCGCCGACCCTCCCCAGCCGGACTGCTGTCGCAGGGAGAACGAGTCAGCGTTATGCTGACTCGCGTTCCTCGACGTCGTCGCCACCTTCTTCGGCACGCTGGTTGATCAGCTCTTTGATGGAGAGCTTGATCCGCCCGCGGTCGACGTCCAGCACGATCACCTCGACCTCATCACCTTCGGTCAGGTGATCAGTCACTTTCTCGACACGCTCGTTGGCGATCTGAGAAATGTGCACGAGGCCGTCTTTGCCCGGGAGGATGTTCACGAATGCACCGAAATCGGCGATCTTCACAACCTTGCCTTTGTAGATCTGGCCCGTTTCGGCTTCCGCCGTGATCGCCTCGACCATGGCAACCGCACCCTGACGGGACTCCGCCGTGTCGGCAAAGATCGTCACGGTTCCGTCGTCGTCGATGTCGACCTGAGCGCCGGTTTCTTCGGTGATGCCACGGATCGTCGCGCCACCTTTGCCGATGATGTCACGAATCTTGTCGGTCTCGACCTTGAGGGTGACCATCTGCGGCGCGTTGTCCGCGACGTCATCACGCGAACGGCCAATGACCTTGTTCATCTCATCAAGGATGTAGAGACGTGCGCCCCGCGCCTGATCAAGCGCGGTCTCCATGATCTCTTCGGTGATGCCCTGGATCTTGATATCCATCTGCAGCGCGGTCACACCGGTCCGCGTTCCGGCGACCTTGAAGTCCATGTCACCAAGGTGGTCTTCGTCACCTAGGATGTCGGTCAGTACGGCAAAGCCGTCGTCGTCTTTCACGAGGCCCATCGCAACGCCGGCAACCGGCGCCTTGAGCGGGACACCCGCGTCCATCAGTGCAAGGCTTGCGCCACACACGCTCGCCATTGAGGACGAACCGTTGGACTCGGTGATCTCTGACACGACACGCACCGTGTACGGCCACTCTTCCGCAGTCGGCAGCACGGCAGAGATGCCGCGGCGAGCGAGCCGGCCGTGGCCGATCTCACGTCGCTTCGGACCGCCCGAGAAGCCGGTTTCACCAACGCTGTAGTGCGGGAAGTTGTAGTGCAGCATGAAGCCGTCACGGTACGAGCCCTGCAGTGAGTCGATGATCGCCGAGTCGCGTGCCGAACCGAGCGTGGTCGTAACGACCGCCTGGGTCTCTCCCCGGGTGAACAGTGCCGACCCGTGGGCGCGCGGGAGCAGGCCGACTTCGACCCGAATATCCCGGACCGTGCTGGTGTCGCGGCCGTCGATACGCGGCTCACCCGCGATGATCCGGCGTCGCACCGTTTTCTTCTCGAGCGACTCAAACGCTCCCGAGACTTCGCCAGCGTCGGGACCCTCGTCACTCGCAAGCGCCGCGACGGCTTCGTCCTTAAGTTCCCCAATGCGATCCTGGCGCGCCATCTTGTCGACGATCTGATACGCCTCGGATACCTGGTCGCCGAACCCTTCAGCGAGCTTGTCGGCAAGCTCGGTGTTTGTCGGCGGCGGAGTCCACGCCAGTTCCGGCCGGCCAGCGGCTTCCTTCAGCTCGTTGATGGCCTGGATGACCACCTGCATTTCCTGATGGGCGAACAACACAGCGCCCAGCATCTGGTCTTCGGTGAGCTCGCGCGCCTGGGATTCGACCATCAGCACCGCGGATTCCGTCCCGGAAACGACCATGTCGAGATCGGACGTTTCGAGCTCTTCGAAGGTCGGATTGAGGATATAGCCTTCCCGTGTGAAACCGACCCGCGCGCCGCCGATCGGGCCGGCAAACGGCAGCCCCGAGATGGCGAGGGCCGCAGAGGCTCCGATCATCGCCGGGATGTCCGAATCGCAGTCTTTACCCGCAGACAACACCTGACAGGTGACCTGGACTTCGTTCATGAAGCCTTTCGGGAAGAGCGGACGGATGGGACGGTCAATGAGGCGGGAAGTCAGCGTTTCCTTCTCGGACGGCCGACCCTCGCGCTTGAAAAAGCCGCCGGGGATCTTCCCGGCCGCGTACATTTTTTCTTCGTAGTTGACGGTCAGTGGGAAGAAGGCCTGACCGGGATTGGGCTCCTTGCGCCCTACAACTGCCACGAGCACCACGGTTTCGCCCATCGTGACGATGACAGATGACGCCTGCTTTGCGACCCGACCCGTCTCCAGGATCAGATCGTGGCGTCCGAATTTCACTTGTTTTACGACTTGATTCAACGTTTTCTCCAATTCTTCACAGTCCGGCACCGTGCCGGCTGTCTGGCCGTTTCCGACGGCCTGTCAATAGCGATACTGAACCTGATTCCCGCGCCACATTGCCACCGGGTACGCCGGCGGACACGCCCTTCCCGGCCCGTCCATCGGGCCACATGGGTGTCTCAATCGTCTTGGGAGGGGCAGCTGCGCCTGGCTCGCGCCTCAGCGACGCAGTCCAAGACGCTTGATGAGCGTCGAATAGCGATCAGTATCTTTGGTACGCAAGTAGTTCTGTAGCTTGCGTCGCTGCGCAACCATCCGCAGCAATCCCACACGGGAATGATGGTCGTGGCTGTGATCCTTGAAATGATCCTGCAGCTTCGTGATGTTTGCAGTCAGCAGTGCAATCTGCACCTCCGGCGAACCGGTATCGTTTTCTGAACTGCCATATTCCCGAACGATGTCGGCTTTTTCTTCTGCACTAAGTGCCATGTCTCATAGCTCCTGAGTATGCTTTCGATCAGTCTCCAGCCGAAACCGCGCATATCTACAGTACCGGCATCGGTTAAATCAGCGCTCCCGCGTGCCGCGGCGTTAGCTGACCAGTCGACGTGGAGCAACTCTCCCATCGGAGAGAATCTCTCCCACGCCCATGAATTTCGTTCCCGCGTCGCCTTCAGTGTAGACGCGGACCCAACCTTCGGTTGGCGCCTGAGGCACCAGCACGGGTTGTCCCTGTCGCAGATACACGGCCATGACCTCGGTCAGTTCGACACTCGGCCAATCGGCCACAGCACTCGATGCGGGTAGCAGCGTTGCATCGAGCGCGTCGAAACCACCGTCATCCTTGATCGATCTCAGTTCTTCCAGGGAAACGGCGCCCGACTCGTCGAAGGGGCCGGACTCGACCCGCCTCAGCTCCGACACATGTGCACCGCAGCCCAGTACTTCACCGAGGTCCTCGGCAAGGGAACGTACATAGGTGCCCTTGCTGCACCGGATGTCGAGTACGAGGCTTGTCGCGTCGCGCTCGATCAGGGTCAGATCGCGAATCGTGACTTTACGGCTTTTTCGCTCAACTTCAATACCTTCCCGGGCCAGTTTGTAGAGCGGCTGGCCGTCAACCTTCATCGCCGAGAACATCGAAGGGACCTGCTCGATCTCCCCGCGGAACTGCTCGAGGACCGCTTCGAGCTGACTGTCGTCAAAGTCGGGCACGTCCCGTTCTTCGCGCACCTCACCGTCCGCGTCGACGGTATTGGTGGTCACACCAAGTCTGAAGCGCGTCAGGTAACGCTTGTCGGCCTCCAGCAGAAACTGTGAAAACTTGGTCGCCTCGCCGAAGCAGAGCGGCAGAACACCGGTCGCCAGCGGATCGAGGCTTCCCGTGTGGCCTACCTTGGCCGCGGCGAACATGCGCTTGGCCACCTGCAGCGCAGCGTTCGACGTCATGCCTTCCGGTTTGTCCAGAACAAGCAGGCCGTCAACCGGACGACCCTTGCGCTTCCCCCTTCGCGCCATCTAGCGATTTCCCCCATCGTCGTCAGGCTCGGTGTCGCGCGGACCCGACTTCTGCGTGTCACTGGCCACTGCGGCATTGATCACGCGGGACATCCGCATGCCGTCTTCCAGAGAATTGTCGTAGTGGAACCGCAGCTGCGGTGTCACCCGTGTGTCCATGATCCGCGCCAGTTCGCTGCGCAGGAATCCCGCCGCGTGCTGCAGCACCTCTGTCGGCCCATCCTCGGCGCCGTCAAGCGCCGCACCACCGAGAGCCGTGAAATACACGTCCGCCCATGCGAGATCGCGACTGACCCGGACCTCGTTCACGGTGATCAGCCCCAAACGCGGGTCCTTCAGTTCACGTTGGATCAGCACGGCAAGCTGCCGGTGAATGTGATCGGCCAGCCGATTGGTGCGGCCGTCCCGCGAACCCTCCTTACGCGCCATGCGACTGATCTCCCGCGTGCTCGAGCCTTGCCTGTCGGATCACACGGGGACTCGCACCACAGCGCGCTGTCTCGCCGATCAATCGCAACCAACTAACGAGACAGAGCACTAGAGCGCGCGTGCAACCTCGCGCGTATCGAAGACTTCGATCTGGTCCCCTTCCCGCACGTCGTTGTAGTTGCGTACGCCGATCCCGCACTCGGAGCCACGGCTGATGTCCGCGACCTCCTCCTTGAAGTGCCGCAGCGACTCGAGTTCGCCTTCGTAGATCACAACATTGTCGCGCAGCACGCGAATCTTCTTGTTGCGTGACACCGTGCCCTCGGTAACCATGCACCCGGCAATCTGCCCGAGCTTCCTCGAAGAGAACACCTGGCGAACCTCGGCGATGCCGACAATCTCCTCGCGTACTTCCGGAGACAACATGCCCGACAAGGCATCACGCACATCGTCGACGATATCGTAGATGACCTTGTAGTAACGCAGATCAAGGCCTTCCCGTTCGATCAGTTTGCGAGCCGCGTTGTCGGCGCGCACGTTGAAGCCGAAGATCACCGCATCCGCGGTGATCGCATAGTTTGCGTCAGTCTCGGTAATTGCGCCCACACCGGAACCCACGACGTTCACCTTCACCTCATCGTTGCCCAGCGCGAGCAGGGACGACGTAATCGCCTCCAGCGAACCACGGACGTCTGCCTTCACTACGACGTTGAGGAATTGCGCGCCCGGTGCACCAAAGTTCTCGAGCAGATTGTCGAGTGAGGCGGGTGCGTTGGCAGACAGTCGAGCGTCGTTGGCCTTGTCCGACCGCAGCTGCGCCACTTCGCGCGCCTTCTTGTCGTCTGTTGCGACCAGGAACGAGTCACCCGCGCCCGGCGGACTCGACAGGCCCAGGATCGAAACCGGCGTCGACGGACCCGCTGTCTTGATCTTCTTACCACTCTCGTCGTTGATCGCCCGTACCCGACCGTGCTCCTGGCCGGCGACAACGATGTCGCCCTGCTTCAACGTGCCATTCTGGACGAGCAGCGTTGCGACGACGCCGCGGCCCTTGTCGAGCTGCGATTCGAGAACCACACCTGTGGCCGGACCGTCCGGCACCGCGGTCAGCTCCTGCAGCTCGGCCTGCAGAAGAATCGCCTCGAGGAGGTCGTCGATACCCTCTCCCGTCATTGCGGAGACCTGGATGAACTGAGTGTCGCCTCCCCACTCTTCGGGGATCACATCGCGCGCGGCGAGTTCGTTCTTCACCCGTTCCGGGTCCGCGCCTTCAACGTCCATCTTGTTGACTGCAACGACGATCGGCACCTCAGCGCCTTTCGCGTGCTGTACTGCTTCTTCGGTTTGCGGCATGACGCCGTCGTCAGCGGCCACCACCAGCACGACGACATCGGTGCAGTCTGCGCCACGGGCGCGCATCGCGGTGAATGCCGCGTGGCCCGGTGTATCGATGAAACAGATCTCACCGTGTTTCGTCGCAGCGCGGTACGCACCAATGTGCTGCGTAATCCCACCGCTCTCTCCGTCCACCACGGACGCCTGGCGGATGTAGTCCAGCAGCGATGTCTTGCCGTGGTCGACGTGACCCATCACGGTGACGACAGGAGCCCGGCTAACGCCTTCGCCTTCGTAGATGACACTCTCCTCGAGCTCCTTCTCGGCAGCATCCGCGTCGATCAGCTTGACCGTGTGTCCGTATTCCTCGACTAGTAGAACCGCGGTGTCCTGATCGATCATCTGATTGATGTTCGCCATCGTCCCGAGGCTCATCAGCGTCTTGATCAGGTCGCCGGCCTTGACCGACATCTTCTGAGACAGCTGAGCGATCGTGATCGCCTCACCCACCTCAACCTCCCGCTTGATGTCCGCAGTGGGTGCGTTGAACCCTTGCACGGATACCTTGCGGAGCGGGGCGGCGGCACGACGGGCCCGGCCACCGGCGCGCAGTCCCAGCGTGCGCTTGCCCGGCACGGACGGCACGTTATCAACATCGTCGAGCAGGTGGGCAAGTTCGTTCTTGCGTCGTCCGGCGGCGCCACGTCGACGACCGGCACCTCCGCTGACCTTGTTCTCCTTGTCACCCTCATCGAGGTCGTGCCGGTCGCGGCGGTCTTTGCGATCGCTGACCTTGCTTTCCTCGAGTTCGCGACGCTCACGCTCCGCTTCCTGCTGGCGCTTAGCGGCCGCGACGTCTGCCGCAGCCTGGCGCTTGGCTTCTTCGGCGGCTTTCTTGTCCGCAAGCTCCTGCGCCTTGCGTTTGGTTTCTTCCTTGCGGCGCTCGGTTTCCGCCACCGCCTCGGCATGTGCGGCGCGGCGCAGCGCTTCGACGTTCGCGAAATCGATCTTGCGCTTGCTCGGCGGCGCTTCGGCAACGGGCTTCGCCACCTCCGCCTCGACAGGTGTTGGCGCTTCGGCGACCTCGGGCTCTGCAACCTCGACGTCTTCCGCCGGTACCGGCTCCTCCGCTTCCTCCGTGGGAGCCTCTTCGACAGGCGCTTCGGCAGCCTCCGGCTCGGCTTCTGCTTCCACCTCCTCCGGTTCGGCAGCTTCTTCAGGCTCAGCCGCGGGCGCTTCCGGGGTGGCCTCCTCAACCGGCGATTCCTCAGCTTCCGCAGTTTCCGGGAGAACGTCTGCGACTTCCGGAGCCTCTGTCTGCGCAACCACATCAGCGGCTTCTACGACAGGTGCCTCCGGCTCTTCGAGCACGGGTTCTTCGACGGGCTCGGGCTCAACAGGCTTGCGTACGATCGTGCGCTTCTTGCGAACCTGCACATTGACCGTGCTTCTGCCCGCTCGCAGGGTCGAAGTTTCCCGTCGCTTGAGCGTGATCTTGTTTCGCGGTTTCGGCGACTCACCATGAACGCCGCGCAGATGCGTGAGCAACTGCGACTGCTGATCGTCATTAATGGCGTCGCCCTGCTCCTGGTGCGGCAGCCCGGCATCCTTCATCTGCTGCAACAGACGATCCGGCGGGATCGACAGCCTTTCAGCCAGTTGCAGTACAGTCACTTCAGCCATTGCGTGATTACCCTTGGTAAGCCCTGCTTACATCATGATTGGTCCGACGAGACTTCTTCGTCATCCTCGTCCTCGAACCAGGGCGCGCGAGCTGTCATGATGAGCTCGCCTGCCCGTTCCGGCGTCAGATCTTCGATGTCACTCAGTTCATCAGTGGCACATTCCGCAAGATCGTCCATCGTGATAACGCCGATAGCCGCCAGCTGATAGGCGAGCCTTCGATCCATACCTTCCATCCCGAGCAGATCCTCGGCAGGCTCCTGGCCGTCGAGTTGCTCTTCGTCCGCCAGTTCCTTGAGGACCAGCGCGTTCTTCGCGCGTGCCCGCAATTCCTCGACGATCTCCTCGTCGAATCCTTCGATTGCCATCATCTCCTCAATGGGGATGTACGCAATCTCCTCGAGCGAGGTGAAGTTTTCCTCCACGAGAACGATGGCCACGTCTTCATCAACATCGAGCGTCGTCATGAAGTTCTCGATGATCGCGTTGGCCTCAGCCTCCTGTTTCGAGAGGGCCTCTTCCTCCGCCATGATGTTGAGTTCCCAGCCCGTCAGCTCGCTCGCGAGCTTGACGTTCTGGCCGCCCCTGCCAATCGCCTGGGCCAGATTGTCTTCGGCGATCGCGATGTCCATCGCCCGTGTCTCCTCGTCGACGACGATCGAGATGACTTCCGCGGTGGACATGGCGTTGATCGCGAACTGGGCGATGTTGTCGTCCCAGGGCACGATGTCGATCCGTTCCTGACCGAGCTCACCCGATACTGCCTGCACCCGTGAGCCGCGCATGCCGACACAGGCACCAATCGGATCGATCCGGCCATCATTCGTCTTCACGGCAATCTTCGCCCGCGAACCAGGCTCGCGCGCTGCCGCGACAATCTCGATCACGCCGTCGGCGATCTCAGGCACTTCGATCTTGAACAGCTCAGTCAGCATGGCGGAGGCCGTGCGACTCAGCATGAGCTGCGGCCCGCGCGCTTCCGGCCGAACCTCGAGCAGCAGTGCCCGCAGTCGATCACCAACCCGAAACACCTCGCGCGGAATCCAGTGATCGCGCGGCAGCAACGCCTCGGCATTGTTGCCCAGATCGACGATGACCGCCTCACGCGTGACCTTCTTCACCTGCCCGTTGACCAGTTCACCAAGCCGCGGCCGATACGCCTCGAGCACCTGCTCGCGCTCTGCCTCGCGGACCTTCTGAATGATCACCTGGCGCGCGGTCTGCGACGCAATGCGGCCGGACTCGACAGAATCGACCTGTATCTCGTAGCTGTCCCCCGCCTCGAGGGAGGGATCCTTCTCTTTTGCTTCGGCAACTGTGAGCTGCGCTTCGGGGAACTCGATCTCGTCCTCGTCACCAAGGACGTCCCAGTAACGGAACGTGTCGAACTCACCGGTCTCGTGGTTGATCCGTACGCGCAACTCGACCTCGTCGGAGTATCGCTTCTTCGCCGCGGTGGCGAGCGCAAGCTCGAGCGCCTCAAAGATGATCTCCTTCGCGACGCCCTTCTCGTTCGAGACGGACTCGATTGTCTGCAGCATTTCTTTGTTCATGCTTTGCCTCGCTCACCTTCCGGCCCGGGTGACTCACCCGGGTTCAGAAGCTGGGTACTACCTGTGCCCGCTCAATCTCCGTGAACGGCAGCAGCCACTCCTCGTCACCGTTCCGCAGCACGACGTCTTCACCCTCGACGCCACAGAGCAGTCCTTTGAAGCGACGCCGTCCTTCGAAGGGATGCGTCAGAGTGATCGACACCTGTACGCCCGCACACGTTTCGTATTGCGCGAGTCTGAACAGCTTTCGATCCATTCCAGGGGAAGACACTTCCAACGTGTAGTTCCCATCGACCGGATCTTCGACATCCAGCATGTATGACAGCTGGCGGGAGACCCGCGCACAGTCGTCGACGTCGACGCCCGTACTCTTTTCGATGTACACCACAAGACGCGCGCCTCGACCTGCGCGCACGTACTCGACGCCCCACAGCTCACAGTCCATGAGCTGCACCACCCGCTCGATCGACGCGTCGAGCGACGTTGGAGATCCTGGCTGTTCAGCGTCCAAAGTCTCTTGTGCCCCTTGCTGCACTCGTTCGTTTTCCCTCCAAACAAAAAATGGGCCTGTCGCCCATCCCGTCCCACGCCCGTCCTTCGGCGCCAAAAAAAACCCCATGAAGGGGCCTCTTCGACTTACCTGGTTGCGGTTCGCTCGTGATCCCCTCACGCGCGCCGCTTGTCACACACCGCTGGTCGCATACCACCGACGCTGGCCGTCAATTCGACCCCGCAACGCCGGGGGCGGAATCTTAGCAAAACCGCGGTCCAATGAGCAATAACGGTGCATGACTCCGGGTGAGTCCAGCCGGACCGCGAGTCGCGTCGCCAAACTGAGTGGAATACCCAAAACCAAAAAGCCCGGTCGACGTCGTGTCGACCGGGCTCCATTTGGTAGCGGGGGCAGGATTTGAACCTACGACCTACGGGTTATGAGCCCGTCGAGCTACCAGACTGCTCCACCCCGCAACAGGGAGGGCAATTATATGGACGGGGGCGTCGGCGGGTCAACAGAAAACGACCTGCGGGGTGCTGAACCTCCTCACCGTCTGGCCTTCCACGTGGGTTATCCGCCACCGCGGCGAGGGAGCACTGCATCGGCATTCGGGGGGCCGGACCGTCGTCAGCTTCGCTGGCCTGCAGGCTGATTGACGCGAATCTTCAGGCTGGCGACGCGCCAGCCTGAAGACCGATTGGTGCCGAAGAGAGGACTTGAACCTCCACGGGCTTTCGCCCACTACCCCCTCAAGGTAGCGTGTCTACCAATTTCACCACTTCGGCAGCGGAGCGGGATTCTACACCGCGCACCTTCAAAAGCAATGCGGCGCGCGTCAGAACCCGCGTGCATGACTCAGAGTTGCGGGACCTCGCTGTCCTCATCCGTTTCGGGGATAGCCAAGTCCGGGAGTTCCAGTTCGTCGGAGGAAATGAACGCTTCCTGAGCCTGCTGGGGAATCCCGAGGTCAGCGACCGAGTCGGACCGTTCCTTCGCGAAGTAGGCCAGGGCAAAACTCGTCGCGAAGAAGACGATGGCTATCGTGGTGGTCGTGCGGGTCAGGAAGTTCCCCGCACCGCCGCTGCCAAACACAGTGTTCGACGACCCGCCGCCGAAGCCCGAGCCCATGTCCGCACCTTTACCCTGCTGCATCAGCACGAGGCCGATGATCCCGAGCGCTGCCAGGACGTGAAAAATCAGGATGATGTTTTCGATGATCTGAGGGTCCATAGTTTCCTTCCCGCGTTTCGCGGTTTGCCGGGCGCCATCACCCGGCGTGTTCTGATGTTAGCGCGCCATCTCGGCATCGGCGGCGGCACAGATCGCCTCGAAGGCCTCTGCATCAAGAGCGGCGCCTCCCAAGAGCGCGCCGTCGATGTCGCGCTCCGCGAACAGGTCCGACGCGTTACCCGCGTTGACCGACCCTCCGTAGAGAATCCTCAGCCCGCCCGCAATCTCCGCGTTCGACTCAGCCAGCCGCTCCCGCAGCGCGGCATGCATGATATGGGCCTGATCGGGCGACGCCGTCTTGCCCGTCCCGATTGCCCACACCGGTTCGTACGCGAGCACCGCATCGGCAAACGCGCCCACGCCGCAGGCATCGAGCACCGCCTGCACCTGACGAAACACCACGGCCTCCGTCTCACCCGACTCCCGCTCTTCGAGCGTTTCGCCCACGCAGAGCACCGGCACGAGCCCGGTGGCCTTGCACGCTGCGAACTTGGCAGCCACCTGCGCGTCGGACTCTGCAAACAGCGCGCGGCGTTCCGAGTGGCCGACCAGCGCGTAACGACACCCGAACTCCAGAGCCATCGTGCACGACACTTCACCGGTGTACGCACCCGACTCGAATTCGGACACCGTCTGCGAACCCAACGCGACGGTACTGCCTGACAGCGCCGCCGACACCTGCGGAACAAACACCGCGGGCGGAATCACCAGCACCTCACAGGCGTGCGCCCGTGCGGCGAGCGCAGAGGTCAGTGCATCGACGCTCACCCGGGTGCCGTTCATTTTCCAGTTGCCCGCTACGAGCATAGCCACCGCGACCGGCGGGCACGCCACACGCGCTCCCGCTCCCAGCCTAAAGGGCCGGGAAGCTTAAAGACTTGAAGGGCCACTTTCAAACCTCTCTTTCAAGCCTCCGGGACGCACCGGCGCGTTGCGCTTTCAGGCCTTCAGCGCGGTCTCAACTTGGCCTGCAAGCGTCTCGCACAGGGATTGAACCATCGTCTCGTCACGACCTTCGACCATTACCCGCACGACCGGTTCGGTACCGCTCTTGCGCAGCAGCACCCGGCCACTGTCGCCCAGCACACGCTCCGCGTCCGCGACGGCAGCCGCGACGAGGTCGGACCCTTCCAGCGCATCGAGCCGATCTGCCCGTACATTGATCATCAACTGCGGAAGCTTCTGCATGCTCCCCTTGAGTTCATGCAGCGTCCCATCGAGTGCCGCAACCGCCGCGATGACCTGCAGCGCTGAAATGATCCCGTCCCCCGTCGATGTGATATCGAGACACAGGAGGTGGCCGGACGACTCACCGCCCAGATGCCAGCCCCGTTCTGCAAGCTCCGCCATCACGTACCGGTCGCCAACCGCCGCGCGCACGAACGGCACGTCCATCTCGCGCAGCGCGATTTCGAGTCCGAAATTGGTCATGAGGGTCCCGACAACACCGCCCAGCGGTCTGCCCTCCCGATGTCGGGCCAGGGTCATCAGGAACAGCAGTTCGTCCCCGTCGACAATGTCGCCCTCGTGATCGACCATCACCACGCGATCACCGTCCCCGTCGAATGCGATGCCAAGATCTGCGCGAGATTCAAGGACACGAGCTGCAAGCAGCCCCGGCTCCGTCGAGCCGACGCCACTGTTGATGTTGAGACCGTCCGGCTGGACACCCATCTCGAGCACCTCGGCGCCCAACTCGCGAAACACATTCGGCGCCACGTGATAGGTCGCCCCGTGCGCACAATCAAGGACGATCCGCATGCCGGTGAGGCTCCGCTCGCTCGGAAAGGTGCTCTTGCAGAACTCGATGTAG
>PBVL01000216.1 GCA_002728675.1 Gammaproteobacteria bacterium
CGTTTCGGTCCATCCCTGCGTTGCCGTGCGCGTTGGGTCCGTAACCCGGGGCGCGTCAACCAAAGTTGGGTGGAACGAGGATCGTGTCTTCCGAGTCCGCCAGGGTGTCCGGGTAGTCGAGGGTGAAGTGCAGCCCCCGGCTCTCCTTGCGCGCGATGGCGGAGCGGATGATCAGTTCCGCAACGAGGGTCAGATTCCGCAGTTCGAGCAGATCATTGCCGATTCTGTAGTTGCTGTAGTACTCGGTGATCTCCTGCTGCAACAACTGGACGCGGCGGCGTGCCCGCTGCAGGCGCTTGTTCGTGCGTACGATGCCGACATAGTCCCACATGAAGCGCCGCAACTCGTCCCAGTTGTGCGAGATGATGACGTCCTCGTCAGAGTCGGTGACCTGGGATTCGTCCCATGCGGGAATCTCGACCTCGGCGGGACCTGGACGTTTGCGCGCCATGTCTGCCGCGGCCGCCGATGCGAACACGATGCATTCGAGCAATGAGTTGCTGGCCATGCGGTTCGCCCCGTGCAGGCCCGTGAAGGTGGCTTCACCCACGGCGTACAGGTTGGTGATGTCTGTCTGGCCCTGCTTGTCGACCATGATGCCACCGCAGGTGTAGTGCGCGGCGGGCACGATCGGGATCGGAACCTGCGTGATGTCGATCGAGAGCTCCAGGCACCGCATGTAGATCGTCGGGAAGTGCTGTTTGATGAACTCTGCGGGCTTGTGCGAGATGTCGAGGTACACGCAGTCGCACCCCAGGCGTTTCATTTCATGGTCGATGGCGCGCGCGACGATGTCGCGAGGTGCGAGTTCCCCGCGTTCATCGAATCGATGCATGAAACGCGATCCGTCGGGCAGGATGAGATGCGCGCCTTCGCCGCGCAGTGCCTCGGTCACGAGGAACGTCTGCGCCTCCGGGTGATAGAGGCAGGTTGGGTGGAACTGGTTGAATTCCATGTTGGCGACGCGGCACCCGGCCCGCCACGCGAGAGCAATCCCGTCGCCGCTCGCGGTGTCCGGGTTGCTCGTGTACAGATAGACCTTCGACGCACCTCCAGTGGCAATCACGACGGCGCCGGCGTGAAAGACCTCGACGGCGCCCGTCGCGAGATTCAGCGCGTACGCGCCGACGCAGTGGGTACCAGGCTGACCGATTCTGTCGGCGGTGATGAGTTCGACCGCGGTGTAGCGCTCGTGCACTTCGACGTTGTCACGCTGCAGGACCTTGGAGTTCAGCGCCTCCGCAATCTCGCGTCCGGTGGCGTCGGCCGCATGGATGACCCGCCGGTGGCTGTGGCCGCCTTCACGTGTCAGGTGGTAGGAGTTGCTGCCGTCAGGCTGCTGCTCCGTGTCGAACCGCACGCCGAGTTCGATCAGCCACCTGATCGCGTCGGAGCTGCGTTCGATGGTGTATTGCACGACGTCACGGTGGCACAGGCCGGCGCCGGCAACGAGGGTGTCTTCGGTGTGGGAGTCGACCGTGTCGTATTCGTCCAGGACCGCAGCAACGCCGCCCTGCGCGTAATAGGTCGAGCCCTCGGTCATGTTGTCCTTGCACAACATGGCAATGCGCGTGGTGCCCGGGAGTTTGAGGGCAGTCGTCATGCCGGCAGCGCCGCTGCCGATGATCAGTACGTCACAGTGGTGCGCGGTGGCGGTCAACAGGTCACTCGCACCTGAATCCGAGGGGCAGGTATTATAGCCCCTCTCAGGGTGCGCCCGCGCCGTGCCAGACCGCTCGTGGGAGTTGAAACAATTGCTGATGTTCCGCGAACCAATGGCGCAAATGCAGGTCACACACAACAATGGATGCCGATGTGCTGAGCCAAGACACGCAGTTTGGAGCCATCGGTGAGTCCGGAAGCATCAGATCAGCAACTGGTCGAACGTGTCCAGAGAGGCGATAAAACGGCGTTCGACCTGCTGTCGTTGAAGTATCAGCACCGGATTCTCGCGTTGGTTGGGCGCTATGTCCGGGATGCCGACGAAGTCATGGATGTGACGCAGGAGGCCTTTATCAAGGCCTATCGGGCGTTGCCCAGGTTTCGCGGTGACAGTCAGTTCTACACATGGCTGTACAGGATCGCCATCAACACGGCAAAAAACCATCTCGTGTCGCGCGCGCGTCGCCCGCCCGACACGGATATCGACGTGAACGAAGGTGAGTTTCAGGAGAGTTCCACCAGCCTTGAAGAGACGCGTAACCCTGAAAACGCTCTGGCGACCGATGAACTCGAACACGAGATCTATGCAGCCATCGACGCTTTGCCCGAGGAACTCAAAGTGGCGATCACGCTGCGCGAGTTCGAAGGCCTGTCGTACGAGGAGATTGCGGAAGTCATGGAGTGTCCCGTTGGCACCGTGCGTTCACGCATCTTCCGTGCCCGTGAAGCGATCGAGAAACGCATCAGGGATCTGCGCTGAGTGCATGATCCGGAGCCTCGCGGTTGGCGACAAACGATATGATGAAATGCGGCATGAGCAGTTCCGGACCTGGATTGGGATCAGCCAGGCGAACGCAGGGGGATCAGGGGTAACGTGACCGACAGTTTCGACAAAGAGAAGCACGAACTCGTTTCCGGGCTGGTCGACGATCAGCTCAGTGAGATCGAAATACACCGGCTGTTGCGGCGCCACGACGACGCGACGCGCGACAGCATGCTGGCCAGCGGGCAGATTCGCGCGGCGGCGCGCAGGGAGAGCCTCTACACCGCGCAGGCGCACGTTGCGCTGAACGAGCGGATACGAGCCGCCGTCGCGGAAGAGCCGGCATTCGACGCTGTCGAAGGTGACACGCGCGACAGAAGCGGAATTCGTCGTCCGGTAACGGGCTTCGCGGCGGCCGCCTCGTTGCTCGTGGCGGTCTCTGCCGGGTTCTGGCTGACCGGTGCAGGTCCCGGCGATGAAGCGACGCTGGCGGAGTCCGACAGGGCAGTTCCGATGGAGACACGCGCGGCGCCGGTCGCGGTGCAGCAGGTTGCCAGCGGGACGCCGCCCACCCGCGCGGCTAATCTCCGGTCGCCCGGCACGCAGGCGAACCTGCGTGTCGTTGGGCCGCCGTCGACGGAACTGCGCGAGCTTGATCCCGCCAGGCAGGCACGGCTGAAGGCCTACCTCAATCGTCATGACCGCCTCTCGCGCATGAATGCGAATGTACGCGTCGTCAACTTCGAGAATCAGAGGCGCTGACCGCGATGGGGTGTGGCTCCGGATACGCGCGGTTCCACAGGGCGCGAGGGTCAATGTTGGCGGGGCTCCGCGCGCGCTGCGGGAGCAGTTCGCCGCGGGTCCGCCTGCGTGGCCGGCCGGGTCCCGGTTTCTGCGACGGGGGCGCGCTGGCCGAGGTCCTGGCTCGGCATTGCGCGAGGGCGCTGTGGATCTTTGGCGCATTGCTCGCCGGCACGTTGCCGGCCGCAGGTGCGGATGATGCGGAGCGCTGGCTCGAGCGCATGGGCAGCGCACTGCGGACCGAAAACTACGTGGGCGTCGTGACCTACGTCCGCGGTCCTGAGATCGACAGTGTCAGGGTTGTTCACCGCGTCGCGGGTGGCCGCGAGTACGAGCGGCTGATTCATCTCAATGGCCAGCCTCGCGAGATCTACACCGAAGGCGCGCGCAGCGTGTATCTGCAACCGCAGGGCGCCACCATCGCGCCCCACGGCGTTTCACTCGGCCCGTTTACCCGGACGTTCCACGACAACCTTGCGCTCAACCGCAATCTCTACGATGTCACCGTAGGGAGCGCCGGGCGGGTCGCCGGGCGGTCGGCGCAACAGCTGCTCATCCGTCCCCGACAGGGGGATCGATACGGGTATGAACTCTGGCTCGATCAGAGCACGGGGCTCCTGCTCCAGTCCGTGCTGGTTGACGGCGGGCAGATTCTGGAGGCGTTTCATTTCGCGACGGTTGACGTTGGGGGCAAGCTCTCCGCGCAGGCGCTCGTCAGTACGCTGCCGGAGGACAGTGAGGTCCACGTGCTCTCTGACGGACCCGTCGAGGGCGGTGCGGCAATACCGAGCCGCGGAGACAGCGTCGCCGAGTCCCCCAGTTTCGAGCCTGGCTGGCTCCCCGATGGATTCATGCGGGTGCGGCTCGAGGCGCGAGACAATCATCTGTCCTATAGCGACGGGCTCGCGACATTCTCGCTCTTTGTCGAGGTCGCGCCGGCCGACGAAATGCCGGATCTGGTGACCAAGGTGGGAGGTACCGTCATGGTGACGCAGCGGTTGTCGGGTTCCCGCGAGCAGGTGACGCTTGTGGGGGAACTCCCCGCGGCTACGGCAAAACGCGTTGCGGATTCCGTGCGTCGAGTGGAGCGTTGACGGCTCGCAGCGACCCCGTCGCGGAAAGCGCGACGGAACTCTGTGGCGGCATGTCCGGCGCGGACTGTGGGCAGAGGTCCGGTCCGGGATGTCCGTGTGGTCTGGCTGCGGGCGGCCAGCGTATTGACTCCAGCCGTGCCGCCATTGGACAGTGGGCGGCCGTCTCCGCTCCAATCGGCGGACTGCTGCTGGGTGCCGTCGCGGTACCCGGCGATCTGCCCGGCGCGGTTGCGGGAGGCTGCGGGCTGCTCGCAGGCATACTGATGCTCAACTTCATCGGTGAGTTATGAAACAGACGCTGACAGGTATGGTTTTGTTGCTGGCGCTGGCGGTGATCCTGCCGGCGCCGCTCCACGCGGCTTCGCTTCCGGAGTTCACGGGGCTCGTGAAGGAGCTTTCTCCGACAGTGGTCAACATCACGACACGCAGACGGGCAAGGTCCGCGTTGCCGCGGGAAGAGATGCCTGAAATGCTGCGGCGCTTCTTCGAAGCACCCCCGCGCCAGGGCCCGGCGGCCGCGTCGGGATTCATCATCTCCGAAGACGGCTACATCGTGACCAACTTCCATGTGATCGATGGCGCCGAAGAGATTGTCGTGGCACTTGCCGACAGGCGCGAACGGGTTGCTGAAGTGGTGGGGACCGACAAGCTGTCTGACCTGGCCGTGCTGAAGATCGAGGCCGACGATCTGCCTACGGTGCGCTTCGGCTCGTCCGACGCGCTCGCAGTGGGCGAGTGGGTGCTTGCGATCGGCTCGCCGTTCGGGTTCGAGCACTCCGTCACGGTTGGGATCGTCAGCGCGAAGGGACGCAGCCTGCCCGAAGGCAACGGCAACTACGTGCCGTACATACAGACAGATGTCGCCATCAACCCCGGCAACAGCGGCGGGCCACTGTTCGACCTCGAGGGTCGGGTCGTGGGAATCAATTCACAGATCGTGACGCGGTCGGGCGGATTCATGGGGTTGTCCTTTGCGATCCCCGGCGACGTCGCTCAGGAAGTCATTGCCCAGCTCAAGGACACAGGCCGAGTCGACCGCGGCTGGCTCGGTGTCCTCATTCAGCGTGTCGACCGGGATCTTGCCGAGTCGTTTGGCCTCGATCGTCCGAGCGGCGCGCTGGTGACCCAGGTATTCCCCGACAGCCCCGCGGCCCGGGGCGGCGTGCGCGAAGGCGACATCATTACGGAATTCAACGGGCACAAGATCGACCTGTCCTCTGACCTGCCGCACGTGGTGGGCCGGACCTTGGCGGAGACCGAGGTTGAGCTCGTCGTGGTGCGCAACGGCAAGAAGCGCAGGCTCGACGTGCAGGTTGGCACGCTCGACGAAGAGGATCTCGCGGCGGCCCCCGGGTTCTCGCCGAGCCGGGATACGACGAACCGGCTGAACGTCGGCGCGAAGGACATTCCGCGCGGGCGTCTCGAAGAGCTCGGGGTCAAGGGCGGGGTGCTGGTCGAACGGGTTGGCCCGGGCGCGGCCCGCGAGGCGGGCATCGAGACCGGTGACGTCATCACGATGATCAACAACGAGTGGATCGATTCTCTCGCCGACTTCGAGGCCCGCGTCGAGGCGCTGCCCGCGGAACGTGCACTGCCGGTCCGCGTGGTCAGGCGAGGTCGCCCCGTGTTCCTCGTCATCAAGATCGAAGACTGAACGACCGGCCGCCTCCGCTTTCGGAGAGAAAACGGTCTGCGTCCGCAGGTTGATCGTTTATACTTCGCCGATTTACGAGCCCGCGTTCGCGTGTTTGATCCCAGCCACATTCGCAACTTCTCGATCATTGCCCACATCGACCACGGCAAGTCGACGTTGGCCGACCGCTTCATTCAGTTGTGTGGCGGACTGACCGACCGTGAGATGAGCGAACAGGTCCTCGACTCGATGGACATCGAGCGCGAGCGAGGCATCACGATCAAGGCGCAGAGCGTCACGCTGCACTACGAGGCGGCTGACGGCATTACCTATCAGCTCAACCTGATCGATACGCCGGGTCACGTTGACTTCACCTACGAAGTCTCGCGGTCGATGGCTGCCTGCGAGGGCGCGCTGCTAGTCGTGGACGCCGCGCAGGGCGTCGAGGCCCAATCGGTCGCCAACTGTTACACGGCGATCGACCAGGGACTCGAAGTGCTGCCGGTGCTGAACAAGATCGATCTGCCGCAGGCGGAACCAGAGCGCGTCAGCACCGAGATCGAGGAAATCATCGGCATTGATGCGACCGGGGCGCTTGCCGTCAGCGCGAAGAGCGGCGAGGGCGTCGCCGAACTCCTCGAATACCTGGTTGCACACATTCCGCCGCCGGCGGTGCCGGAAGAGACCCGTCTGCAGGCGCTGATCATCGATTCCTGGTTCGACAATTACCTTGGGGTGGTATCGCTCGTCCGGGTGGTCGCGGGTGAGGTGCGGGTGAAGGACAAGATTGTGGCCTGCTCGATCGGACGCGCGCACCAGGTCGACTCGGTAGGCATCTTCACGCCGCATCGCGAAGTGCGGGACGTCCTGCGTACTGGCGAAGTGGGCTTTGTCGTGGCGGGTATCAAGGATGTCAAAGGTGCGCCCGTCGGTGACACCATCACGCACGCCAACGCGCAGGCACCCGCGCTGCCCGGTTTCGAAGAGGTGAAACCGCAGGTGTTCGCCGGCATGTTCACGGTGAGCTCGGATGACTTCAACAACTTCCGCGATGCCCTGGAGAAGCTGACCCTCAACGATGCGTCCCTGGTCTACGAGCCCGAAAGTTCCGACGCGCTGGGCTCGGGCTTCCGCTGCGGCTTCCTCGGGATGCTGCACATGGAGATCGTTCAGGAGCGCCTCGAACGCGAGTACGGGCTCGATCTCATCACGTCGGCGCCGACCGTCGTCTACGAGATTCTGCTCAAGAACGACAAGCTGATGTACGTGGACAACCCGTCCCAACTGCCGGATCCGGGTTCGGTCGAGGAGATGCGAGAGCCCTTGGTGCAGGCCAACATCCTGGTGCCAAGTGAGTACCTCGGCAACGTCATCAACTTGTGTATCGAGCGTCGCGGCGTGCAGAAGGACATGCAGTTTGTTGGCCAGCAGGTGTCGCTCACGTTCGAACTGCCGATGAACGAAGTTGTCCTCGACTTCTTCGATCGCCTGAAGTCGGTAAGCCGCGGCTACGCGTCTCTCGACTATTCGTTCCTGCGCTTCTCCCCCGCGAAGCTGGCGCGTCTGGATGTACTCATCAACGGCGACCCGGTCGATGCACTTGCGACGATCGTGCACAAGGACGATGCCCGCAGCGTGGGGTTCTCGCTCACCAAGAAGATGAAGGAAGTGATTCCCCGACAGATGTTCGACGTGGCCATCCAGGCGGCGCTCGGCGGTCAGATCATCGCGCGTCAGACGGTCAAGGCGTTGCGCAAGAACGTGACGGCGAAGTGTTACGGCGGTGACATTACACGGAAGAAAAAGCTGCTCGAGAAACAGAAGGCGGGCAAGAAGCGCATGAAGCAACTCGGGAGTGTCGAGATTCCGCAAGAGGCTTTTCTGGCGGTGCTCAAGGTCGAGAAGTGAACGCCAACGTCTTCCCGCTGATCCTGATTGGTGCGACGGTCTTTACCGGCGCCGTCTGGCTGCTCGAAGCGTTCGTGTTGCGTCCGCGGCGCCTTGCCGCGGCAGGCGACGTTCCTGATGAAGAGCCGGCGCGGCCTGCCGTGGTCGAGTATTCGATCTCCTTCTTTCCGGTCATCCTGCTGGTGCTCGTGTTCCGGTCATTCCTGCTCGAGCCGTTCCAGATTCCGTCCGGTTCGATGATCCCGACCCTCGAGGTGGGCGACTTCATCGTCGTCAACAAATACGCCTACGGGCTGCGGGTGCCGGTGCTGGGCACCAGGATCATCGATGTGGGTGAGCCGAAGAATGGTGATGTCATGGTGTTCATCCCGCCGCACAAGAACGAGTACTTCATCAAACGTGTCATCGGCGTGCCTGGTGACACGGTGACGTACGACGAAGACAAGGGCCTGACGATTAACGGCGAACTCATCGAGCGGACCCTGGTCGCGCGGATTCCCCCTGCCAGGCCAAACACGATCGTCTATCAGGAGACCATCGGCGAATCGGTACACCGGATTCACACGAGCGTGCATCGCGGTGCCCCAAGTAAAACCTATGTCATCGGCGAGGGTGAATACCTGATGATGGGTGACAACCGGGATCAAAGCGACGACAGCCGGCGTTGGGGTTTCGCGACCGATGAGAACATCATTGGCAAGGCGTTTGCCATCTGGGTGCACAAGGCGCCAGGGTTCAAGCTGCCGACCTTCAGGCGCAACGGCCTGATTCCCTGAAGGACAGAGAAATCGCGGGAGGCGATATGACATCGAACCGGCATCAACAGCGTGGACTGGCGATGGGCGGCTGGTTATTGTTCATTGTCGTCTTCGGCATGGTGATCACCATGGGCATGAAGCTCGCCCCGCTGTACCTCGATCACAACACCATGAGCGGAGTGCTTGACGGCATGGCGGCCGAGGACGGACTCGCCGGCAAGCGCAAGGCCGACCTTCAGGGGATGATCGAGCAACGCTTCAAGATCAACAACGTGCGCGGCTTCAACGTCAAAGACAATATCGAGATCAAGCGCACGAAGAACGGCACGGAACTCGTCATGGACTACGAGGTGCGGCAGAACCTGTTCTACAACGTCGACCTCGTGACCTATTTTGACAAGACGGTCGAGCTGCGGAACTGACCTGTCCGGGATGAGCGGCCGCCCGGTTGTCCGGCGCTCGTGACCAACCGGATGCGGCACGTCGTGTCTCCGAACCGTGGCATCCATCTGTAATGCACATACGCGACAAGCTCGTACACACGTTTGACGATCCCACGCTGCTCACCCAGGCGCTGACCCACCGCAGCCACGGCGCGCACAACTACGAGCGCCTCGAATACCTCGGGGACTCGCTGCTCGGATTTTTCATCGCGCAGTCCCTCTACAGGCGTTTTCCCGAAGCAGGCGAGGGTGCCCTGACCCGTCTTCGCGCCCGGCTGGTCCGCAAGAGCACGCTGGCGGACATTGCCCGGGAGCTGGACCTCGGTGACGACCTGCTGATGGGGGCGGGCGAACGCAAGAGCGGAGGCTTTCTGCGTGACTCGGCGCTCTCGGACGCGCTCGAAGCAATCATCGGCGCGATGTATTTGGACGGCGGCTACGATGTGTGTGTCCGCCAACTCGGCGTCTGGTTCGAGGCGCGCATCGAGCGCCTGGACGCGATCGGTGAGAAAGACGCCAAGACCAGGCTGCAGGAGCGACTGCAGGCGGACGGACGTCCCCTGCCCGTTTACGAGACCTTGCGAATCGAGGGTGAACCGCACGATCAACAGTTCACGGTGTCGTGCGCCGTGAGCGAGCTTGACGCGGCGGAGGTCGCGAGCGGCTCGAGCCGCCGTGCCGCGGAGCAGGCGGCGGCAGCGCGGGTGCTCGACGTGCTGACACGGGCGGAAGACTGAACGCATGAACTGGGATGCTGCGGATGCCTGAAGAATCGACCCCCGACACCCGGTGCGGCTATATCGCAATCGTGGGTAAGCCGAACGTCGGCAAGTCGACGCTGGTCAACAGGATTCTTGGCCAGAAGCTCAACATCACGTCCCGCAAACCGCAGACGACGAGGCACCAGCTGCTGGGCATCAAAACGACGCCCGGTTGCCAGTTCCTGTATGTGGACACGCCCGGCATTCACGGTCACGAAGGTCGGGCCATGAATCGCTATATGAACCGCTCCGCGCTGGCCGTGCTGCAGGACGTCGACGTCGCGGTGCTTGTACTCGAGCGACTTGAATACGACGAGGACGACGCGCGCGTCGTGGAGTTCGTCAGTCGAAGCCCGGGACGGCAGATTGTCGTGATCAACAAAGTTGACCAGGTTGAACCCAAGGAACGCCTGCTGCCCCATCTGGCGATGCTCAGCTCGAAACTCCCGGAGGCTGAGTTCGTCCCCCTCTCGGCGCTGAAGGGCGACAACGTGGAAGTCCTTGAAGAGATTGCCGAGCGCGCGTTGCCGCAAGGTCCGTTCTACTTTCCGGACGATCAGATCACGGACCGAAGCGAGCGTTTTCTCGTCGCCGAGATCATTCGCGAGAAGATGATGCGCCAGTTGTCGGCCGAACTGCCGTATGCGCTGACCGTGCAGATCGAGGCATTCCGGACCGAGGGTCAATTGACGCGGGTCGAGGCCGTGGTGCTCGTGGAACGCGACAGTCAGAAAGCGATTCTCATCGGCAAAGGCGGCCAGCGGCTCAAGCGAATTGGCTCGCAGGCGCGCGAAGACATCGAACGTCTGCTTGACCGAAAGGTCATGCTGCGCACGTGGGTGAGGGTGAAAACCAACTGGTCTGACGACGAACGTGCATTGAAGAGCCTCGGATTCGGTGAGGACCCTTGAACAAACCCGTAGACGGGCGTCCGGCCGCGGCGTCTAGGTGTGTAAAGCCAGTATGTTGTTCATGTTGATCCCCAGAGTGTTGATGGGGCATTGGTAATCGATTCCGGGGTGTTGTCGGTGCCAGTTGTAGTAGTGCATCCATCGC
>PBVL01000217.1 GCA_002728675.1 Gammaproteobacteria bacterium
GAAAAGTGGGACGAACTGATCGATTGGACCGCGCGCGCCGAAAGTGAAGGCCGGTTCTTCATCGACATGCTGCGCGCCCGTGGGAAGGAGAAAATCCTCCGTCGAACGGGTGGCAGCGGCCCTTCCCTGGCTGTCAGCCGGGCGAACGGTCATCGACCTGGGGGCTGGCTACGGCGGCTCCGCCCGGTATCTTGCCGCCGGGCATGGGTGCAATGTTGTCTGCCTCAATCTCAGCGAGACTCAGAATGCAACGAACCGCAAGCTGACCGGCGCCGCCGGCCTCGCGGACCGTGTCTCCGTGGTCCACGGCAGCTTTGAAGACGTTCCTGAAGAAGACGCCAGCTTCGACGCCGTGTGGTCCCAGGATGCAATCCTCCACAGCGGCAATCGCCCTCGCGTCCTCGATGAAATCAGCCGGGTGCTGCGCCCCGGCGGGGACTTCGTCTTCACGGACCCCATGCAGTCGGATACCTGTCCGCCCGGCGTTCTTGCGCCGATTCTCGACAGGATCCATCTCGATTCTCTCGGCTCTCCCGCGTTTTACCGTGAGGAACTTGCCGCCCGCGGGTTCGAGGAACGGTCGTGGACCGACCTCACAGAGCACATGCGGACGCACTACTCCCGCGTCGCCCAGACGCTGCAAGGGCGCTACGACGAGATGGTGAGCCGTTGCTCCCGAGAGTACGTGGACAATATGCTGCGCGGACTCGACCACTGGGTGACCGGGGCTGACCGCGGTCACCTCGCGTGGGGCATCTTCCATTTCGCCAAGGCAGCGTGACGCTCGGGCTTGGGCGCAATCCCCCGCGTCATGCTGGCGCGGCTGAGTCGAGGGATCAACGCGGTCAGGTCGCGTCTGGCGCCTGCTTGAGGTAAATCCCCCCGCCTCGCTCCTCTACCGGAAGCGTCGTCAGTTGCTCGGACTCGAGTCCCGTCAGGCACTCGCCTGAGTGGACGTCGAAGCTGTAGCCGTGCCACGGACACGTGAGTTCGCAGCCTTCGAGCGATCCATAGCTGATATTGACGTAGGCATGCGGGCAGAGGTCCTCGACCGCGAAGTAACGTCCGTCCGCCTTGCCGACGATGATCTCGGTGCCATCCACTTCGGTCGTGACGAATTCGCCTTCGGCCAGGTCCGCCGTCGAGGCAAGCAGTTGCGCGGTCATGCAGGTCTCCGTGCGTGGCTCAGCGGGTGGAGCTAGCCTGTCTTGGTCAGTTTTTGCAGGGAGCGAAGTTCGGTGGGCGGCTTCATGCGCATTCCGTACTCGGTGAACGACACCTCGGCCACATAAATGTTGCCCTTTGAATCGGTCGCAATGCCGTGGGGGGCATAGAAGCGCCCGGGTTCCGGCCCGTAGAACTCATCGCCTAGGCGCGCAACGATGTTGCCCTGCAGGTCGACGACGGACACTCTCGGCCCGAGGTGCATCGCGTTCCGGTAGGAGCCCGACTCACCACCCCCCGCGTAGTACTCCCCGACGTAGGCCAGACCGTCCGCCACACAGATCGCAGCGGCGCGCGAGAATCCATACCAGACCGCCAGCACACCGCCCTCGGGGTCAAACACCTGAACACGCCGGTTCTCGCGGTCCGCGATGTAGATGTTGCCGTCGTCGTCGAGGGCCATGTCGTGGACGAGATTGAACGTTCCAGGATCCGTACCCGGCGTCCCGAACGAGCGGATCAGCGTTTTGCCGTCCGGCGTGAACCGGTGCACCCGCGCGTTGCCGTAGCCGTCCGACACCAGAATCTCACCGGTGCGCGGATCGATCTTGACCCGTGTGGGGCCGTGGAACGGATCGCCACTCAGCGGTGTCGCGTGCTGCTTGCGTTCATTGAGCGTCATCAGGAGTTCGCCAGTCGGGGAGAACTGCCGGATGGAATGATCCACGTTGTCGACACACCACACGTTGTCATCCGGGCCGATGGTGATGGCGTGCGGATTGGTGAAGACCCCGTCCTCACCCCACGATCGAATCAGGTTGCCGTCGGTATCGAACACGGTGACAGGGTGATTCCCCCGGCTGAAGACGTAGACGTTGTCGTTCGAATCGACGTCAACGCTGGACGCTTCACGATAGAACCAACCCTCGGGAAGCGTGCCGAAATTCTCGCCGGACACTTCGTACCTGTACGACTCATTGCCTAGTTGGACCAAGGGGCTCTCCTCTTGTTCGTATTGTTCTGATTCGTGTTGCGCTGATTCAGTTCTGACGGACGCGCGCTCCAGGCGCTTACTCCTGACCGGTGCCCGGAGCCGTCCTCATACCGCTGCGAATCGTCTCACATCTGCAGTCCGATCTGGCACTGGCGTACAACAGACGCAAGCCGGCAAGGGGTCGTGAGGCTAGGAATCGCGGCTGAAGGCCACAATGCGCTCCTTCACCCGATCGCTTGCCGGGGAATAGACGTCCACGAATACCACCGGCTTGCCGTCCAGGACCTCGCCGCCGTGCTCGACCCCGGCAGGCGCGTGCCACATGTCGCCCGGTTCGATGACCCGCGTCTCATCGCCCACCGTGAGCCTCAGGCGTCCCTCGATGAGCACGCTCACCTGATCGTGCGGATGCGAGTGCATGGGATACGGATAGTCGGGTTCGAGCCTGGCCCAGACGAGTTGCATCTGCTCGCCTGGCACAACCAGAACATCATGAAACCCGCTTGACGGCTTGAAGACGCTGGCCGCCTCGGCTTCCGCACGCGTCACGATCAGATTGTCAGGCATGGCCTCACTCCTTGCTGTGCCTGCGCGGTAGTGGGCATCGCGCCTCATCCGCCTCCGTGAGACACTGTCGGTGTCGCTTTTGCGACACACTATCAGGCAACCGGAGCCCCCGTGGACGAGAAGAAAAAGCCGACTCGCGAAGAACGCGCCGAGCAGCGCCGGCAGGACAACGACGCACTGGACCCGCGTATCAACCCCTGGCTGGCGGAGCTCGATGACATCGGCTACATCACGATTCCCGACTTCATCAATGCTGAAGAACTGGCCCGCATCCGCCACGCGTTCGACACCGAAGTACCGCTGCTGCCGCTGCCGATCAACGATGCTGGCGACGGCAAGACCGTTCGCGGCCACAACCTGCTGGCCAAAACCCGCGCGGCCGATTTCCTGTTCGTCCACCCGGTCCTGCGCGCTCTCGTCGAAGGCCACATCGGCGAGCAGGTGCGCATCAACATCACCACACTCTTCAACCTTCTGCCGGGCGAGACAAAACAGCCCCTGCATCAGGACGACGGCCTCTGGCCCATCCCGCGCCCGCACCCGAAGTTCCTGTGCAATGCCCTGGTCGCAATCGACGATTTCGATCTTGAAAACGGTGCCACACATCTCGTGCCGTACAGCCACACCTGGCACGACAGGAAGGTGGACCAGGAAGTCGAGACGGTTCAGGTCACGATGAAGGCCGGTTCAATGGTCATGTGGTCCGGAGCCATGTGGCACGCCGGCGGCGCCAACACGACATCGGACCGGGAGCGTCTGGGGCTCTTCATGAGTCACGTGGTGAGCTACCTGGCGCCCCAGGAGACTCAGCTCATTTCGATCCCGCGGGACGTCGTGCGTGAGATGCCGCGCAAACTCCAGCGCCTGGTCGGCTACCAGAAATTCTCCGGCATCGCCGGGGAGGTCGATTTCCGCGACCCCATCGACGTGCTGGACGACGATCAGGTTGTGCATCCCGCCGCACGGATCGGCTCGAGCGGTTTCGGCCGGCTGTAGGTTTCAGACTGGTTGCAAAACGCTGACCTGCAACAAAACTGACTGCTGGCGCATCTGATGAATGTGATGGGACGATCAACCCTGACAGATGCGGAACTGATCGCAGTGTGTCGTTCTGGCGACGCTGCGGCCTTCAGCACCCTTGCCGGGCGCCACTACGACGCCGCGCGCGGCCGCGCCCGCGCCATCCTCGGAGATTCAGCCGAGGCGGAGGACGTCGTTCAGGAGGCCCTGCTCCGGGCGTTTCTCAACCTTGCCACACTCGAGCAACCCGAGCGGTTCAGGGCGTGGCTCAACACCATCATCTACACCAGCAGCATGATGTGCCTGCGCAAAGCGAGACCGTCGCTGCCGGACGCTGACCCCGACACACTGGAGATCGACGCGTCCGACGGCCCGCACGCCGAGTCCCCCGAGATCGCCGCTGCCCGGGCCGAATCCGCGTCCCGAATCCACAGCGCCATTGGCCGTTTGCCGGCGAAGTACCGGGAACCTCTGTCGCTCTATCATCTTGGCGGCCTGAGCTACCGGGAACTCTTCGCTCGTCTGGGCCTGAAACTCGGTACCGCGCAATCGCTCATCACTCGCGCACGGCAGCGGTTGCGATCGATGCTCGATCCGGATCTCTCCGGCCTGTCGATCTGACCACCCGTGAATCTGTCGGGCACGCAGCTGACAGCGACGCTGCGGAACAACGACCAACCCCGCTGCGCATCGGTCACAGAACCCACATTCGAGCGAGCCAGGCCGCCGCGCAAGCGCGGTGGTACGATTTCGACGAGAATTTGACGACAGGGGCCCGGACCGCATGAGTGCCGTACTCAAAGACACCTCAGTCACGCCCGCCAGCGTCGCGATGGGCGCGCGGGTCGAAGGAATCGATCTGACGCGGAAAATGTCGGGCGACACCGTCAGCCGACTGCGCACGCTGATGCATGAGCACCATCTGCTCGTCTTGCCCAACCAGAATCTCGAGGCGCTGGAACTCGAACGTTTTGGCCGCCTCTGGGGTAAGCTGCTGACCCATCCATCCACTCAGCATGAAGACACCCCTTACGTGCAGTGGATTCGCGGCAGGAACACCAAGGGCAGGTTCTTCCCGGGCGTGCACCGGGGTTTCGACGGCTGGCACTCCGACATGACCTGGCACCCGACGCCGCCGATCTTCACCGGCCTGCACGCTCGGCAGATGCCTTCATCCGGCGGCAACACCGCATTTGCGAATCAGCATCTCGCGTACGAGACACTGAGCGACGAAATGAAGACCTGGATCGACGGTCTGCAGGCGTTCCATACCGGCAAGGTCTTTGGCCCAACAGTCCCCGACTCGGTTCATCCGGTCGTGAGAACCCACGACGAAACGGGGCGCAAGGCGCTGTTCGTCAACGCCAACTTCACGAAACACATCGTGGACATGCCTGAATCGGAGAGCCAATTGCTCCTCTACGAGCTGTTTGCGCATGCCGTGCGGCCGGAGTTCAGCTACCGCCACCAGTGGTCCGTCAACGACCTCGTGCTGTGGGACAACCGATCCGTCATGCACTACGCGATCCTCGATTACGAGGAGCGCCGCGTGATGCACCGGATCGTGGTCGAAGGTGACAAGCCGCGCTGACGCCCACTGCCTGGCCCTGGATGGGCGCTTCGGACGGCCGCGCGCCCGGGGTGCGCATCGGCGGGCAGAGGCGTCCGGAACGCGTGCTACACTCGCGCGCCCCTCACGTGCCGGTCCGGACCATGAAAGCATCCACCCGCTACGACACACCGACGCTCGACGAGTTGCCCGACGACATCCGCAGCCAGATCGAAACGGTGCAGGAGAAATCGGGGTTCGTTCCGAACGTCTTTCTCGTGTTGGCCAGGCGCCCGGATGAGTTTCGCGCGTTCTTCGCGTACCACGACGCGCTGATGATGCGGGCAGGCGGGCTGAGCGCCGCGGAGAAGGAGATGATTGTCGTCGCCACGAGCGCCGCCAACGACTGCACCTACTGCGTCATCGCTCACGGCGCGATCCTGAGGATTCGAGCAAAGGACAGCACGCTCGCGGACCTGGTAGCAATCAACCATCGTGCGGCCCCCGTCACGCCGCGCCAACGGGCGATCCTGGACTTCGCCGTGAAGATGGCACGCACACCGGAGGCGCTCGAAGAGGGGGACTACGATGCCCTTGCCGCGCACGCTGTGTCGCCGGAGGACATCTGGGACATTGCCGGCATTACCGGGCTTTTCGCGCTCTCGAACAGAATGGCGCACGTCACCGGGATGGTACCGAACGATCAGTTCTACACGCTCGGACGGTAACCGCCGGGCGCGGCTGTCGACCGGATTGCGAACCTAACCCGCTTCGGCGCGATGCTCGTCTTTCAGGCCGACGTAGTAGCCCGCCGTGTAGGTGAAGTACGCAAGTTCCTTTTCCGTCAGTTCTCGCGCAGGCCGACAGGGGCTGCCGACGTACAGAAGACCGCTTTCGAGCGTTTTCCCGGGCGGCACGAGCGATCCCGCGCCGATCATCACCCGTGACTCGACGACCGCGCCATCGAGCACGATGGCGCCAATGCCAACAAGTACCTCGTCGTGAATGGTGCAGCCGTGCAGGGTTGCGCTGTGGCCGATCGTCACATCCGATCCGATGGTGGTTGCTGACCCACCGGGGGTATACGGGCCGTCATGCGACGTGTGGATGACCGAGCCGTCCTGCACGCTGGTCCTGGCTCCGATCGTGATCGGCAGCAGATCTCCGCGAAGCACCGTTGACGGCCAGACGGACGCGTCATCGCCAAGTATCACGTTGCCGCACACAACCGCCGCACGATGGACAAACACGCGCTCACCAAGTGTCGGCGCGATCCCCTTATGGGTGCGAATGTGGCTCTCGTTGCTCATCTCTGTCCTGTCCTGCCGTTCTACGCTTCTGAAGCGACGCCGAAACGATGCAGAATGTTCATGGTGATCGTGTCGACGGCCTCGTCACCCAGGCCGTACGCCCAGTCGGTGCAGCCCGTCGTAAAGACCTGCCCCTCGCCGGAATCGAAACTGCCCATGACGGCGGCGCCGTACGCAAAACTTGCGCGGACTTGAGGCGTGTCCGCGCCGCCAAGGCGTTCCGCCACCCAGTTCAGTTCACCGACGTAGATGTCGGAAATCTGCGGCGCCTCGTTCGTTTCCCAGAGGTGCGCCGGCGCCGTGCCGAGTATCTCCATCGTTGTCGGGGTACCGTCGGTGCCCGTTGGCACCGGTCGGCCTTCGCTGAGCGTCATCTCACAGCCGTCACATTCGTAGCCGACAACAACCGGTTCCGCACCAACAATGTCACCCGCGTGGAGTGCAAGCCCCTCGAACGCCCAGTGCTCCGGTCGCCAAATCGAATAGCCGCCCGTTCCACGCGGCGAGCCGGGCATATGCGCGTAGCCGCCGCGTGTGAACGAGACGCCGGTCATCAGGTTTTCCGGACGGCCGACAACCGGGTCAGACCACATGGTCGAGGTCTCCGATTCACGGTCCGTGCCAAACACCGGGTCCTCTTCGAGCGCGAGCTTGTAGCCCACGACCTGCGTGCCCGCCTCTTCGAAGCGAACCTGCCAGAACGCCGTGTTGCCGGAGAAGAAGGCGGCGTTCCCGCCGCCACGCACAAACGACTCAACCGTGTCGCGCATGCCCGCCGACCAGTACTCGTCGTGACCGACCGAGATGTAGGCGCGATAGTCGTCGAGGAATCCCTCGCGCTCCAGATCCTGACTGACCGCATAGTCGAAGCGCAGACCGCGGGTCTCCGCCCACCGCACGAACAGCAGTTCCCAGTTCGCCCAACCGGCCGCCATGGACCAACGGGAGTAGCCACCGTCGAACATCTCCTGCATGTCCGCAAGCGAGTCACGAAACCGCGCCGTGCGATGCCTTGCCGGATCGGGTTTCGCGAGAAAACCTTTCGGCAACGGGCGCAGCTGACTCGAGTGGTGACCACCCGTATAGAAGCTGGGTCCGCCCCAGTCGTTGTAGGCCGCCCAGGTCGACGTGCTGACCACGAGCAGCGCCGACTCGCGAATATCCCCTGCTCTCACGACAAAAAACGCCTCGGCAACCCTGTCGCCTGCGCTCATACGGACCAGGTAGAAGCCTGATCGCCAGTCCGGATCGACCGGAATTTCGCCACTCGGGCTCCAGCCACACCCCGTACGCTCTGCGCCCACGGGGCGTTCCTGAACGGTTCCGGGGAAGTCCGCACGAAAAACGCGCTCATCGGCTGCACCCTGGCGGATGACCTCCACGGAGAACACCTCGGCATCCGTTGATGCGAAGAGCGAGACGACTTCGCCCCCTGCGGAACTGTTCGGCCAGCAGTAACCGGCAATCACGCCCCGCGCTCCAGACCGGCAAGAAAGCTGCCAACCGCCTCATTGAAGCGCTCCGGCTGATCGATGTTGGAGGCATGACCGGCGTCAGGAATGACAGCGAGCTGCCCCCGGGGGATCTTCGCCTCCATGTAATCGGAGGGAATCCGAAACGGCGTGTCATTCTCGCCCACCAGCACGAGCGTCTGCAGGGCGATCGAGGGCAGCGACTGGATGACACGGTCGTCAACCTGCGCCAGCATGCCGCGGGCGGCGTGGGCGAGGCCTTGCGCGGACCGATGTTGTGCGATCCGCACTTCATCACCAGTGCCGAGTGCCGCCAGACCGTCCTGTTCGAGCGAGGCGGCACGCTGTGCCGCGGTCTGGTTCCAGCCATCCCGGCCCGTATCCTTCTTGTACCCGGGCCCGGTGTCGAACAGCATCAGCGCTTCGCAACGGTCAGGCGCATCGAGATGGAACGCTAGCGTCATGTAGCCGCCGAGGGACAGCCCCCCGATCACCGCGCGTTCGACCCCGCAGGCATCGAGAATCGCCCGCATGTCACCTACCGTGTGCGCCTCTGAATACAGCGCCGGGTCGTCCGGGCTGTCGCTTTGCCCGTGGCCCCGCATGTCCCAGACGATGAGATCACCCCACGCCGTAAGGGCTTCGATCTGTCCTTGCCACATCCCGCTCGTCGCGCTGTAGCCGTGACTCAGCAACACCGTGTGGCCGCGGCGTCCTGCGTGGCGTTCGTAGTGGATACCCACGCCATCCCGCTCGATTCTTGCCATCGGATTCCCCGTCTTACCCGACCCTGCCGCCTGGCCTCAGCCCTTCGGCCGCGGCGCCGATCCAACCCTGGCCATCCCACCGTCCACGGCAACCACCTCGCCGGTCATGTAGCGGGACGCGTCGCTTGCGAAGAACAGCACGACGTCCGCAATATCGTCGCCATCACCCCAGCGCTTGAGCGCGATCTGCTCTTCGAGTTGTTCGATCAGACCGGGGATGTTGTTGCGGTTGTCTTCCCAGATGGCGGTTGCGATGAGGCCGGGGCAAATCGCATTCACCCGGATGCCGGACGGCCCCCAGTCCGCGGCGAGCGCGCGGGTCATGCCGTCCACTGCACCTTTGGTCCCCGCATACGCGACGCGCCCGAGCGGTCCGCGCAGGCTCGCGATCGAAGAGATGTTGATGACCGACCCGCCACCCCGCTCGATCATCGACGGCCCGAGCCCGAGGGTCAGCATCAGCAGCGAACGGACGTTGATCGAGAAGACCAGGTCGAAGTCCTCTTCGGTCAGCTGGTCCGGCGTCTTGCGCATCGGGATACCGGCGTTGTTGACGAGGACGTCGACCCCACCCACCGCGTCGAGCACCCGCTCCGCAAGTTCGGTCCCGGACTTCCGCTGAGC
>PBVL01000218.1 GCA_002728675.1 Gammaproteobacteria bacterium
ATCTGGGTCTCTCCGTAGCCAATGGACTTTGAACACTCATTAGCTTCGGGCTTGAGGCCCGGATGAACAACCTACTGACAGATCACATCTAGAGCTTGCACCAGACGGTATCGCCACAGGAGGACATGATGCACCGCTCGCCAGTCGATCAGCTTCGGCACGCGAATGCGCAGCCGTCACGTGGCGGTCCTTCCCCGGACGAGCACAGCACAATCTGCGCGAGCGGGTGCCGCTCGTGACGTTCGAACGTGTCGCGGCATTCGCTGATGACTTGCCCGCGGGCGCAGCCGGGGACGCGAGTGACCTGCCCACGCTGGAGCAGCGGATCGTCGCCGCGGTCGCGTACCGTGACATGTTTCAGTTTGCGCCTGATGCCGCTGAGATCACCCGCTACCTGCCCCATTTGCAGAGCAGTGAGGCAAATGTTCATGCAGCGTTGGCCGGAGGGCGTCTGGTCCCGGAGATACTGGTTACCGACGGGCAGTATTACGCCCTGAAGGGCCGCGAGGCGTTCTTCGCGTTGCGCCGCGAACGGCGCGAGATCTCACGGACCCTCCGGGCGAAGGCGGTGCGGACAGCAGCACGCATCGCCAGTCTCCCGTTTGTGCAGATGATTGCCCTGACCGGGTCACTGGCGGCCGAAAACCCGGACCCGGACGCGGACCTCGATGTCATCATCGTGACCGACGCCGGACGGCTGTGGCGCGTCAATGCAGTGACGAGCACCCTTCGGTTCATCGACCAGCACCTTGGGCCAAGACACTTCTGCCCAAATGTCATGCGCAGCAAAGCAGCCCTCGAGTTCGAGAACCATCGGCTGTACACGGCCCAGGAAATGGCAATGATGGTACCTCTCTTCGGCTACGACACGTACCTCGAGATTTTCGACCGCAATCCCTGGGTGCACACCTATTTGCCGAATTGCGAACCATTCGAAGCGCCGGCAGACCTCGTAGCGAGTCCGCTCGCGCCCGGGTCCCGTGATCTCCTCGAAGCGGTTTTCGACAGCGCCGCGGGCCAGCAGCTCGAACGGATCTGGTATGACCGACGAGTTCGCCAGCATCGCGACCCCGACCACCGATTTCATCGCTACACACCGTTCACCCCCGAGGCGCAGGGGCTGTACGTCGATATGGGCGAGGCGATCGAGGGTGCTCTGAACTCCCGTCTCGCCCAGGTGGGTTTGCCGCCCCTGCCATGAAACTCCTGATCGCACAGGCCTATCACCTGCGGTTTGATCCGAAGCTGTGGGAGGAGATGAAACCATACCCGCCGCTGGGCTCGCTGCTCGCGGCGGCGGTTTGCAGGGACGCCGGTTGCAACGTCGCGTTTCATGACTCGATGTTGAGTGACGGGGTGCCCGAGTTCGAGGCTCGCCTGGCAGCAGAGCAACCCGATGTCGTGCTGCTGTACGAAGACAACTTCAACTACCTGACGAAGATGTGTCTTCTGAACATGCGGGAGGCCGCACGTCAGATGCTGCAGGCCGCCCGACAGGCGGGCGCACTCGGACTGGTCTGCAGTTCAGACGCATCCGATCACCCTGAACTCTACTTCGACATGGGCGCCGACCATGTGCTGCTCGGGGAAGGTGAAGCAACCCTCATGGACCTTCTGCATGCGCTGCACGCAGGCTCATTCACCGCAGACATCAAGGGTCTGGTGTCATCGAACGCGGGCGCACGCACCATTGCGACTGAAGGCGCTGCGACAAACAGGATTACAACCGACAGGATTGCAAGGCGCCCGGCCGGCGACGCGCGCAACAACCCAGAGGGGCGCGTCTCCAGGACGCCGGTCCCCAAGGTACCGGTTTCCGACAACAGGCGCCCGGTGCTGACCAGGCTCGACGAACTGCCCTTCCCCGCCTGGGACCTCGTGGACCTCGCGCGCTACCGTGACATCTGGCTGCAGCGGCACGGCTACTATTCGGTCAACCTCGCGACGACCCGGGGGTGTCCGTACCATTGCAACTGGTGTGCGAAGCCAATCTGGGGCCAGCGCTACAACGCACGCTCGCCTGAACACGTTGCGGACGAACTTGCCCTGCTCGGCCAGTACGTCGAACTGGATCACGTGTGGTTCGCAGACGACATCTTCGGCCTGAAACCGCGGTGGACGGCGCGCTTCGCGGACTGCCTCGAAGCCCGGAATCTTGCGATTCGATTCAAGTGCCTCTCACGAGCCGACCTCCTGCTGCGACCCGGTGAAGTCGATGCGCTGGCGCGCGCCGGGTGCGAAACGGTCTGGATCGGTGCGGAATCAGGTAGCCAGAAAGTGCTGGACGCCATGGAGAAGGGCACCACGCTCGAACAGATCGACAGCGCGAGCCGGCAACTGCGGCAATCGGGGATCAGGGTCGGCTACTTCATTCAGTTCGGCTATCCGGGGGAAGGTTGGACCGAAATTGGCGAAACCCTCCGGCTCATCCTCACGAACCTTCCGGACGAAATCGGCATTTCGGTATCCTATCCGCTTCCGGGGACGGGCTTCCACGAACAGGTTGCAGCGCAGCTTCGCGACAAGCGCAACTGGGTCGACTCGAACGACCTCGCGATGATGTACGAAGGTCGGTTCCCTACTGTCTTCTACCGACGGCTCTACGCATACGCACATCAACGGCTTGCGTATGCGCGGCTGCGCGCCGGCGACCAACGCTCCGCGGGGGTTCTGGCGCGAATGTGTGCCTACGGTCTGCTGGCAGCCGTCAACGGCGCGCTCCTTGGACTGCTGCAGTTTGCCGGCCGGGACACGGGCGTGCGCATCGCCCCGAGCCTCGACCGCCTGCAGTCGTCCACGCCGTCCGTACAGCCGGACTGATCCCGATGACTGAAGCGGAATTTCAGCCCGCGCTCCGGGCGGGCACCAACCCATCCACGACCGGGGGGTCGCCGAACCGCGCAGCGACCAGCGACATCTTGCTCACGCACGGCTATTTCATGCGGGAGGACGAGGCGGAACTCAAGGTCAACAAACCCTACCCTCCGCTCGGCCTCCTGTATCTGACGGCGTTCCTGCGCGAGCGCGGCAAACGGGTTGATGTGTTCGATTCGACGTTCCAGAGCTTCCCGGAGTTCGTGAGACACGTCGCAGACACCAAGCCACACGTGGTCGGCTTCTACGTCAACATGCTGACCCGCCGCAACGTACTGAGGATGATTCCGGTCGCCCGCGACGCCGGTGCTCTGATTGTGGTGGGTGGGCCCGAGCCCGTGAACTATCCCGATGAGTACCTCGGCGCCGGTGCGGCGCTGATCGTGAAGGGAGAAGGTGAGCAGACACTCGACGCGGTCCTCGAAGTGATTGCGCGCACGCGTGGCACGCAGGCCGACTGGTCGTTCAGCGACTGTAACTTCGGCGCAATCGACGGTCTGATCTACGCCGGGCCGTCCGGTCAGATCGAGACACCGGACCGTGAGAAGGTGGCGGACCTCGACTCCCTGCCCTTCCCCGCCCGTGACGCAATCGACCTCCGCGTGTACATGGACCACTGGAAGGCGCATCACGGCGCAAGCTCAGTGTCTTTGATCACCGCCCGGGGCTGCCCCTATACGTGCCGCTGGTGTTCACATTCCGTGTACGGGTACAGCTATCGCACACGTTCGCCCGAGGACGTTGCCGAGGAGGTCCGCTTCATCCGCGACACCTACGACCCGGAGCAACTCTGGTACGCGGACGACGTCTTTTCGATCAACCCGAAATGGCTGAAACGCTACGCCCGGGCGCTCGAGGAACGTGGACTGCACCTGCCGTTCGAGACAATCACCCGCGAAGACCGTCTTGATGAGGGAACCATCGAGACTCTTGCAGCCATGGGGTGCTACCGACTCTGGGTCGGGGCCGAGTCGGGTTCGCAGAAAATCCTGGACGCCATGGACCGTCGGACCGATGCCGGGCGGATGCGCCGCATGATCGCGCTGCTGCAGGCCAAAGGAATCCGCGTCGGCACCTTCATCATGTTCGGCTACGCGGGCGAGACCTGGGAAGATCTGAATGCCACTCATCAGCATCTCGCCGAATCCGCGCCCGACGATCTGCTGACGACCGTGACATACCCGATCAAGGGCACCCCCTATTTCGATGAGGTACGGAGCGACATCATCGCGCGCTCGTCGTGGCAGGACGGTTCTGACGCCGATCACGCCACGCGTTTTCAGAAGTCGACCCTCTTCTACTTCTTCACGAAACTCTGGATGATCTCGGGCGTGCGTCGTTCACAGACCCGCCGACTGCGGCGGCCCGTCGGGCACCTCAAGAGCCTGCTGCTGGCCGCGATCGCCCGGACTGGCATGTACGTCACGTGGAGGCTGCCCGGCCCTTCCTGAGCCCGCAAGCAGCCTTCCCATACGGCGCTCGCACTGCACCAGTGAATGCGCGAACGCCACGCTCGAGGCCAGCGCCAACGACGCTGCACACCCATCGCTCCAGGAGCACTTCCCGGAGTCCCCGGCAACCGCGCATCGAGCCGCGAAGGCGCCGGACGCTCTCCCGCGTCGGCGCCTCAGGGGCTCAGCATCCGCTCCCGGATGAACCGTGCGGGGATGCTGCCATAGCCAAGGAAACGACTGTGAAAGCGCTTCAGATCGAAGTCGGGTTGCACGGTACAGAGTTCTTCGCGAAGGCTGTAGATTTCGCTGAACCCGGAGAAGTACGTCGACAGCTGGACCTGGGAGACCATCGCGCGACGCCACTTGTTCTCAGCCTCGGCACGCTCCTGGAACGCGGTGTGCTGCAGCATTCGGATTGCCGCCTCCCGTTCGATCCCGTGCACGTGCACCTCCCGGTCGAGGATGGAATTGGTGACAGACCGCAGGAACCACTTGTAGTAGAGCAGCCACAGCTCCGGCTCGTGGTCGCCGAATCCCTGCTCCAGCATCAGCCGTTCGGCATAGAGGCCCCAGCCCTCGGTCGGCGCCGAGTTGCGAAAGATGCTGCCGACCACGCTCGCACGGTTTGCGTGCGTCAGTTGAACGTAGTGGCCAGGCATCGCTTCGTGCATGTTCAGAATCTGCAACGTCCGGCGGTTGTATTCACGCGCAAGGTCTCCGCCGGCCGGCATCGCAATGTTGTAGTAGGTCGTGCCACCCGGGTCGTACGGGCCCAGCGCCTGGACAGATGCCGCCATGACGTCGTCGCCTGGCGCCTTGCGCAGAACGAGCGGACGCGTGGGATCGAGTTCCACAAGGTCGCGGGATTCCACGAACTCGCGCAGTTCGGCGACCTGACCCTCGACGCTCTGCAGATAGCCGCCGGTCACCTGATCCCCGCCGAGGCGCTCCAGCACCCTGCGAATGCCGACAAGGGGGTCGCGGGGCCAGGCCGTGCCGGGGAAGTACCGCGGCCAAAACG
>PBVL01000219.1 GCA_002728675.1 Gammaproteobacteria bacterium
CGCGGACTTCAACGAGCGCTTCCGCGCAAAGATCATGGAGAGCAAGGGCGGCAACATGCTGCTCGCAAAAGACCCGATCTATGCCGAAGCGATCACCATGCCGAAACTGCTCGCCATGGCTGAGTATTCGGTTGGGCGCGGCTTCCTGATCAGCCAGGTCGCAGCCAGCGTACGCCCGAAAGGGGCACCCAGCATTGGCCTGCACGCCGACAACAACTGGCTGCCTGCACCCTTCCCTGCCCACAACATGCTTCTGACCGGCTGTTGGGCGTGTGACGAATACACCGAGGCGAACGGCTGCACGCTGGTGATTCCCGGGTCCAACAACCTGCGCCGCCATCCGTCCCAACTCGAAATCGACCACAAGGCGGGCGCCATCCCGATCGAGTGCCCGCCCGGCTCGGTCGCCATGTGGGACGGCAACATCTGGCACTCCAACTACCCGCGTGAAACCGAGGGTGAACGAGTCGTCTGCCACATCACCTACACGCGCCTGATGATGCGCCCGGTGGAGGACTACAGTGCCCACGCCGACGCGCTGATCGAAGCTCACGGCCCGGTCATGGCGCAACTGATGGGGCGCGAGGACTTCCTGAACAGCCCCACCGGCGCTGATTACACGAAGCTGCTGCAGACCTTCAACAACGCGAAGCGCTGATCCGGGCTGTCAGGGGGCTGACGCCCGCAGCCTGATCAAGTAAGGTTCGCCGTCCAGGGTGTGTAGCTCAGTTGGTTAGAGCACCGTCTTCACATGGCGGGGGTCGCTGGTTCGAATCCAGCCATACCCACCAATCAAATCAATGAGTTGTGGTGACTGCCAGGTTCCTGCTCCAAGAAGGTAATTACGGGACTCTGCGATCGTTCGACAAGACCTCGTCAGACCTCGGTTGCCCGTCCTGCACGACCGGTTCGTTGGCGTAGGCAGAAGGCGCCACCATCAGCCGCTTCTGCCGCTCGCTCGCGGAGGGAAACTCCCCTGGGTCGTAAGGTGTAGGGTGCCAGGTGGAGTTCGCCGGGCTGTATTTGTACAGCAGCGTCCTGCGGTCATGAGGCATGGTCCAGTCCACGGTGCCGTGCAGCAGCGCTTCGGTGAAGATCAGTACATCGCCGGCGCGCATCGGCGGCTGGTACACATAATCCGCCGCGCGCTCGAAGCTGCGGACGTCGTCCGGCAGAAACTTCGCGTAGTTGGATTTGTGACTGCCGGGCACGCAGGCAAAACCTCCCGCACCCGCGGGCGCATCCGTCAGGTTCCAGGTTGCGACGGTCAGGCCGTTGCGCATCTTGCCGTCGCGGTATTGATACCAGTGGTCCGGAAACTTGAACGGGCCGCCATGGAGATAGCTGCTGCCCGCCCCGTTCTTCATGAAAATACAATAGTCATGATCCACTCTCGGGCGTTGGCCAAGCAGTTCGACGAGACACGGGAGCACCGCGTCGTGGTCCATCAGATCGACGAAGGGCTGGCCCCACGCCGTCACGAATTCCGTGCGGCGAAAAGGTCCGTCGTCAGGCTGTTCCGGCCACGCCTCGTCTGCGAGATCCGAGTATGACTGACATTGCTCCGCGCTCAGCACGGACGGGATCACGAGGAAACCCTGAAGGTCGAATCGGAATCGGTCTTCGTCGGTGAGGCCGCTCATCGCCCGTCCCGCGAGAACATCGAACCCTTCAGAATCGAACTGGATCGTGGACCGTCGCCCCGCCCGATGAACGCATCGGCTTTGTCGAGCTGCAGATCCATGAGGTTCTCGAACCGCTCTCTGACGAACCCAAGGCCGTCGAGCGGACGATCGTGATCAACATGGGGCCACACGTTGTCGGTGTTCATGTAGAAGTTGCCTTCGGGAGAATAGTCGTTTCAACAGCGGGATAGTCACTTCAACAGGACTTTTCTGTCAAAGCGCAGCGTAACAGAGCCAGTGTGTCAGGGCGGCTGACTCGTGCGCCCAACGGGCGCTTGGTAAGCGTCAACCAAACTTTCGCCAGCGACGATTATTGCTTTCGTTCGCGGCTTGGGTGTTTCGCCTCACTTCTTCTCTCTCTCTGCCTCCTCTGGTTGGTCGCCTTTTCGCGATCTCGGCTCGATAGCTTGCGATGTTGAGTTCGATGATCACGGCTTGGTGCACGACTCGGTCGACCGCCGCAGCAGTGGTCATCGGATCCTTGAAGATCTGGTCCCACTTCGAGAACACGAGGTTGCCGGTGATCATCACGCTGCGACGCTCTTAGCGGTGCGCCAGGAGCGTGAACAGCACCTCCATCTCGTCACGGTCCTGCCGCACGTAGCCGATGTCGTCCAGGGCCACACGCTCATCGCGCTGCCATCCCGGGTGGCAGCGAGGTGCCCATCCTGACCATGGCCGCGACACCGCGCGCTGCCATCATGAACGCCAGGACGAGTAGGCAGGACGACAGTTCGATACCCGGCTGCCCGACCTCTTCATGGACAGTGTCGGGGCCACGTGTGAAATCCGGCTGGGCTCCGGAACGACGCAGACCATTGTTCAGTCAGCGTCCTCGCGGGTGTCGAACGCGGCGTCCGCAATCATCCTTCGCAACGGGCCGTCGCTCATGAAGTGCATGAACCCCAGGGCCACGTAGGCGTTTGCCTGCCGGCTGGCGAGGCCGACCACCGATTCGCGGTTCAGGCTCTGCGAAACAGATTCCTAAGAATCAGTTTCATGAACGCCGGTGTCCCCCATTGATGCTGAAGAGCCCGGCAAGTTCCGATCCCGGTCAGACAGCCCCCGGCTTCGCAACCAGACGCTCACAGCCCGTCCCCGCAAGAAGCGCGTCAACCCGTTCGCGGTCCTGCTCGTCCAGCTTGACGTACTCCACCCGAATCCACTGAAGACACTTCGCCTGGTAGGGGAATGGCTCCTGCGTCCAGGTCCTGCCGTCGACTTCTGTCTCCACTTCAGGGAGGCCCTCTTCGATCGCCCGGGCATTCGCCAGTATGACCGGGACATACGTGCGGCCAACCTCTTCCAGCAGCGCGGTAAGCGTTGCTGGGAAGTCCTCGAAGGTCACCCAACCTTCCTCTGACGGTTCGAGCCCGCCGTGGTCTTCCATCTTGCTGACCCAGGCATGGATTCTCGGGAACCGCGCCACAGCGATGGCCGCGGGAGTCGGATCGAACTGGGTGAGCTGGGTCAGCTGGCCAAAACACGCAAAATCCGCAGAGCCGGGTCTTGCCCCCATCAGGAAGGGGAATGCCTTCAAATGCGCGTTCAGGGTTTCCATGAACCGGACGTAGCTTGCCTCGATCACGGACGCCGTCGTGTCGTTGGAGCCCACGACGTACAGCCGCGAGATCTGTCGCTCGGAGAAGGCCCGCTTCGCCGCCTGCATCCGCTCGTCACTTTGAGTGACGTCGGCGTAGTGCGGCAGAACCGAACCCGCCATCTCGATGTCCGCATCGTAGTACCAGCGATAGTGAAACATCGCCTTGGTCAGCCACTCGTCACCGTAGTCTTCGAGCAGGTAGTTGACGAAGGCAATCGCGGGGTCCGCGGGAATGACCGAGCGTCCCGGGTATTCGTCTTCCAGACGCCTGATGATCGGCGTGCTGTCGACCTCCGCGACCAGTTGGCCATCGTTCCCCTCGAAGTACACGACCGGCACCAGGCGCACCTTGGGCTTCGGCAGATCGTCGCTTTCGACCTGGATGAACCGATAGGGAATCCTCCTGTAGCGAACCAGGCCCAACATCTTTCTCGTGTACGGGGATCCCGGAGATCCCCGCAGGGGCAACAGATCGTCTGTCATTGTGAATCCTCGTGTAGCAGTGGATGGCGCGTCGGCTCCGAAGCGGCGCAGTCTACGACGATTTGCCGAACTTCGACCCGATGGATGGGTACTCAGGACTTCCATCCGTCCAGCAAGAAAGACGGCGGAAACGGGGCTCCGCGCGTGCCAACCCCGGTTGAGCGCCAGCGCCAGGGCTGACCGTTCCGGCATGCGCCGAGGTGTCATACTCACCCCGAAGACACAACAACCACAAAGGTCGATAGCCGCCCAGTGACCGATGCCCTGCATCTCAGCGAGTCTGCGGCCGGGAGCGCACCCCGCGACAACCTGGACTTCCGCCGCGTCCTGCAGATCTTCCTGCGTACGTGGCCGTTCATCCGTCCTTCGCTGAGGCACATCCTCGGGTTCATCGGGTGTTCGGCGGTCCTCGGGCTGCTGGGTATTCTCGCGACGACAATTCTCATCGCGTTCGCAACGACCGGGATCATGGCAGCCAAGCCGCTTGGCTCGGCTCTGGTGGCCGCGTACGGACTGGACCCGGCGATCTATGTCGACGTTGAGACGTTGTCGGACGAGGCGCGGCTCGCGCTCACCTGGCCAACGTTGTGGACCGCGGTGGTGTTTACGGCGATTGGCGTCGTCGGTGCCGCGCTTCTCTACTACTACAGCGTGTGGATCTTCCAGCAGATCAATCAGCGGATGCGGGTCGTGTTGATCGACCGGCTGCAGGCACAGTCCCTCGCCTATCACGCCAGCGCCCAGACGGGCGATGCCATCTATCGCCTGTACCAGGACAGCGCGATGGTGACCGCGATCATTCGCTTCGTGTTGGTCGAGCCGCTCATGGCGATCGGGCGCTATCTCGTTGGCGTCGCGTTCGTGTTCATGTTCAGCCCACTGCTTGCACTGACGCTGCTGTTCGCAGCGGTACCCATCATCTGGCTCGGGCGTTACTTCTCGCCGAAGCTGCGCGCAGAGTTTCGCGCGGCCCGTGAACGAAACTCCGCACTGACCTCCTGGATCCAGGAAAGCGTCCAGGGCATCCGAGTCATCAAGGCGACCGCAAACGAGCGCCATCGCTCGATGCAGTTCGACTCGCTGTCGCTCGCGGCACTCGGCGCGGCCTTTCGCTCCCGGTTCTCACTCAACCTGCTCGGCATCATCGCATTCGCGCTCATCGGCGCAACGGTTGTAGCCCTTCAGGCCTACATGGCGGCGATGTCGCACCAAGGCGCGGACGTGTTCGCCCGGGACCTGCTGCTCGCGTTCGGGTTCGCCGTCTGGAACTTTGGGACCTATTCGGCAGCCAGCGCGCGTACCGGTGACGCAGCCGGCTCACTCGGGGCACTCATCAGCATCTGGGGCCGCGCCCAGGACATGGCCATCGGGCTCGGCAGAGTCTTCGAGATTCTGGACCTCGAACCGGACATCGTCGATCGCGAAACCGCGACGCCCCTTGCGCCGTTCGAACAGGAGGTCCGGTTCGAGGGCGTCCGGTTCGGCTACATCCCGGGCAAACCCGTCTTGTCGGGCATCAGCTTTACGGCCAATGCAGGGTCCGTGACCGCAATCGTCGGGCCCACCGGCACGGGCAAGTCCACCATGATGTCCCTGCTGCTCCGTCTTGCCGATCCCGACTCCGGCAGGGTCACGATCGACGGTGTCGACATCCGGGACGTGACCGTCGATTCGCTTCGACACGGCATCTCCATCGCAACCCAGGAGAACATCCTCTTCTCCGAAACCGTGCGCGAGAACATCCGCTACGCCGCACCTGACGCGAGTGATGAGGATGTCGCGGACGCCGCGCGAGTCGCCTGCGCGGATGAGTTCATCGAGCGTCTCCCGCAGGGTTATGACACGGCGCTCGGGGAACGCGCCACCAAGCTGTCGAGCGGGCAGCGGCAGCGTCTTGTGCTCGCGCGGGCGATCGTCCGCAACACGCTAATCCTGATCCTGGACGAACCAACTGCCGCGCTCGACGCAGAAACCGAGCTCGAAGTCCTTGCGCGCGTTAAGGCGTGGGCTGCGGGCCGCTGCGTCTTCCTGATCACACACCGCCTGTCGACGGTCAGACAGGCTCACCGGGTGCTCTACGTGCGTAACGGAGGGATTGCAGCGGCAGGGAGCCACGACGACCTCCTCGAGTCATCCGACGCCTACCGCGCGTTCGTGGAGGCTGAGATTGGCTGAGGGAATCACTACACGCGAGACGCTGTCCCTGCTCCGCCGCTCGCTCATCTTCGTCTGGCCGTACCGCCGTCAGGTAGCGGTCAAGGTGCTGCTCTCGTTCGTCGCACTGTATCTGGTGCTCTTTCTGCCCTGGCCGGTGAAGGTCCTCATCGACACCGTCGTGATGGGCGTGCCGATCGCCGACAGTCCGACCCCGTATCCGCCCTACGTGTCGCCATTCATTGACGCACTCGAGGGTCTCTCGCCGTACGAGATGCTGGCCACCATCGCGACCGTCAGCCTGATCGGGATCGCGATCATCGGCGGCACCAGCGGCGCCGGACGCGACAGCGCGAGTGACCAGCTTGCCGAGGGGTTCGATACCGCGACCCAGAGCGAAAACCAGGCAAACGTCTCGGGCAGCAGCGTCGGAGGCATGCTCGGTTTGTTCGAGTACTGGTATCAGCTCCGGGTGACCCACCGGATGAACCACCGACTGCGATCGATGCTCTATGCGCGGCTCGTCGCGCTGCCAATGACCCGGTTCGCAGACGCCAGCATTGGGGACGCCGTCTATCGCGTCATGTACGACACGCCTTCCATCACACGTGTCTGTTACGACGTACTCGTGTTGCCGGTCGTCAGCCTGTTCTCGATCGGTATCGCGATCTGGACGATGCAGTACAGCTTCGCGGACGTGCCTGAGCTCATCATGATTGCCTGGCTCGCGGCGCCGCTGATGCTCCTCAGCACCCTCGTGATGACCGGCATCACCCGACGGCGTTCCCTCGCCAGTCGTGAGGCGGGCGCAGACGCCACCTCGACAATCGAGGAGGGGATGAGCAACATCGTGGCGGTGCAGAGCCTTGGCGCCAACGAGCAGCAGAAGGCGCGCTTCGAGGAAGACAGCGAGCAGTCCTTCAAGCGATTCCGCAGCTACACCGTCATGACAATTCTGTTCAACGCACTGCGCTACTCGGTTGTCATTGGTCTCGTCTATTTCGTGTTCATCGCCGTGGTTGAAGCGCTCGTCGACAACCGTATGTCTCCCGGCGACTACGGCGTTCTCTACACGTACTTTTTCCAGATCGCCGGCGGCGCGGCCGGACTCGGCGCCATCTGGTTCAACCTGCAAAACAACGTCGCCGGAATGCGTCGGGTGTATCAGATCCTCGATGCGCGGGTCGACGCGGAATCTCACGGAACGATCGTCCCCAGCGAGCCACTTTCGCGGATTGGTCTGGAGCATGTCACGTTCCGGTATGAAGACGGCACCACCGCGATCACAGACGTCTCGCTCGAGGCAAGGCGCGGCGAGATGATCGCCCTCGTTGGCAGCACCGGCGCGGGCAAATCAACGTTTGCCTACAACATCGCAGGTTTTGTCCGGCCAGACGAAGGTCGCGTACTGTTCGACGGCCACGACATTGGCGAACTCGACGCAGCTTACGTGCGCCAGCAAGTCTCATTCGTGTTTCAGGAACCGGTCATCTTCGATGACAGCGTCACCGGCAACATTGCGATGGGTCATCCCGGCGCCGATGCCGCCGCGGTTCGACGTGCGGCAGAAACGGCCGGCGCCGCCGAGTTCATCGACGCCCTGAGTGATGGTTATGCGACGCGCCTCGGTCGTGCCGGCAGCACCCTGAGTGTCGGGCAGAAACAGCGCCTCGCGATCGCCCGCGGTCTTGTTGACGACGCCGCCGTCCTGATCCTAGATGAACCCACGGCGGCCCTCGACCCGGAAACCGAGCAGGCGCTCGTCGACACCTTGCAGACCGAGCGCGAAGCCCGCCTGCTGATCGTTATCGCTCACCGGCTCAGTACGATCCGCACGGCCGATCGAATCGTCTTTCTGGATGAAGGCCGCGTCCTCGAGACCGGCACCCACGACGAACTGATGCGCCGCGAGGGCGGCGCGTACCGGCGTTTTGTCGAACTGCAGAGCGGCTGACGTCGCGTCCGCCTGAGACCCCACGGTGCCTTGCTCAGAGTTCATCGGCCAGAGCAGCCGGGTCTGCGCCTCGCTACCCCCACCTTGAAACCCGCGTAACCCGGAACCGTCAGAAGGCCAGCGCGTCTTCCTTCCGGGCCGGTCTCACTCTGACGTGTGGCGCGATGACCCCGTCGGGCAAACACTCAGGCGTCCCGACGAACCGTCATCTGCCCACCACGCCTTCACCGCGGATGGCCACCACAATTGCTTTCAGACGGCCACCGCAATTGCTTCGTTATCGAATAACTTTTCTGAGACCAGAACTGCGCCAACAGGAAGTTTTCTGGAAGAATTTCGCCATACCCGCGCTGAGGTATCGCCTCTGTTATACTGAATTTCCATAGTAGACAAAACAAAGAGGACCGGATGAGTTCATCCGCACGCGCCGATCAGGACTTTGGTGACGACCCAACAGCGATGCGCGACACTGACCACTACAACGAGGAATACGTTCAGTCGTTCGTCGAAAAGTGGGACGAACTGATCGATTGGACCGCGCGCGCCGAAAGTGAAGGCCGGTTCTTCATCGACATGCTGCGCGCCCGTGGGAAGGAGAAAATCCTC
>PBVL01000220.1 GCA_002728675.1 Gammaproteobacteria bacterium
CGAAGCCGTCGGGGCTCTTGCACATCCCACCGACGACCTCGAGGGGTTCGCGTACTTCTGTGCTCGGGTCCGCGCGGCGGCAATGCTCACCGCACTGGACAAGGCCGGCGCCGTACGCCGCCACAACATCGAGCGCCACCTCGAAACGCTCGGCTTCGACGCCGAAGCTCTCACGAAAGCGCATTGACGAACCCCCGGAAGCCGACCCGGGCAGCCCGGCCGCGCGGCGTGCTTATAATGAGCCCACCAATCGTGGAAGCAGCGCAGGAGCAGCGCCCGTGACCGTCAAACTGAACGAACTCAACCCCATCGAACGCCAGGTGATCCTGGAGAAAGCGACCGAGCGGCCGTTCACCGGCGAGTACGACGACTTCTTCGAGGCCGGCCACTACGTGTGCAAACAGTGCGACGCGCCGCTTTACCGTTCGGAGGACAAGTTCCAGGCCCATTGTGGCTGGCCTGCCTTCGACGATGAGATCCCGGGCGCCATCACGCGCGAGCGCGATGCCGACGGGTTCCGTGTGGAGATTCTCTGCAGCAACTGCGGCGGCCACCTGGGACATGTCTTCGAAGGCGAACGCCTCACCGAGAAGAACACGCGGCACTGCGTCAACTCGATTTCGATGAAATTCGTCCCGGTGGACGACTGAGCGTCAGCCTGCACCGCTCCACCGCAAGGACGTTGCCGGGTTGACGCAGATCGCCGCAACGGCTCGTTGCGACGGACTGCCCGGCATGGATTCCCGATATTCTGCCGAGAACGACTATCCTTGCCGTGTGTCTTGGTCAAGCCTCAGCCTGGAGTTCGCTCACGTACGGGCTGCCTCGACGTACTGTTCGTGCAGCCCCTGCACCGGCGCCAGCAGCGCATCCAGATCGCCCGTGTTCTCGATCACATCGTCAGCAAGATCAAGGCGTTTTTCGCGACCAATCTGCGAGGCAACGATGCTCTCCGCCTGTTTGCTATCGACATCGTCCCGCGCCATCGTACGCTCGATCTGCGTCTCGACCGGCACGTCCACCACGAGGATGCGGTTGACGTAGGCGTCCTTCCGCACGAGCAGCGGGTTGATGACAATTGCATAGGGTGACGTCGCGGCGGTCAGTTCATCGGCGACCCAGGCGTTGATCAGCGGATGCGTGAGCGCGTTCAGCCACATCCGCTCGTCCTTGTTGGCGAAGATATGCTCACGCAACGCGCGTCGGTCCAGCGTGCCGTCGCCGTTCAGCATCCCCTCCCCGAACCGTTCTGCAATCGCTGCAAGCGCCGGGCGCCCCGGCTCGACCACCACCCGCGACGCCACGTCCATGTCTACAACGCGGATGCCCAGGGACTCGAAGCGGTCGCCCACCGCCGACTTGCCGCTGCCGATTCCGCCCGTGATCGCCACGATGTACTCCGCCACTTTTCAACACCTCTTCCCAACCGGGCGCGGAGTGTACCCCAACCGTCACCCCGGCCGCGTGCGCGCCCGCTTGCCCCGGGCGACGTCGAATGAGAACGTCCGCTCGTGCATAAAGGAAAACGACGATGACGCGCATGAAACAGTTGGCCATCGCAGCAATGCTGGCCGTCGCAACGGCGGCATGCGGGGGTACGCCCGGCCCGTATCCGCACATCGCAACGCTCGACCCCGAAAACGCCAAAGCGGACGGCGCACGTCTGATCGAGCTTCCGCATGGTCTGAATCGCCTCGACCAGAACGCGGCCGTCACCCGGGCCGTGGTCCTGGTGCACGGCTGGGGCAGCCGCGGACTGGAATGGGTGTACCCTGCGGTGCGGTTGAGCGATGCCGATGCGGCAACCTACTTCTTCCGCTGGGACTGGAACGGATGCCCTGCACCCGCCGCCGCCCTGCTCGCGACCAGCCTGAAGGCAGCCGTCCAGGCCGATCCCGCGCTGCGCGGAGTCACCGTGCTGGGCCACAGCTATGGCGGCCTCGTGGTTCACGAATTCCTCCGGGTGCACGCCGATGACCTCGGTCAGCCGGTGAGCGCACACACGATCGCGTCGCCCCTCGCCGGCATGGACGCGCTGACCGGCAGGTGCGGGTACACGACCGCCGATGTCTTGCCTCGCCTGTCTCAATGGCGAACTCAACACGCCCTGGACGGCGCCTTCAGGGACCTCCCGGTCGATCCGCAGGACGTCGGGATCGCGGGAAGCACCGTGACGCGACTTCCTGACACCTATCGCGGCCGGCGCCTCGGCCACAACTGGTCCATCAGCTGGGTTGCCGATGAACTTGCGCAGGGCCGGCTTGGCGAGTCCGTTCAGTTCAACGAAGCACGATAGGCGCGCCAACCCCCGTACCCCGTGACGTCGGCGGCGCCGCTGGTGGCAACCCCCTCGGCAATGAAGCCCTTCACGAGGAAACACGTGACAAACGCATGATGTGCTGGGTCTTGGTTTTGGACACACTGGGAATCTTCGGGAAGACCAGCACCAATGCGGTGCGGCACGACGTGACTACCAGCGCACCGTTTCAGGGAAGTAGCCCGCGATGAGCTCGCGGTAATACGCTTCGAGGGCGGGCACGTCCGCCGGCTCGTCACGCTTCGTGTAGAGATCGTACCGATTGAACTCGCGAACCCACTCGAACATCTCGCGGTCGTGATCGTCGAGCAGCGCCTCATAGGCGTGCGCGGTGTGACCCGGATAGAAGCTGTGATACCGGATCATGTAGAGGGCGGGTTCTGGCAGATAGTCCCGGGCCACAAGGTACATGTACTCATCGTGCCCCCAGGACAGAAGGACGTTGGCCAGCCTGCACCCGGCCTCGTAGATCCCAAGAGGAGACTCGTAGTCCGGATTGCGGGCGTCCGGATTGGCCGCGAACGCATCGTGATGCACGATTGCGGGCGGAAACGCACAGCCGAGCGCAAACGTATCGCCGGTAACAGCCCACTGCGGTTCGCCAAACGCGCACAGAATCTATCCGAGATCGTGAACCAGCCCGGCAAGCACGAACCAGTCGGGATGCCCGTCGCGACTGATCGCTTCGGAAGTCTGCAGGCATTGTTGGATCTGCGTGAGTTCGGTATACGGGTCGCTTTCGTCGACGAGTTCATCCAGCTTCAGGCAGGCCTCCCAGATGCCCATGCGCGTCTTGTCCAGCCGTGCGTACTCGTCGCGTTTGCACCGCGCGAACTCAACCGTCTGATACCGGTGGTTCAACTCGTAGAACCGCTGCACGTGATCGGCGGCATGCGCATAATCGCGGTAGACGTGTTCCGGCGGTGTCTTCTCTGCCATCCTGATCCTCAGCTCTGGTCCTTCGACTCTTCGGCCGCCTGCTCCGCCCGCAGGGCATCGACCACACCCCCGAATTCTTCCCTGTTCGCCTCGGACAGATGGAGCAGGACTTCGTGGGCGCGGAGCAGGCGTTCCCTTTGATGGCGGAGGTCCGTCGGCCGAATCAGCAGGTCACTCAGGCCCTTCGGCAATTCGACACTGTCCGGCGGAATCGCATCGAGCACGACCTCCATCGACAGCTCTTTGATCGCCGCGACAATCGAGGCGGGCACGCGCTGCACACTCACCTGCGCGCCGCTTTCCATCGCCCGCTCGACCACCTCGTGCAGCGTTCCGAACATGGTGCTGTCGAGGTATTCGCACTCGGCCAGATCGAAGCGGACCCCGAGTCCTTTCCCGATCGCTTCGCCGGCCGACGCCAGCAGCGTCTCGCCAAATGTCCACGTCATTCGCCCGCGCATCTGGAACCAGCGCTGGCCCTGAGCATCGGCCCACAGAAGTTGCGCGTCTCCCGACGGATCCGGGGCGGGCGCGCCTGCCGCCGCGTCGCTCACATCGAAGTGGTTTTCGCCGGGCGCGACTTCGAGCGTCAGCAGTGTCACGTCATCCCGGTCCTCCCGATCGATGCCCCCGGTCACGAGCGCGAGCAGTTCCTCAAGCTCATGCGCACCGGACTGAATCCCGGCGAGCGCGGCACCGATCTCCATCGCGTCGGGCGTGTGATCACCCGGAGTGTCGAGAATCCCGTCCGTGTAGAGCAACAGCCGGTCGCCCGGTTCGAGCTGCATCGTGCGCTCACTGTACGTCGCTGAGGCATCGAGCCCGAGCGCCGGCCCCGTGTGTTCGAGCAACTCACATCGGCCATCGCTCCTGACGTTCAGGAGCGGAGGGTGCCCGGCGGCTGCCATCACGAGCGAACGTTCCTGCATGTCCAGAACGCAGTACACACATGTAAAGAAGACGCCCGGTGCCCTGATATCGCCGGACAGGAGTGTATTCAGATCCGTCAGCGCATGCGCTGGTGCATACGGCAATCCTGTTGCCTCATCCACCACCGCAAGCCGATAGCGAAACAGCACCGCCAGCAACGCGGCGCTGATGCCGTGCCCCGACGCATCCGCTACAACCAGCACGAGATAACGATCCTGCACAGCGGCCACCGCGTAGAGATCGCCGCCGACGTTGAGTCCCGGGCGATAGAGTGTCCGCACCGAGAAGCCGTCCAGCTCGGGCGGTACCTGCGGCAACATCGAACGCTGTATGACCTCGGCCCGACGCAGGTCCTGCTCCATGGTTCCCGCCTGCGTCTCGAGCAGCTCGCACAATTCGGCGAGCTGCTCGTTGGCCTGTTCCAGCTGCTGTGTACGCTGTTCCAACTGCGCGGTCCGGGCCTGCACGAGCTCCTTCAGACGTTCCTGATGACGTTCGAGCTGACTTGTCATCATGTTGAATGAACGCGCCATGATGCCAACCTCGTCGTCACCGCCCACGCGCGCGCGCACAGCAAGGTCGCCATTGCCGATCTGGCCTGCGACGTCAGCGAGTCTGAGAATCGGCCGCGTGAGGTTGGCGGCGATACGCGCGCCCACTGCAGCGCCAACGGCGCCGACCAGAATGGCGATGCCTACCAACACCGCGCGCAGTTCCAGAATGGGTTCGTATGCTTCATCGGCGTCGACTTCCGCCACAAGGCCCCAGCCGCCGTATCCGACGTCGCGAAAAGCCGCCAGCACCTCCGTGCCATCCCGTTCGACCGCGGCAAAACCAGACTCACCGGCAAGGGCGCGACGCATGGTCACATCGTTGGTTCCCCGCCCACTTCCAAACAGGTAGCGAATCCGGTCACCCTCGCGCGCCCCGATGCGGAGCGTTGCCGACTCGAACGTCGTGGGTATGTGGGAGAGCATTTCGTGCATCGGCTCAACGTCGACCGCGACGAGCAGAACGCCGAGCAACCGGCCGTCGTTTGTGCGGGCGGGGGCAGCGAGGGACGCTACGAACCCGCCGCCGCGCATGACCGGAACCCCGAGGGTGGCAGACTCGAGCCCTGGTGCGAAGACCGGGTCGGCGAGGAGCGAGCCGCCGATCATCGCCTCGTCCGTTGCGGTGATCACCTCCCCGTCCAGAGTCGCAACGCGGATCGACTCGAAGCCCTCCGTCGCGGCCTGCGCATCCAGCAGAATGCGGCGCGTTCCCATTTGGTAGGCTTCCGGCGCGATCTCCGCATCGACGAACGCCCGCGTCAGTTCACGCAGCCGCGTTCTGCTGGCAACCAGCGCAACGCGCTCCTGCTGCTGGCCGACGTATGCCAGGATGACTTCCCGCAGACCTTCCGCCCGCAACATCAGCTGCTGTTCGGTGCTCGTTCGAAGCAGGTTCCGCACATAGCGATAGTCGGCGACGCTGAGAATCGACGCGGTCACAACGATGAACAGCGTGATCGTGAGAATCAGCTTACCGCGCACGGAGCGCAGGAGCGGCAGCCGGCCGGTCTCGAAAGTCACGCCGGGTGCCAGGGCCGGGTCCGACCGTAAGCGGTCGGGGTTGCCCGCCTGTCCTGTGGTGGGTTCATCGGTGTCCATCGAAGCACCTGCGCCCTGCCCGCATCGTGAGCCGAGTCCTGCCTGAGTCCCGAAGGTTGACCGGGTTCACGTGCCCGCCACTACTCGAACGGCACCTCGCCCTCACACATCACCCGATACAGGGTCCGCGGCTGATCGCCGTGATCGTACACGGCAGCATGGAGCGAGCAGCGGTTGTCCCACATGACGAAGTCCCCTTCGCTCCACCGATGGCGATACATCGCGTGCTGCGCGAGTGAATGCTCGTACAGATAGGTAATCAGGCTCTCGCCCTCTGCCGGCGTCATACCTTCCGCCTCGATACAGCGATCCGCGTAGGTCACGTACAACGCCTTGCGCCCGGTCACCGGATGGGTGCGCACGGCCGGATGCCACACGGGATCGGGAACCGCCTCGGGACGGTCAGTCCCGCTGACGACATGCTTGAGACGCAGCCCCCGCAGCCAGCCCTTCATGACCTCCGACAAGGACTCGTAGGCGATGTACTGGTTTGCGAAGAGCGTATCGCCACCATGATCCGGGACCTCGATCGCCGAAAGCGACGTGAACGAAGGCGGTTTGGCGACGAAACAGGTATCGGTGTGAAAGCCCCCCGATTTCGGCTTTGCAGGGTCACCACGATCGGCGACCACATGCACTTCATCGTGATCGGGATGCATGTTGACGCCGGGAGTGTGGGTCACCTTCCCGAACCGTGCGATCAGGGCAACGTGATCCTCCGGCCCGATGTACTGCCCGGGAAACACCGCGACGCAATACTCACCAACGAGGCGGCGGATCGCTTCAATCTGATCATCCGTCGCGTCAACGAGCCTCAAACCGTCGACACGGACACCGGTGTAGCCCGTCTGCAGCGTCGCCTGCAGGCCCTCAAACGCACCCGCGACCTCTGCCGGATCTGCACTCACGGTGACATCCCCCGTTAACCCAGTGCCCGCAGTTTGTGCCAACGTTGCGCCGTTGTCGACGCACAGTGTCAGCGCACAGTCCGGCATGGGTAGAGCGGTTGGTTCCGATGCGATAGGGTGCGCGACGTTTGATCGACGGGAGCAGACATGGAACAGGAACTGGGTGACCCACGGCGGGTTCTGTCACTCGACTACGCTCAGAACGTCCGCGATCTGGGCGGCTACTCGACTGCAGACGGCCGCACGACGGCCTGGGGACGCTGCGTCCGATCGGGCGACATGGATCAACTAAGCACAGGCGATCGTCAGGCCCTGGTCGCACACGGCGTCGATACCGTCATCGATCTGCGGATGGAGAAGGAGATTGCGGCCGCCCCAAACCGTTTCCAGGATTCGGGTGACGTGCACTTCGTCATTCATGACTTCTGGGGCCAGCGTTTCGACAACTACCGGTCCAGAAACAAGGGTGCGCCTCCGGAGGTCAAACTTGCGGATCTCTACTGCCAAGGGCTTGTACAGTCAGCGTTTGTAATGGCCGCGATCATGCGCACCGTTGCCGCGGCGGACGGCGGGGTTGCGTTTCACTGCCGTTCGGGAAAGGACCGGACCGGACTCGTCGCGGCGTTTCTCCTCGACCTGGCTGGTGTCCCCCGCACCGTAATCTGCGAGGACTACGGGCTGACCGCGGCGCTGCTCACGTCGCCGGATGCCGACAAGCAGCTCGACCCAAAGCAACCCGGCGCTTATCTGCGCGGCTGCGCGCCCGAGACGATGGATCGCACGCTTGCTTTCGTCGACGAGACGTTCGGCGGCGTACACGCCTATCTCAAGCAGGAAGGCGTCAAGGACGTCGAACTGAACGCAATCCGCGCGAAGTTGGTCGAAGCCTGACCTGGCGGCCGGGAGCCTTGAACCCCCGGCATGGCCCTCAGTTCATCTCCAGACCGCCGGCCACGGTCAGCGACACGCCGGTGACATTCGGCGCGCTTGCGAGGTACACGGCCGCCTCGCCCATGTCCTCAGCCTGTTGCGGACGTCCGAGGGGGATCATCTCTTCCATCCGCTCCTCGAACGCCGCCTGCCCCTGATTGGCCATCAGGTGATCGAGCCACATCGCCGTCCCGACGATGCCGGGGCAAATCGCGTTGACGCGGATTCCGTAGGGGGCAAACTCCTGCGCGAGAGACTGGGTCAGGCCGACAGCGGCAAACTTCGAAGCGCAGTAGGCAGCGAGATTGCCGCTGCCCTTCTTGCCCGCAATCGAGGCGGTGTTCACAACCGCCGCGTCATCCGACGCCTTGAGCGCCTCGAGCGCCGCGACCGTCACGTTGAAGATGCCTTTCACGTTGACGTCGAAAATCCCGTCCCAGTCACTCTCTGAAAATGTCTCGATGGGGCCGCTGGCAACGACGCCCGCATTGTTCGCGACGACGTCGAGGCCCCCGAAGGTCTCAATGGTGCGTTGCACCGCGGTTTCGCAGGACGCGCGATCCGTGACGTCAATCGGAACCGCATCGACGTGACCGAGTGGTAAGAGGGCCGTGATCGCCTCGCCCATCGCACCCTCGTTCGCCAACTGGTAGTTCCACTTGGCACTTTCCGCAAGATCCGCGATCATGACGTTGTGCCCTGCACGCAGAAATGATTCCGCAATGCCCCGGCCAATCCCTCTCGCGCCGCCCGTCACCAATACTGTTCGCATAGCCCCTCCTTGTTCCTTTCTCTTCTTGTTTTTCTTGTGCGGTTTGTTCTTTCTGCGCTTCGTTGTTCTTCGTCGTGCCTGCTGCTGCGCGCCGCTCAGCGCCACTCCGCCAACACGAAGGACAACGGGGCCTCGCCGACGTTGCGAAACCTCCGTTGCCCCGGCGTCAGCCAGACCAGGTCGCCCGCGGCCGCCGACCAGATCTCCGGCGTGTCCGACTCGAAGGCAAGGCACGCCGACGTCAGCATGATAGCAACGCCGTGGAAACCGCAGTCGAGTTCATCGGTCGCTGCACCCGGTTCGAGCGCAACATCGTACGCCCGCAACCGCTCGTTCTCCCAGCGCATGGCGACGTTGCTTGCCTCGAGCGGTGACACTGACGTTTCCGGGGGGCTCGCTTTGACCTCGACACCAATCATGCGCATGTCACCCTGCCCAACGTTGCGGACACGATGAATCAGGGGCCGGGTTCGGTGCGGCCTGCAAATGCAGATTCCCGCCTCAACTTCTGCCGCCCGCGTGTCCGTCTCACCCCAGGTCTGATCCCTGAGGGACGCGGGCGCGATCGCGACGTACAGGGTGTCCTCCGTGTGGTGGTGATACAGCGTCGCGTCCCCCGACGGTACGAGCACGTCGTAGACGCGGGCAAAGTTGTTCTCGAACCTGTGGCGATGGCGCGGCTCATCCCTCACCGGTACCCACGAGTCATCGTTCATATCGCTCCTTCTCACTCTCTCTTACTCCCTCTCACTCCCACGCATCGAGGATCCGTACCCTCGCTCCGCACATTGCGCTCAAGCGGGATCAGGGGCATGTGCAAGGACCGCCTCGAACGTATCCGCGTCGGCCGGGCCCTTGTCCTGGCGATACCCTTTGACACGGGCAAACCGGAGCGCAACACCGCCCGGGTAGTGCGGGCTCGTCTGAACGTCGTTGAACGCGACCTCGACGACCAGCTTTGGCTCGACGTAGACCGTGCGCCCGTCGCAGCTGACCTCGATCTGCAGGAGCGCTTCGGTCTGCCATTTCAGCAGCGCATCGGTCAGACCCTTGAAGGTCTTGCCCAGCATGACAAAAGACCCTGTCGCCGTATCCCGCGCGCCCAGGTGCAGATTCGAAAGATACCCGCGGCTCCGGCCGCTCCCCCACTCCGCCGCGAGCACGACGAGGTCGAGGGTATGGGCATGCTTGAGTTTCATCCAGGCACGACCGCGGTTGCCGGCTTCGTACGTGGAGTCGGACACCTTCGCCATCACCCCTTCGTGTCCTGCCGCAAACGCGTCGACGAGGAACGCCTGCGCCGTAATCGGATCAGCGGTCTCGACCCTCGGCATCCGCAACCCGCCCACATCCATGTGGCCGAG
>PBVL01000221.1 GCA_002728675.1 Gammaproteobacteria bacterium
GGCCGCACCTGTCGCGACCGGGCTGGGCGCGGGACGACGCGTGTCGCCGAGGCTCCGGAGGTGCCGGAGCGACGGCGTGTGCGCGCACCAACAAGCGGCACGATGAAGTCCGGGTCAGTGACATCGACCGGAATGGGGGCTGCAAACGCGCGAACCCAGCACCACGAGGGGGGTTCGGTAGTGACGGTGCGGCATGCGGTGCTTCTCGACCAGTTTCGGTTCGGGTGGCCAGCGCAATCCCGCATGGTTCGCGGCGCTGACCAAGCGGGTACCTGGCAGCGCGGCGAATCCGCCAACCACCAGCGCGAGTACCAGTGCGGGCAGTACCTGCCCGACGGCCCCTGACGGTACGGATCTGCCCGCCCTGCCGAGCGTGACAGCGGCCGCGGCCGCCACGAGTCCGGCCATTGCCGGTAACGGCAGCGCCCACCAGAGCCGCCAGGCCATGGAGTCCGCAATCAGTTCACGGAAAACCGCCGACGACCAGGGGTTGAACAGGCAGAGCACGACGAGCCCGCTCCAGATCAGGACGGGCCGCCGCATCGATGGGCTCACACAAAGCGCCAGGAGCGGTACGGAAGCCAGGATAAGCAGGCTCCGTGGCTCGGGACCGAACACGAGGGCCAGGTTGTCCCCGATGGCATTCGACACCACCAGACTGTTTTCACCCGACGCCCGCACCGCAGCCCCACTCTTCGGCGAGATGACGATGACCGCCACCACCGCCGGATACCATGCAAGCGCGGCCATGCGGACAACGTACGCCAGCACAGTCTTGCGCCAATGCGCACGCGGTTCAGCGAACGCCGCGGCTGCAAATATCAGACCGACCAGCAAGAGCGGCACGACGAGGCCAGTGGGTGAAAGCCCCATGGATGCAATCAGGGCGGCCGGCAACCGGCCCCGTGGCTCGTCCGCGTTCCTGACCGCGCGCCACGCGCACGCCGTCAGCAGCGGCACCATCACGCTGAGGAGCACCGCTTTACCCTGGAACAGTCTCAACAGCCCGAAGTTGCTGTGAGTTCGGTGCGTCTCAGCCCAGAGCAGAAAGACCGCAAGGGTCGCCAACAGACCCAGCAGCGCAAGCGGCGCGTTCCATGCGCGCAGCAATTCGTAGTTGGCGAGCACGAGCAGCATGGCCATGCACGCCGGGAACCACAGATAGAAGACCTCGAGCAGCGGAGCTTGCGTAGTGTGCGCGAACAGCGCCCGGAGCGTTTCGACGCTTGTCATCCCATATTGGCTCTTCCAGTAGCTGCCGACGATATCCCGGAGGGGAACGTCCGGGTATTCGAGTGGCGCAAGCGCCATCGCGGCGTAGAACGCGTCGTCTCCGTCCGGGCGATGCCCGGCAAGCGCCAGGAACGCCGCTCCCACACAGAGCAGCACCACCACACACGACGTCAGAGGAGAAGTCGCGTCCGTGTCCCCGGCGTGTCCTGCACGCCACCAGCGCCAGACCAGCAACCCCGCGAGCGGTAACGAAAGCAGAACCAGCCAGCGCAGACTCGCGAAACTGAGGCCGCCCACCCAGGCGACATGACACGCGACCGTCGCCCAGGCGAGCGTCGCCACGAACACGTCGCAGACCGCCCGTGGCCAGTGCCCCGGGAAGCGGCGCTTGCCAGCCTCAGATGGTATCGGTGACACCCCTGACGAAGAGCGGTTCCATGTCGAGTCCTGCGGCGTCTTCTGCGAGCCCGACTTCGTCCACTGCGTCTGCCTGGCGCGCGGCAAACTCACCCGCCGCATCGAGGGTCAGACGCAACAGGGTTGCGTCGCTCGACGTGTTGAGAAAGACCCCCGGACGCGCCAGCGTCCAGAACACCGCGCGGCGGAGCGCGTCTTTCTCGCGGATGGGTTCGTACCAGCTGAATCTTGGTGAGTCGTCGCCGTCGCGCCACCTGCGTCGTGCGATCGACTTGATGATCTGCATCGCGACCCCCTGTGACTGGCAGAGCGCATACAGTTCCTCGAACGCGCGCGCATACCGCTCGTCCTGCATCAGCATATAGTTCCGCGGCAGCAGCACCGAGTCGAATCCGAATTGCCCGAGGCTGCGCAGGTGCATTTCCGCAACCGCCGTACCGTGGCCGGTCACGCCGATGAACCGCACAAGGCCCTCGTCACGGGCGTCAACGGCTGCTTCGAGCGCACCGTCGGGTCCCATGGCCGTTTCCCATCCGGCATCGTCAGTCAGATTGTGAAACTGGATCAGGTCGAGTTGATCAACCCCCAGCCTCTCGAGCGACCGGTGAATGCTCGCCCGCGCTTCAGCCTTTGTGCGATCACCCGTCTTGGTCGCGAGAAAGAACTGATCGCGATGTCTGGCAAGGACTGGCGCGAGCCGAAGTTCCGATTCGCCGTAGCTCGCCGCGGTGTCAATGTGATTCACCCCGTACTCGAGGAGAATGTCGAGTACTTCGTCAGCCTTGCTCTGCTTCATGCCCCCCAGCGCCGCAGCGCCGAACAGGGTCCGTGTGCTCATGTGACCAGTCCGGCCAAACGGCAATGTCTCGATCGAGTCAGTCATGCTGGTATCCGCCCAGGTGTCTCGTGTGGTCCCCCGTTCTCACAGGCGCCCTAGAAGAAGCCGTAGAGACGTCCTGCGTTCTCGCAAACGACCTTCCGACGGCGCGCGGCGTCCAGGGTGATCAGTTCCCGCTCGATGAACTCTTTCGAGTCCGGCCAGATACCGTCCGGATGCGGGAAGTCCGACCCCCACATGATGTTGTCCTCACCGAGGTACTCGAGCAGCCGGATACCCACCTCATCGCTCTGGTACGTCGCGTAACACTGTCGCAGCCAGTACTCCGACGGTTTCATGGTGAGCGTGAGGTCCTTGAACTGGTCCTCCCATTCGAGATCCATGTGCTGAAGTGTGTAGGGAATCCAGCCGATGCCACTCTCACCGATCACAACCTTCATGTCGGGATACGACTCCAGCACGCCGCCATAGATGATTTCCATGACCACGCGGGACATCGCTAGCTGAAAGCTCGTGATGAAGGTGGCAAACGCCTGGCGCTGCTGCAGGTGCGGCATGCCGGCGAAGTTGGGTGCCTTGCCGCCCACCGTGTGGAAATGCACCGGGAGCTTCGTCTCGTTGGCGGCCCTCCAGAGCGGCTCCCACGAGGGATCGTAAAGCGGCTTCATGTCAACCGAGTTGGCGACCTCGAGCCCGCGGACAGCGCCACGTTTGGCGACCCGCTCGATCTCGGCCACCGCGGCATCCATGTCATGGTTCGGAATGGACGCAAGGCCGGCGAAACGATCCGGATGGGACTCGCAGAAGTCGGCCAGCCAGGCGTTGTAGATCCGCATGACCTCGGTTGCGGCCTCCCCATCGTTCAGTCGTTGGGAGGTACCCAGGATGCCGTAGAGGACTTCAGCCTGAACGCCGTCAAGATCCTGATCCCTGATTCTGAGTTCCGGTTCCGTGAGACGACGGATGCCGTTTTTGCCATCGTCGTACAAGCCCTGCTCCGCCATTCGGTCCGAGCGATGAATCTGGCCCGGAACGTACTGACGTCCCGCGGAACCCATCCCGTTCTGCAGCCCAAACTGTGCGCCTTGCTTGCTGACCCAGGTTGGCCCCCGGTCCGACTCCGTCACGTAGGGCATCCGGTCTTTCATGTCCGCAGCGGCTTCGCTCGTAAACAGATCGGGCGGCAGCCAGATGAGGTCAATGTGACAGTCGGCAGAAATGATCTCGTAATCCATGGGCTTCCCTCGTGCCTCAGTTTCATCCGGTGGGGCGAACGTAGTATAACGGCGCGCAATTCACGAGGGGCACGGGCGCATGAAGATCGTCATTATTCCTGGACTCACGCTGCCGGAGGTCTCGGACAGCAATCTGGCTTCGATCAGGAAAGCGGCCGGCGACGGCGCCGAGGTTGTGATCTGCACCCCGGATTCCGCCCACAACGAGATCAGCGATACCGACGTTGTGCTCGGGTTCGTGTCGCAGCGCATGTTCAAGATGGCGGCCAGGCTGCGGTGGGTGCATGCCATTGCGTCGGGTGTCGACGCCTTCCTCTACCCGGAATTCGTCAACGGTGAGGTGATCCTGACGAGCGAGAAAGGCCTGGTCGGCGAACATCTGGCCGATCACGGCTTCGGACTCCTGCTCATGCTGACGCGGCAACTTGCGGCGGCATTACGATACGGCCCGGACAGCTGGAACCACCGACCCGAAATGCGCTTCCAGGAGGTTGAACTCACCGGCCTCACGATGGGTATCGTCGGCTTCGGCGGTACCGGGCGCGCCATGGCGCGCCGGGCGGCCGCTTTCGGGATGAAGTGCATCGCCCTCGATCGGGACCCCGTGCGGACGAGTCCTGAAGTGGACCGCATCATGGTCCCGGAACAGCTTCCCGAACTCCTCGGGGCGAGTGATGTGGTCTCGATCTGCACGCCGCTGACCTCGGAGACCCGCAATCTCATGAACGCCGACGCCTTCGAAGCCATGAAGGCCTCTGCCTTCCTCGTCAACGTCACGCGGGGCGAGGTGATGGAGGAAGACGCGCTCGTCCATGCACTCAAGACCGGTCAGATCCGCGGCGCGGCACTCGACGTGGTGCCCCGGGAACCGCTCCCTGAGTCAAGCGAACTCTGGACCCTCGAGAACGTCGTCATGACGCCCCATACCGCAGGTGCCAGCCAGTATCGCGCGGACCGGAACGTCGAGCGATTCGTCCGAAACCTGTCGCGCCTGCGCAACAACCTGCCGCTCGAAGGGGTCATCGACAAGAATCTCGGCTACTGAGCCGCTGCCTCGCGAAGCTTCTCCCACATTGCCTCGGCCGTAATTGGCAGTCTGGCCATGCTGTGCCCGGTCGCATCGAGGATCGCGTTGTGGATCGCCGGTGCGACGCCGCTGATCGCCTGCTCGCCAATCGCCTTGCCACCATAGGGAGTCGGGCCGGGCTTCTCGTCTTTGACGAGCACCGTCTCGATCTCGGGCACGTCGCCCATTGACGGCAGCTTGTAGTCCCCAAGGTTCGCGTTGATCACCTGCCCGCCGTCGTACTGCAGTCCCTCGATGAGCGCGGCGCCGATCCCCTGCATGATCCTGCCGTCGATCTGGCCCTGATGGCTGATCGGATTGATGATCGTCCCGACGTCGTGAGTCGACGTGATCCTGCGGACCTCGATCGCGCCGGTCTCCGTATCGACCGCGACCTCGGCTGCCTGGGCGGAGAACACGGTCATACCCGGATCGGCCGGGACTTCGTGGGCGTACTCCGCGCTGATTTCGCCGCCGTGGGCATCCATCAGGCTCTCAAGAGACACCGACTCGCGGTTTGCCCTGAGAGCGCCCTCGCGCAGTTCGACCGAGTCGATCGCCCAGCCCTGGCGCTGCGCTGCAAACTCGACCAACTGCTCCCGGACCCGTTCGGCGGCCCCGAGCGCCGCGTTGCCTGCGGCATTGGTGATCCTGGCGCCGCCCACGCCGCCGTCGAACGGCACCTCGTCCGTCGTCATCGCACGCATTTCGATCGAGTCGTATGCAACGCCAAGCTCCCGATCCACTACCTGGCGCAGCATCGTGTAGAAGCCGCTGCCGGTATCGCGCAGCGGAGTGGCCAGGTGCACGGTGCCGGACGCGTCGACGGTCAGCTTCGCCGATGATGCCCCCTCGCCCGTCGGTCGGTCACAGACCGCCAACCCACGGCCAATCAGCTTCCCCGGTTCTTCCAGTCGCGGCGACTCGAGCCCCGTGGCCTCGACACACGCTACGAGAATGCGACCAATGGTGAGATCGCGCCAGGGATGACCGATCGCCGACAGATCGCCTTCCTGCAGCAGATTCCGCCTGCGGAATTCCGTGGGCGTCAGCCCCAGTTCGTGCGCAATGGCGTCAATCTGGGACTCACTGGCGAACACGGACTGCGGGTCGCCCGGCGAGCGCATGCTGCCGCAGGGAATGTGATTCGTGTAGATCATTCGCGAGTCGACCTCAGCGTGATCCATCCGGTAGGCGCCACGGCAGCGTGGCCCA
>PBVL01000222.1 GCA_002728675.1 Gammaproteobacteria bacterium
AGCCAATGGACTTTGAACACTCATTAGCTTCGGGGCTTGAGGCCCGAATGAACAACCTACTGACAGATCACAGCTAGTCGACGTGCCGCCTGCCGCGGGCGGGAGGCGATTCACCGTACCGGCGCCTCGATCAGCGCCAACATTTCATCGAAGGTCAGACGGCCGGCGCCGTCCTTGCCGGCCAGGAGGTCGTTCGCGATTTCGCGTTTGCGCTCGTGTAACTCGATGATTTTCTGCTCGATCGTATCGATGCCGATCAGGCGGTAGACCGTCACCGGTCGTTCCTGGCCAATGCGGTGGGCGCGGTCGCTGGCCTGATCCTCGACCGCCGGGTTCCACCATGGGTCCATGTGGATCACGTAGTCGGCGGCCGTCAGGTTCAGCCCGGTCCCGCCCGCCTTCAGACTGATCAGGAACAGGTCGCCCGCGCCCTCCTGGAATGCGGTGACTGCCCGGGCCCGGTCGGCGGGGCGGGTGCTGCCGTCCAGGTACTGATAGCTGATGTCCTGCGCGTCGAGATATTCGCGAATAAGCTGCAGATGCGCGACGAACTGGCTGAACACCAGCGCACGATGACCGTTTTCCCGAAGGTCGTCCGTGAGTTGGGCAAATCGCTCGAGCTTCGATGACGGAATGTTGGCTTCAGGCAGAACTAGCGCCGGGTTGCAGACCGCGCGCCGCAGCCGCGTGATGCGGGCCAGCGCAATCATGTTGGCCTCACCCTCTTCGACTGTCTCGAGGTCCGCCTGCGCTTCGCGTCGGAGTGCTTCGTAGAGCGTGTGTTCGCGCTCGCTCAGTTCAACGCCGATCGTGATGTCGGTACGCGGCGGGAGTTCTGTCAGTACCTCCTGCTTCAGGCGACGCAGGATGAACGGTTTGGTCACGTTGCGCAGGCGCATCGCGGCGTCTTGATCCCCGGTTTCGATCGGGCGGGCATAGGTCTCGCTGAACGATGCGAAACTGCCCAAGAGCCCCCGGTTAATGAAGCTGAACAGGTTCCAGAGCTCGCCCAGATGATTCTCGACGGGGGTGCCCGTCGTGATCAGCCGGAAATCGGCGTTGAGGCGCATCATCGCTTTGGATCGCTGCGTGCCGGCATTCTTGAATGCCTGCGCCTCGTCCGCGACGATCGTGTGCCACGACCGGTCGGCAAACAAGTCAGGCGCGCCGGCGAGCAGCCCGTAGCTGCACACAAGGACATCGCCCGGTCCCTGCGCCTCGATCTGCTGCGCGCGATCGCCAGCGCCGAACGGCGTCGCCCGGAGCAACGGTGCGAATCGTCCCAGTTCGTCCAGCCAGTTCTGACACACAGTGGTGGGCGCGATTACAAGGGCGGGGCCGTCGTGGGCGCGACGCATCAGGAGTGCGATGGACTGCAGGGTCTTGCCGAGGCCCATGTCGTCGGCAAGGCAGGCGCCCGCACCCCATTCGGCGAGGCGCGCCAGCCAGCGGAAGCCCTCGATCTGGTAGTCGCGTAGCGTTGCGGTGACCCCTTGGGGGAGCTTGGGGTCAAGGTCCTGTGCGGCGCGGAGCCGCTCGCGGAACCGATCAAAGCCCGCGTCGGTCTCTGCGTCCAACCCGGCGATCGCATCGTCGAGGTGCCAGGCGGCCAGTTTGTGCACACGGCCTTCATCGAACACGCTGCGAATTGCGTCGAGCCGGTCGCGCAGGCCTGACGTGAGGGCGAGGAACTCGTCATCGCCAAGCTGGATGAACCGACCCGGCGCGGCCTGCATGATGGCGAGCAGTTTCTGGAGATCGAGCACAGAATCTTCCGAGATACGAATCTCGCCCGAGACCTCGAACCAATCGTTCTGTTCGCGGATCGCGAGCTTCAGGCCGCTCGCGCTGACGGCGTCGCGCACGGTCAGCGACTTGCCTTCTGGCCAGGCACAGATCACGTCTTCCATCACCTGGAGTTCGACCAGACCTTCGAGCGCGGATTCGAGATCGACGAACTGCCAGTGCCCGGTCGACTGCTCGATGAGGCCCGTGCAGCGTTCGAGTACGCGTTTCAGCAGTCCGCGCTCGTGTTCGAGGTCGCGGTCAGCCTGGGTACGCCGGCCGGCGATTTCCGTGATCACCGAAGCACCGCCGGCACCCGGCAGAAACCGGGGTCCTTCGCCGAACGGCTGGACGCCCGTCGACATCCGGATCGTCTCTCCCTGTGGCTGCAGGTTGAGATAGAGGCGGGGGTCGGCGGCGACGCGATCGAGGTTTGCGCCGCTGCCGTCGAGATCGGAGTGGACTGTCAGCAGTGGCGAAATCGAAGTAATACTGTCGAGGACCTGCTCGCGGGCGCTCGCGGGAACGGTCAGACCGTCTTCGCCGAGAATCCGGCTGATCTGTTTGTGTTCTTCACTGAAGGCGAAGACGGTGAGCCGCTCGCCACCCTCGATGACAACCGTGTCTGCCTGGAACGTGCGTTCGGGATCGACCAGTCCCTGGATGGGTTCGGCATAGGGGAAGATCGAAAGGTGCACGCTGTCGCCGTCGTGCCGCACGGTCATTTCAGGTTCACGCGCTTCGATGCTGACCGGATCGTCAAGGTTGTCTTCGAAGAACATCAGTGGGTGCCCGGCGGCCGAAAGCAGCGCCGCCGCGTGATCCAGTTCCCATGCGTTCTGCCCATAGCGGTACGAGGCTCGGGTGAGGTGACGCAGGATGCGTTCATCGTGGGCGGTCAGGCCCGGGACAGACTGCGGCGACTCTCCCAGTCGCTTCAGCGACACGTTTCGGCCGCGCGACCAGCCGCCACGTTTTGTCGTCTTTTGTTCTTTCGGCGAGAGCGTCACCTTGTTGCCAAAGGGGCTCCGTTCAAGGATCCAGACCAGACGGGTTGCGTCTGCTCCTCCGCCACCGTGTCCGGGTGCGAGATCGCTGAGCGCTGCGAGCGCGCGTGCCCACGGCTCAACCCGCGGCATGACCTCGAGCAGAGTACTGCCAGATTGTGGTGCGCCGCTTCCGCCCGCGTCGGCGACCCGCCGCAGTTCGCCGGCCAGCCAGGTGAGTCCGGCTGCTTCGGCTACGGCCGCCTGCGCCGCGACGTCCGTCACCGCTGACGGGATCGGCGTGTTTCCGAGCCACAGGGCGGTAAGAACGTCCGTGAGGCGCGTCATGGGGTGTTCGTCGACGACGACCTCCTCGGATGGTGCCGGGCCCTGGTCGAACCACGTGCGGCCAAACGTCTGAAGCCGGAGGAATGCGCCCAGCAGCGGCTCGTAGTTCCGCGCCCGCGACGCCACCTCGATCTGGCGGTCGAGTTTGCGCCGTGCTTCGGGCGTGCCACGCCTGAGCAGTGCTAGGCAATAGCAGTAGCCTGCGAGCCCTGGCAGATAGACCGACGACGATCCCGAACGGCGTCGTAACTGACGCAACGCACCGGTACATGCGTCGATGCAGCCGGCAAGGTCGCCGCGCCTGAAGTGGGCAATTGCGCGAACCGCTTCGCCCCTCGGATCAGCGGGCAGTGCGTCGATCTGCGCGGGGGTTTCCTTGCCGCTGAGGGTTCGGATGAGCGTGCGGATCGTCGCGAGCGCGGCCGGTTCGGATGCGTCCGCCGTGAGCGGGGCGCGATCGATCAGTTCGGCGGCCATCGCGAAGGTTGCGGGCGTGGGGCCGTGCGCATCGATGACGGCGCGCACGATCTGGAAGCGAAACGGACTGTCGAGTGTGTCGAACCAGTCCAGCAGAATTGGCAGCAGCGCGTTCAGGAGTGTGATGGTCAGATCACGATCGGGCTCATCGAACGGGTCCTTTAGGGCAAGCGTCGAGACCATCGCCTCGGTATCCCTCCGGAAGAAGGCGCTGCGCAGCCGTCTGCGCAGCGGTGCCGTGTTGGCAACGTTCGTGCTGCGTCCGAAGGTGTTGAAGCGTGGCAGTACCCACTCCGCGGCTCGATCCATGCGGTCGAACTCGTTGTCCCGCAAGGTGTGGAAGGTCAGCAGGTTGGCAATGTCGGGTTCGCACTCGAACGCCTCCTGCCCGGCCTTCAGCAGCCCGAGCGACTGCATCTCTTCGCGCCACGGTTTCGAGATGTAGCTGCGGCCCGGCAGGCCGGTGTGCTGGAGGATTTCCCGCAGTTGCGTCGGGTTCACGGCGACGTGTGTGACCGCAATCAGGCGCAGCAGCAGGCGCTCCTCGTCTGAGAGTTCGGCGTAGCTTGCGTAGAGGCTGTCGTGCGCCAAGTCTGGTGGGCCTGCCTTGTCCTGAATGTCTGCCGGGTCTTCCTGTCCGGCTACGCCAATCGGTGCGGAAATGTGGTCTGTGAATCCAAACGGTTGCTTCGCCTCGTCAGTTTGGATCGCCGGTCGTGGCGTGGCCGTCAGCGATCGACCGGATACTGCGCACGTGTGTTGCGCATCGGCCCGGGATCGGAGTGCCCGCCTGTTGGTGACTCAGGTCGGAACCCCCTGCTGCGTGCCGGATCCCGACACAGTGATGATGTCTGGTACGCGCGATTGGAGCTGCCCTGGAATCGATGACGCTAACTTGCCTGTTGGGCGTCGACATAGGTCGGGACCCCTTCGGCTTCGAAGAATGCGTCGATCTCCTGCCGTTCGTCCTGAGTCAGCCGCCAGTCCGCGGCGGCGACGTTCTCGATGAGTTCGTTCTCGTTCCGCATGCCCACGAGACCGACGGTGACCGCCGGATGTCCGAGCACCCAGGCAAGCGCAAGTTGTGCGACGGAGCGGCCGTGGTCCGCGGCGAACGTCTTGAGGTGCTCCACGACCTTCAGTTCCTTCAGGAAGTGCTCCTCTTCGAACAGCGGCAGTCCGAAGGCCTTCCCGCTGCTGCGCCAGTCCCAGTCGACGAATCGTGTATCGGGTGTGAAGGCGCCGGTGAGGAGGCCGAAGCCGAGGCTGCCGTAGGCCATGTAGCCGATGCTGTGGTCCTTGCAGTAGTTGAGGACCGAGGCCTCCATGCGGCGGTCGAACATGTGGTAGCCAACCTGGTTGGCAGTGAGGTGTCCCGCCTCTTCGCACGCGCGCATCATGTCGACGTCATAGTTCGAGACGCCGTAGTGTCGGATCTTCCCTGCGGCCTTCAGGTCTTCGAGGGCGCCGATGGTGTCTGCGTGGGGCGTCTTGTGATCAGGCCAGTGGATGAGCATGAGATCGACGTAGTCTGTGTTCATCCGTGTCAGGCAGGCGTTGGTGTGACTGATGACGTCCTCGGGTGCGGCGCTGCGGCCCGCGACGGCGGCATTCCCCGTGCGCCCGTCGTCGTGATAGACGAAGCCGACTTTGGTGACGAGCACAACGTCCTTGCGTCTGGCACCGAGACCGCGCGCGAGGAGTTCTTCGGACGTGTACGGCCCGTAGACTTCTGCGGTGTCGAACAAGGTGATCCCGTGGTCAACCGCCATTTCGACGGCGCGGACAGCGTCCTGGATGTCGATGTCGCCGTATTGGGTTGTGCCCATTTCCCACGTGCCAAAGCCGACGGCCGAGCACGAGAGGTCGCTGTCGCCAAATTGTCGCTGTTCCATCAGTCCGATCCCCGAATCCGTATGCCAAGAGCGGAATGATCGGAGCCGTCAGGACGGAATGCAATACCGATCGCTTCAGTTTGGGCGAAAAAGGCCGGATGGGTGGGATTGCGCGCGTGACGGGTCCGCAAAGACGAGCTTGAGCGAGTCGCCGTCCGCGACGGCTTCGAAGCGGGCGACCAGGTCACGAAAGCCGGTCAGCAGACGTTCCGCACGAGCGGTGTCGAGCCCGGTCAGCAGCGGGAGCCCCAGGTGTTCGAGTTCGGAGTTGACGAGTTCGGCAAGCTGCTCGGGCCGGCATGCTCCGGTTGCGAGCGATCCGACGCCGCGCGCAGCAATCTCCGCCTGCATCCAGCCGGGCGGAAGTGTTGGAATGAGGGTGGCGTCGGAGAGTTCATCCATGGTGCGCCCTGCCGCGACCGATCCGAAGAAGCCGTCCGTGAGACCCAGGTCCGACTCCGCCACGAAATGCGCCAGATCGTGATACGGAAGGGATGGGCCCAGATCGGATTGGTCCGTCGAACCGTCGGCGCGGCTGCTCGTCAGCAACGTGCGTGAACCCCGTCGTGTGAACGTCAACTGCTTGATCGGAGCCTCAGTCGAGGCCGAGACTGGTGGCGAGGAGTTCTTCGAATCGTTCCGCGGCGCGGGTCTTCGGCAGGGAGCGGGCGAATGCGATGCTGACGTCGTGCGGCTTGATCTCGACAACGTCCCTGATCAGATGGAACTGCTCCTCGAGATCGGCGAACGAGCGGCGGGCATGCATGATCGGGTAGAAGGCATCGGTTGCCGAAACGATCGACGTCGTCATGGTGAAGTCGTCGGTGACGTACTGCGGCTGGAGCCGCATGCCGTAGTGCGCGTAGCGCAGGCCGATGTCGGAGTGCATTGGCTCGATCGACCGCGGCAGGACTATCGGAAACTGCAGCACGTCCAGTTCGCTCAGATCGTTGCGCCCGGCGAGCGGATGGTCCTTCCGCACCATGCAGGCAAATTGCATTGGCAAGAGCGCGCGCAGCTCCAGCTCCCGCCACCGTTGCAGGTAGGCAGAAGCGCCAACGATCAGATCGAGTTCGCCGCGGACGAGCGCGGGGCAGAGCGCCTGTGGCGTACCAGTCTCCATCTCGACCGAGACGCCGGGATTCTCCTCGACGAAGTCCCGCATCGAGGCAACGGTGTAGCCGGCGTAGCCGGCAGGTGCGGCACCAACCCTCAGCCTGCCGGTGTCGAGTTCGTCGGCGGTCGTCACGTCCGCGATCAGATCGTCGATGTCGGACAGTAGCCGTTTCGCCCGCGCGACAAACCGCTCCCCAGCCTCGGTGAGCTTCACGCCCCGGTGGACGCGGTGGAAGAGCTGGACGCCCAGCTGATTCTCGACGTCGGCAATGCTGCGGGAAAGCGCTGACTGGGTAATGGAAAGCGTTTCCGCCGCGGGCGTGATGGCCTCGGCGCGCGCAACCTCCACCACCTGCCGCATCCGCTTGAGGTCGATGGGGGCTTGTCGGGTACTGTTGGCCATGAGGCGCCGTGTATGCGGGTCGCGTTGCCATGCACGTAGCGAATGTCGGCATTCAAGGCCCCCAACGCAATGCTGTCAAGGGGACACACACCAAAAGCACCCTTACAACGTCTCGGTCAGTTCACGCACGGCGACTGGGACTCCAGCTGACGCAGCGCTGATCGATCTCGCGCGCCCAGGGGTACCTCGGTCTCCTCGTGCCGGCAGCGTGATCAGCGCAACCCCGCGCAACCTGCGGTATCGCACCATGGCAGAAGTCTGACATCGTGTAGGACTGCCGGAGGTGTATGTCGTTTGCGCGGATCGTGTCACGATCGGCGTGGGGGATAGCTGACACTGTGTAGGATTGGTTGGGGTGTGTGTCCCTTGGGTTGGGGTGTGTGTCCTTTGGGAGTGGACTGTGGCGGGGGATTCGTTGGTCGGAGAGGTGGTGGAGGAATTGGTCGTCCGGTGGGGGGGCGATGAGGTTGGGCCCGCCATCGGGGTCAGCTGGACGGCGGGTGGGTTCGCGAACGAGATTCTTGTCCGGCGGACGAGGATCGAGTTTGCGCCAATGCTGGAGGAGGCGGTGTCCGGGGATGCCTCGTCGGCGGAGGGTGACGTCATATAGGTTCAGGAGTTGGTTGCGCGCGATGGAGTGAAGGTCCTCGTATTGCACAAAGGTAGCGATCGGTTTCTGCTGACGGCCCGGCGGGTCTCCTGGACTCCGGACCGGCCGTCGTAGCAGACGCGCTTTACGAGGGATTCGGCGCATCCGGCTGGCGCGAATCGCGGCATACTTCGTTTTCTTGGATCTCACACCTTCAGCGAGACACCGGATGATGAGGACACGCCACGCGCTCTTTGCCGTAATGGCGGGCTGGTTGGCTTTGACGCTTCCAGGCGTCGGATTGGGAGAGGTTCCGGCCCGACTGGTGTTGGGTACCCCCCAACTCTACGATCTGTCTGTCGAGGAACCCCACATTGCGGCTCAGCTGCGCTTTGGCCCGAACGGGGACCGGCTCTCCGCGTGGCGCAGGAACGGGCGGGCCGAAGTCTGGACCCTTGCCGGCGGGACAGCGGAAGTGCGGTGGAACACAGCCAGCGTTTACGCGGACAGCCCGGACCTCGAAGAGGCTGTTGGGTTGATTGGGTCGCGGCTGACCCTGATGTCCACAGGACGCAGTGAGCGTCCACGGGGCGTTCCGCCGGCGCATCTGGCGCTTTCCGAAAACCAGCGCCTCGTCATGGCCGCCGATACGCCAGGGGTGGTCCTGCGCGATCTCAGAACCGGGCAGGCTCGGGGCTTTGGCACGGAGTTGGCTGTGCGAAACGGGCTCGCGATCTCTCCCGACGGCCGCTACATCGTCGCCGCGACGGGCACCTTCAGTGATGGCGTACATGCCACCGCGCTCGAAATCCACGACGTTCACGAAAACACGCGTCAGGTCGTCAAGAGCCCGGGCGTGGTGCTCGGGATGTGGCGACTGACGATCTCATCCAACAACCGGCTCGCGTTTGGCACCCAACGCGGCGGCAAGGGTGGAGTGCTCGTGATCGACCTCGAAACCGGCACCCGGCTCTTCGAGCAGGGGGGATTCGACAGCTATTGGGTTCGCGGACTGGCACTCGGCGGAGCAGATGGCGACGTGCTAGTGACAGGCGATGAGAAGGGGTACCTGCGAATCTGGTCTGTTGCCGGGAAGCGCAAGCTGTTCGAACTCAAGCAGCAGCAACCGATCCAGGAAGTAGCGATCGATCACGACCGTCGCCGAGTCGCCTGGTCGCTCTGGGATGGCACCATTCACGTCGCGACTTTCGCGACGGAATACACCGGGTTTGCACGAGCGCCGGCCGTGCCGCCGGCGATGCTTCAGGAGGGCGCAGCGCAGCAGTAGGCGTAGGCCCTGGTCTGGTACGAAGGCGCGAGCGCAGACGCTCCGATCCACCGATGTCTCAGCCGGAAACTGCGATGCCTGCAAAGCGCACGTGTGGCATCAGAGCGTGGCGCTGCCAGTTCCAGAACTGCTCGGTACCGATCGCCGCGATTTGCTTCAGCATCTCGTAGAAGTTACCAGCGACCGTGATGCCCCGGACGGGCTGCTGACGTGCGCCGTCCCGGCAGAGATAGCCGGACGCGCCAAAACTGAAGTCCCCCGCGATTGGGTTCGCGCCGGAGTGCAGGCCCGTGAGGTCGGTGATCTCGAGATACGTCCCTGCCAGCACGTCGGCGTCCGGACCTGCAGCCACTTCGTACTGGTGCAGGCCGACCCCCAGGGTGGAGCGAGGACCCCGTGCGGCGTGTCCCGTTGTCTTGACGCCGAAGTGGGCGGCGGTCGCGCTGTTGTGTGCGAGCGTCTCGAGCCGTCCCTCGTGGATGAATGCACGGTTCCCGGTCGGCGTGCCCTCTGCGTCGAACAGCGAATAACCGAATCCGTCAGCGTTGAGCGGTATGTCGAGAAAGGAGAGTCTGGGGTCCGCTATCTGCTCTCCCACCTTGTCGCGCATCGGATTGACGCCGTCCTTCGCGTATTTACCCGAGAACATCATGTCGAAGACGCCAAACAGGTCAGCCTGGGTCTCCTTGTCGAACACCACGTCGTAGTGGCCTGACTCGACGGGTTTACCGTGCAGCAGCCCGGTGCAGTTCTTATGCGCCTGTTCGATGATCGCGTCGATGTCGATCTCTCCAAAGATCCGGCTCGCCTGGCCGAACCCGTCCATGACGTTCTTCTCACCCTCCTCCATCAGGGCGAAGGCCATGGCAGAGCACATCCGGGATCGGCTGAATGCGGTCAGCCCCGCGGTCGTGAACACCCGGCGTTGCCCGGTGTTGTCGGACACGCCGTTGTAGGGCACGTTCTTGACCTTGTCCCGTGCCGCAAGCCGGGTCTCAAGCGTCAGTGCGGCGTCGATCTTCTCTTCAACACCGGCCGCGTCCGGCGGGCACAACAAGCTGTCGTCGGTGCGGAGTTCGGCTTCGAGCGGCAGAATCTTCTCGTGGTGCTCAGGGCGGGCAAAGCTGGCGTTGACCAGCGCCTGATCGACCATCGAACGGAGCGCGTCCGCATCGGCCGCTTCGCTGTACGCGGTGCCGACGCGGTCGTCCTTGATGACCCGCAGACCGAAGACCTGGCTCGATGAGACCTTGTGCTCCTCGAGTGCGCCGTCGCGGGCCTTGAGGCTGAGCGACTCGCCTTCGTCGATGATGAGATCGCCGGTTGCGTCTGCGTCTCGCACCCAGTCGAGTACCTGCCCGGCAAGGGAATCGATGTCCATCACTCGTTCCCTCCGACAAGGATGTCGTCAACCTTCAGGGATGCCTGACCGACTGTCGTCGGGACGGCCCCGGATACCGAGCCGCACATCCCGCAGGCGAGGGCAAAGTCTCCCCCGACCATCGAGATTTCCTTCAGCACGGCAGGACCGGTGCTGATCAGCGTGGCGGCCTTGACCGGGTAGGCGACCTTGCCGTCTTCGATGAAGTAGCCCTCCGTCACGGCAAAGTTGAACTCTCCGGTACCGGGCTGCACCGAGCCGCCGCCCATGCTTGCCGCGTAGAGGCCGCGATCGATCGAGCCGATCATGTCGTCAAGGCTCGACTCGCCCGGCTCGATGAACGTGTTGCGCATGCGGGAAGCGGGCGCAAACTTGTAGGACTGTCGGCGCCCGGACCCGGTGCGTGGCAGCCCGGTCTGTTGCGCACCGATGCGGTCGGCCAGGAAGTTGGTGAGCTTGCCGTCCTTGATGAGTTGGGTGTGCTGGGTTGCGAGACCCTCGTCGTCGACGTTGATCGAGCCCCATTCCTTCGCCATGGTCCCGTCGTCGACGGCGCTCACGACCTCGTTGGCGATCATCTCGCCCATCTGGTCATGGAACACGGACGCTTTCTTCGCGACCGATGTTGTCTCGAGGAGGTGTCCGCAGGCTTCATGGAAGATCACACCGCCGAACCCGTTCCCGAGCACGACGGGCATTCGCCCCGACGGGCAGGGCTTCGCCCCGAGGTTGACGAGCGCCTGCCGCGCCGCCTCGTCGCCGGTGGCGGCTGCATCGATGTCGTCGACCAGTTCCCAGCCCAGCAGGCCACCGTCGTTGTGGGAGCCGGTGGCCTGTTCGCCACCGTCGGATGCGATCGCGGTCATCGACGCCCTGATGTAGTTGCGGACATCCTGGGTGTGCAGCCCCTCGCTGTTGAAGATTTCCACTGCCTGCTCGCGCTGCATGCAGCCACCCCTGGTCTGGGTGATCATGTTGCTCGCCGCACGGGCGGCCTGGTCTGCCTTCAGCAGGAAGGCGACCTTGCTTTCGACCGAGGCGCCGGCGGTCAGCGTGTCCCGCGCGTTGTGAATGTCGCCCCGGCTCATGAAGTCGAAGGCGGTCGTCGTGGTGACGGGGTCACGCAGGTCTTTCGCCGCAAGCTCGCTGACGATGCGTCTCAGTTCGTCCGCGTCGGTCTTGTTGGTGTATCCGTAGAGCACCTTTGTGCCGTAGACCACGCGAATCCCGATCCCGAAGTCGATCCCGGACTGGACGCTTTGCACCTCGCTGGAGAGTGTGGCGATGTTGTTGACCTGATTCTTCTCGATAAACAGCTCGGCGAAGTCCGCGCCCTGAGCGAGGGCGTGATCGACGACGGACTCGGCGATTTGAGGGTTCAGCATGAACGATCCGTGATGTGGACAGCGGTTCGATTAGTTTACGGGTTTCGGTGGTGCGAGTGACATCGTTTGTCGACTGAGAGCAGTTGTTCGCCGTGCTGAACACAGCTTGCGCGAATGATTGTCGGGTGTCTGTGGGCGATCGCCGTCAGTTGTTGCCCGCCTGGCGTACATCGGCGTGTGCGAGGGCTCGCACAAGACGGTAGGCTGAACGGGACGTACCTTGAACGAGGCACCCCTTGAAGATCGAAGACTGGAAGTCCGCGGGTCCGAACGCGCCGCTCTATCGCGAACTGGCGTCCCTGGATCTGCTGCCCAATCTTGCGGAGCTCGACTTTTTCGGGTTCACCGTGGTGCCACCCGAAAAGGTGGGGCCACCCGAGTTTCACACGGCGGTCCGGGAGGCACTCACCGGTGTCATCGAGGCACGGTTCGGTGCACCTGGTGCCGACGGTCTGACGTGGAAGGACGCGAACCAGATCTTCCGCCTGATCCTCTGGGAGCACCGGGTGTTCGAGGAACTCCTGATGAACCCTGCAGGGCTCGGCCTCGTGCAGTCGCTCCTTGGCACCAACTGCATCCTCAGCCTGTTTGACGGCTGGGTGAAGGGTCCGGGGGAGGGACGCACCCCCATCCATATGGATCACTGGGACTTTACCCGCAAGACATTCGCGCCCGAGCCCAACAGCGCCAACTTCAACTATCTCGTGACCGACTACTCCGCCGCCGACGGCGCCATCTCCTTCGTCCCCGGCAGCAATCGGTGGCACCGCGCGCCTTCACCGGCGGAAGTAAAATACTGGGCGGATCGGGCGCATCCCGTCGAGGCGCCCGCGGGCTCGATGGTCATCTGGGGAGACCAGACATGGCACGGCTCGTTCGCGCGGGAGAACGTAGGTGAGCGCCTGATGATCCTCGGGACCTTCAGCCGGCCCTACATGCAGACGCAGGAACCGTTTCGGGACACCGTGACCGATGCGGCGCTGGCGCGGAATCCGGTCCGCTTTGCCGGTCTGATGGACGTCTATGGCGCGTTCCCTTTCGGGAAAGAAGATGCGGATGCGCGGCGACTGACCGCGAACGTGAACAACTCCGTCCTGGAGATTGCCGAGTACCGGTCGTTGTTCGACCGCGAACCGGCAGGCGACTCGGTGAGCATCAGGCCCCGTTACGACTACGAGACGTTTGACCGCGAGCAGTGGGAAGCGGGCCGCCAGGCGCGGATGGCCCGGGCGCGTGCGCGCTCGGCAGAAGACTGAAGACTGGCGATCGACGATTGATCAGACCCGGCAGACCACAGAGGACATGCCCATGAGCACCGAGGCGTTCAGAGAAAAAGTCAAAGACTGGCTTGCGGACAACTGCCCGCAGGCCGCACGCGGACCGGGTGACCCTGTCACGATCGGTTCCAAGCGACCGATGCAGAATTCCGAGTTGCTCGAATGGCGGCACGCGCTCGGGAGCAAAGGCTGGACCGTGCCGACCTGGCCCAGTGAGTACGGCGGCGGAGGACTCTCGCTCGACGAGGCGCGGGTCCTCGCGGAGGAACTGCGGGCCATCCGAGCCCGGGCGCCGATGGGCGGCATGGGGACATCCATGCTTGGCCCGACGCTGCTCGAGTACGGCACCGAAGAGCAGAAGTTGCGGCACATTCCGAAGATTGCCCTCGGTGACGTCGCATGGTGCCAGGGTTACTCGGAACCCGGCGCGGGCTCTGACCTCGCAGGCTTGTCGACGCGCGCCGTCGACAAGGGCGACGTCTTCGAGGTGAATGGCCAGAAGATCTGGACGTCCGGCGCGAACTTCGCGGACTGGATCTTCGTGCTCGTCCGCACCGACCCTGACGCGGCGAAACATGACGGGATCAGTTTCGTGCTGATGGACATGCACCAGCCCGGCATCACCGTGAAGCCCATCCGGCTGATCTCCGGCTCATCGCCGTTCTGCGAAACCTTCTTCGACAATGCGGTCGCCCGGAAAGCGGACCTCGTCGGCCAGCTGAATCGCGGCTGGACGGTGGGTAAGCGCTTGCTGCAGCACGAACGGTCGGGTCAGGGCGGTGTGGGAGCGGCGGCGGCCCGGGCACCGCGACAGCGTGCTTCGGCACCCGCGAATCCGCTGCTCGACACGGCGCGCAAGTACGTCGGGACGGACCCGAAGGGCGCGATCGCAGATCAGTCCACGCGCGATACCGTAATTCGCTTCGGCATGAACCAGCGGAGCTTCTCGCTGACGCAGAAGCGGGCCAAGGAAGAGAACACTTCCGGCAAGACGATGGGGGAGGCCACCTCGATCTTCAAGCTCTACGGCGCGACGATGGCGCGCGACTCGGCGGACATGCGCGTGCGCATGATGGGCGCCCAGGGGTTCGGCTGGGAAGGTGACAGCTTCAGTGAAGCTGAGCGGGGCGCGACCCGCGCGTGGCTGCACAGCCGGGCGATTACGATCTACGGCGGTACCAACGAGATTCAGCTGAACATCATTGCCAAACGAGTGCTCGGCCTGCCCGACTGAGCCGTTCGGTTACATCGCCTCGACGAGGGCCCAGGCTTTCTCGGCGCGCTGGCGAACCTGGTCCCGTTGCTGCTCCAACTGGAACTCGGAGCTCGCAATGCCCTGGAGCCCGCGGGCGTAAACGCCCTGGACGATCGACGCGAGTCTGAACAGGTTATAGGCGACGCAGAAATTCCAGTTTTCGATGGGTGGACGCCCGGCGTGACGGCAATAGGCCGCGACGTACTCGGCTTCGCTGGGAATGCCGCGTTCCGGCAACTCGTCGATGAACTCGTCGTACTCCGCGTGGTACGCGTAGGCGCAGTGGTACGAGAGATCGCCGAGCGCATGGCCGAGCGTCGAGATTTCCCAGTCCAGGACCGCGACAATGCGGGGCTCGGTCGGGTGGACCAGGACGTTGCCAACCCTGTAATCGCCGTGAATCACAGAGATCTCTTCCCAATCCGGCACGTGGGCCGGCATCCATTCCATGAGTTTGTCCATCTCAGGGATGTCGTCGGTCCTGGCCGCGACGTACTGTTTGGACCAGCGGTCGATCTGGCGCGCGAAATAGTTGCCTGGGCGTCCGTGTTTGGCGAGCCCGACCGCCTCGTGATCTACACTGTGCAGTGCCGCCAGGACGCGGGCGAAGTCGTCGTAGAACGCGGTTCGCTCCGCCGGCGTGAACCCGGGGAGTTCCGAACGGGTGACCCGGCCGTCGATCATTTCCATGATGTAGAACTCGCGCCCGATCACGTCCGGGTCGTCACAGAACAGGTGCATCTTCGGCACCGGGACGCCCGCACCGTGCAGGGCGTCCATGACGCGATACTCGCGATCCACCTGGTGGGCTGACGGGAGCAGGTTGCCCGGCGGGCGCTTGCGCATCACCCAGCGATTGCTGCCGGACTCGACGAGGTACGTCGGGTTTGATGAGCCCCCGCTGAATTGCTGGAGCGTGAGGTTGCCGGTGAAGCCGTCGAGATGTTTGTCGAGGTAGCGGCTCAACGCGGCTTCATCGATCCGATGCGCGTCGCGCACCGGTGTCAGAATCGGCAAATTGTCGTCTGCTGTGTCGCCCATCAGTTTCATCAGTGTCCCCTCCCTGCGGATCAGACGATACCGCGAAACGTCGCGCCGGTCCGACTGCACTGCCTGGCCCGTTACGTGTGGTCTGCCCCTAGACTTCCTTCAGGAACCGCACCAGTCGTTCGTTCACGGGTTCCGCAGCCTCTTGCTGGGTCCAGTGGCCAACGCCGGGCAGTACGACGACGTCGCGTAAGTCAGTCACGGTGGCGCGCATGGCCGCCTCGGACTGTTCGTTGAACGGGACGACGTCCCGGTCGCCGGCCATGAACAGGGCGGGTTGCGCAATTTTGCAGCCCTGAAAGGATCCGCCCAGTTCCCAGTTCCGGTCGATGTTGCGATACCAGTTGAGGCCGCCGCGGAAGCCGGAGATTGCGAATCGCGAGGCAAAGTAGTCGACGTCCGCCGCCGTCAGCCAGTCCGGCAGGTTGTCGGCGGGATCGGGCATGTTTTCCAGCATGAACGAAGAGGCCGGTGGCAACTCCGCACTGGGATTGAACGCGCCGCTCCGCTCCCGCGCGCCGCTCGCGCCCACAAGCATCTTGCGCATGGTGCAGGGGATGTCGTTCTGCAGTTCGTGTTCCGCGACCCCGGGTGTCTGGAAGTAGAGCTGGTAGAAGAATCGGTCGCCGAACATTCTGGCCGCAGTGGCCATGGGCGCTGCAGGCCCGCGATCGCTGGTCGGTACCGAGAGCGATGCGACCGCGCGAAAGATATCCGGGCGCATCAGGGCGCAGTTCCACGCGACGGGTGACCCCCAGTCGTGTCCGATGACCACCGCTTCGGTTTCGCCAAGCGCCGCGACGAGGCCGACGATGTCACCGACGAGGTGATGAATCGTGTAGGCGTCGATCGCTTCAGGACAGGTCGTCTCCCCGTACCCGCGCTGGTCGGGTGCGACCGCGTGGAAGCCGGCGTCGGCGATCGCGGAGAGCTGATGCCGCCAGGAATACCAGGATTCGGGGAAACCGTGGCACAACACGACCAGGGGGCCGCTGCCAGCTTCCGCGATGAACATGTCGAGGCCGTTGCTCTGGACTGTGCGGTGAGTGATTTCTGCCATGACGCTCTCCTGATGGATTCGCGCATCAGACACGTTCGGTGGTGCCGATGCAACGGCCGGGCGCCGGCCGCCTGCCCGGACGAGGGGTGAGAAGCGCTGCGGACTTGGCGAGGGTGCTGCGCCTGTGCGACGCTTGCGGCGTGGATCAGACCAGCAGTCACACGGCCCGCGGCGGCGAGTTCAACAGGGGAATCCGGGATATCTGGCGCGTGCTCGTGGCGTGCTGGCCGTTCGTCCGGCCCTACGGTCTGAAACTCGCCGCGTACTTTTCGACCCTGCTGACCCTGTTTGCCATCGGCGCGGTGTCCGGGATCATGGGCGCCGACATCTTCACCAACAAGATTCTCGTCGGTCACAAACTGCAGCCCCTGCAGGCGTTCGTGTTGTTTCTCGACGACAGCTATGTCGCGAACCCGCCCGGGGAAGGGCGCGAAGCGGAGGAGGACGAGATCGCGGCGGACGAAGCGGAGGAGCCAGCGGTCAGGGACGCGCTGACCGCGGAACAGCGCAAGGTCGTGCGGAATCGGTTTCTCCTGTGGAGCATCCTCGGCGGCATCATGCTGCTCGGGGGGATCGCAACGATGCCGCTCTGGGGTATGTGGATCTGGCATCAGGTGAACCGGGACCTGCGCGTCCGGATGCTGGAGAACGCCGAGCATCTGTCGCTTGGCTATCACGCCGACTCGCGCGCTGGTGATGCCATGTATCGTGTCTATCAGGACAGCATGATGATCACGGCAGCGCTGGGGCGCCTGATCCTCGAGCCCCTCGAGATGCTCTGGGCGATCGTGACCGGACTCGCCGTCGTGGCGTTCTTCGACCTGTGGCTCGCGCTGGCGCTCATCGTCGCGATGATCCCGATCGTGCTGCTCGGGCGCCTCTTCACGCCGGCCATGCGCGAACGTTCGCGCAAGGCGAGGATTGCGACCAGCGACCTGACGTCCCGGCTGCAGGAGTCTTTCTCGGCGCTCAAGGTCGTGAAAGCCAATCGCGCCGAGGCGGACATCCTGAAGCGCTTCTCCGATGACTCACAGGAAGCGCTCGAGGCGGCCTATCGCCTGCGGGTTGACCTTGCATGGCGCACGTTCGCGGTCATTGTCATCGGGGTTGCCGCGCTGCTCATCGCCGAATACTTCATGGCGTCCTGGGTGGTGATTGAACGCGAAACCTGGCTTGGTGCTGCGGCGGTCGCGATCGTCGGGTACACCGTGTGGAACTACGGGGCGATCTCGGTGGCGCGTGAGAGCTTTGCCGGGACCTCGATCAGCATTGGCCGCATCGTCCGCAACTGGTGGATTGCGCAGGACCTGCTGGTAGGGCTCGACCGGGCGCTGCACCTGCTGAGCCTGGAACCGGAGGTGGTCGACAAAGCGAACCCTGAGGCGTTCCCGAAAGTCATGGAGGACGTGCGCTTCGATGACGTCGTGTTCGGTTACGGGGAAGGGGAGCCCGTCCTGCGCGGAGCAAGTCTGACCGCACGAGCCGGGACGATCACAGCCATCGTCGGTGGCACCGGCGCCGGCAAGTCGACGCTGATGTCACTGCTGCTCCGGCTCTTTGATCCGCGTTCGGGGCGTGTGCGCATCAACGGCGTGGATCTGCGGGACTACGCGATTGCGGACATCCGGAGCAACGTGGCAATCGCATTGCAGAAGAACGTGCTCTTTGCAACGACCGTGCACGAAAACATCGCCTACCCCGAGAGCAAGGTCCCGCGCGAGGCCGTATTGGCCGCGGCGCGTATCGCTTGTGCCGACGAGTTCGTTGGCGAGCTGGAGCAGGGCTACGACACCGAACTTGGTGAACGCGGTGGCAAGCTCTCGACAGGTCAACGTCAGCGCCTGTCGATCGCGAGGGCCGTCCTCCGGGACACGGGCATTCTCATCCTGGATGAGCCAACCGCCGCACTTGATGCGGAGACCGAACAGCGCGTGTTGCGCAACCTGGCGCAGTGGGGCGCCGGCCGCGTCGTCTTCCTCATCACGCATCGCCTGTCGACCATCCGCAACGCGGATCAGATTGCGTTCATCGAGAACGGGGTCGTCGAGGAGCTGGGCACTCACGACGATCTGATGGCCGCCGCCGGTCGTTACAAGGCCTTTGTCGAGGCTGAGACCGAGGGTGCCGCGCATGACTGACATCTTCGAAGCGTCCCGCACCTACGACGACCGACTCGATACCGAGGCCGACATCTCCTCGTTGCAGGCTGCGCGCCTGCTCGTCCGGACGCTCGAGATGATGCGCGAGGTCAAGTATCTCGTTGCCGCGACCTTTGGTCTGGGTGCTGTGCGTTGGTTCATGCTGCTCTTCATGCCTTGGATCGCCAAGATCGTGGTGGACCAGGTACTCCTGCAGAAGCCCTTCGGCACGACCGATGTGCGGTTCCCGCCCTTCATGGATCCGGTGCTGGCGGCGACCAGCGGGCTTGGGCCGATGGAGATCATGCTGGTCATCACTTCGATCTACCTCGGCTTGCTGCTGCTGTTCGGCCTGCGCGGCCCGGAGGAAGGCGGGCCGCCCGTGACGCAGGGCACCGACGCGGCCTCCCAGTCGGAGAATGCCGTCAGCACTGAGGGGAACTTCCGGGGTGGGTTTCTCGGGATTCTCGAGATGCACGTGCACATCCGCATGGCGCAGCGACTGTCGAACGGGATGCGACAGCAGCTGTTTGCGCGGCTGACGCACCTGCCGATGGCGTCGCTCGAAGATCAACGGGTTGGCGACTCGGTATACCGCGTGATGCACGACACCTCCCAGTTGCCGGGCATCTACTCGGAGCTCTGGATCATCCCTTTCTTCGCGCTGCTCGGCGCGTTCGCCGCACTCTGGATGATGGGGTACAGCTACGGCGACGTGGCTCCCGAGCTGATCTGGATTTCCTGGGCGATGCTGCCGATCGGCATGATCATCACGTTCCCCGCGTCGCGTCTCGTTCGGCGGACGAATCAGGCGAAACGGGCTGCGGGTGCCGCGTCGACCAACGCGCTCGAGGAGACGATGTCGAACATTGGCGCCGTGCAGAGCCTGGGCGGGTTCGACCGGGAACGCGACCGGTTCGAATCCAGGGTCGACGAGTCGCTGATGCGCGAGCGTTACGCCTTCCTCGTGGGCATCGCGATGTACGTGCTGGGCTTCGGGTCGCTGATCTTTGCGAGTGCGTGGGTGACCGTGCTGGTCACCGACGAGATCATTGACGGGCGGATGACGCCCGGGGACTTTTTTGTCCTGTTGGGTCTCTACTGGCAACTTGCCGAAGCTGCGATCGGCATTGGCACGTTCTGGATCAAGGTGCAGGGCCATGCCGCGGCGCTGCGCCGTGTCTACTTCTACATCGATTATGTGGACGAGAACGAGCCGCAGGGCACACGGCAGATCGATGGTGTCAGTGAGGGCGTCCGGTTCAGGGATGTGAGCTTTGCCTACCCGGACGGACAGCGCGCGCTGTCCCACGTCAATCTCGATCTGCCCATCGGGGAACTCGTGGCGGTCGTGGGACCGACGGGCGCAGGCAAAACGACGCTCGCGTACATGATTCCCGGCTTCCTCGCGCCGACGAGCGGGCGGGTGGAGATCGACGGCCAGGACGTGACGGACTTGGATCTCGATTCACTGCGCAGTCTGGTGTCCTACGTGTTCCAGGAGCACTTTTTCCTCGCGGAATCGATTCGGGAGAATCTGTTGCTCGCGAATCGTGCGGCGACCGAGGAGGATCTGCAACGTGCGCTGGCGTCAGCGGGGTGTACCGAGTTTCTCGACCGGCTGCCCGACGGACTCGACACGGTGCTGGGCCGGGGCGGCGATACGCTTTCGGTGGGTCAGCAGCAGCGTCTGTCCATTGCGCGCGGGCTCATCAGGGAAACGCCGACTCTCATTCTCGACGAGCCGACGGCGGCACTCGATCCGCGCACCGAGAACGCGCTTGTGACCGCGCTCGAAGGTGCGAAAACGGACCGGCTTGTGGTGGTCATTGCGCACAGGCTGTCGACCATTCGCAGAGCGGACCGGATCATCTTCATGGAGGAGGGTGCGGTTGCGGATGTGGGGTCACACGAGGAACTCATGGCGGACCCCAACGGCCGCTACCGGCATTTCGTGGAACTGCAGAGCGCCTGAGCGTCGTGCTCTGATGCGTCAGGCGGCTTGGGTTTTGTTCGCCGTGGCGCCTGCGGGTTTGACGATCAGGATGTCCGCGTCCACGTAGTCGAGCACCCGCTCCGTGGTGCTGCCGATGAACAGGTCCAGCATCAGGCTCCGCGACACCGCACCCATGATGATGATGTCGATCGAGAAGTTCTGCTCAACGCGCTGAATGGCGAGTTCGCTCGGGTCTGCGCGGAGGATGCGCCGGTCCTGAGGAACGTCAAACTCCTCGGAGATTTCGTCGAGCGCTTGCCTGTGCTGCAACTCGGCCTCCGCGGGGTAGTGGCCGGACAGGGGCGGCTGGTGGTACGAGTGCATCACGTAGAGCTCGCCGCCCGCCTCGTCGTGCAGCCGTTCGCCGATCCCGATCAGCTGGTGATCGAGGCCCGACGGCTTGGAGCGGCGGTGGAACGGATCGACCGGGCACAGAATCCGCGGCGGTTCGGTCATCTCCCGGTCGTGCACCGTCATCAGCGGTACTGGGCAGTGTTTGACGAGCTGCCAGTCATCGTGTGAAAGGAAGATCCGCGCAGCGAGTGAGTGGTTGGTTGCGCCCGCCCTGGATCACAAGGTTGGCCTAGGTGTCGCGGACGGCATCCACGATGACCCGATACGCGGGATGTCCCCAGTGCGCCGAGGTCGTGACCCGAAGCCCCATGGCGCGGAGCGTCTCCGCGATTTGCTCGAGCGCCTCTTTGCGCTCATCGAGATATTCGCGGCGCAGGCGTTCGAGTTCCACGCTGTCAAAATAGTAGCCCTCGACCAGGTACTGCGTGTAGTCGGCGCTGACGAGGTGGACGTCGAAGTCGTCCATCCGCTGCAGATAGCGCACGCGTTGCAAAACATGATCGTTGGCGGCGTACGGGTCAACGACGACCAGCACGTTCTCGAGATTGAACATGGCCTTCTGGCCTTCTGGCCTCCTGCTCCGGTGTCCTGTGGTTAGCCTCGCGCATGGCTGAGGAGGGGACGTTGATCTGGGTCACCGACGGCGGTCACCGAAGGTGTGTGTCCTGTTTGGTTGGGTCACGGACGGTGTGTGTCCCCTTCTGGGGGCGGGGTCAGAATACCGTCTCCTGCGAGAATCGTTTATCTTCAGGGTAAGCACAAGGAGAACGGTATGAGCAACGAATCGTCCGCAGCGCCTCAGTACGACGTGGTGATCATTGGCGCCGGGTTTTCTGGCATGTACATGCTGCACCGGGCGAGGGACCTGATGGGGCTCTCGGCACGGGTGATCGAGGCCGGCGACGGCGTGGGCGGCACCTGGTACTGGAACCGCTATCCCGGCGCGCGCTGTGACTCCGAGAGCTACTATTACTCCTACTCGTTCTCTTCCGAACTTGAGCAGGAGTGGAAGTGGTCGTCTCGGTATCCGGGGCAACCCGAGATCCTGACGTACCTGGACCATGTTGCGGATCGGTTCGATCTGCGCCGTGACATCCAGTTCGAGAACACCGTCGCGAGTGCGCATTTCAACGATGCGGAGAACTACTGGACTCTGGGTTTCGACGGCAGCGACGAGACGGTCACGGCGCGCTTTGTGGTGGGTGCGGTGGGGTGCCTGTCGTTGCGCAACACTCCGAACTTTCCAGGGCTCGATTCGTTCAAGGGCGACTGGTATCACACGGGTGCGTGGCCCCATGAGGGCGTCGACTTCTCGGGCAAACGCGTTGGCCTGATCGGGACAGGATCAACTGGGATTCAGGCGACGCCGGTAATCGCGGCGGAGGCGGATCACCTCACGATCTTCCAGCGTACGCCCAACTTCAGCATTCCGGCCCGCAATGCGCCGCTCGACGCCGAGACGGCGGCCGAGATCAAGGCGAACTACGCAGAGATTCGCCAGCGCTGCCGGGAGTCGGGTCACGGCTTCCCGTTCGAGACCATTGAGCGCCTGGCGAGTGACGTCTCGGATGAGGAACGCAACAGCATCTACGAAGCGTTGTGGGAACAGGGCGGTTTTCGGTTCCTCGCGGAGTCGTTTTCCGACCTGAGGACTGATCAGGAGGCGAACGACACGGCGGCGAACTTCATCAGGCAGAAGATCCGCGAGATGGTGAAGGACCCGGAGGTCGCGGAGAAGCTGCTGCCGTTTAATCATCCCTACGGGACCAAGCGTCCGCCGATTGACACCGACTACTACGACACGTTCAACCGGGACAACGTCAGCCTGATCGACGTCCGCAAGGCGCCGATCGAGGCGATCACGCCGGACGGGGTGAAGACGGCAGACGGCGAGTATCCGCTCGACGTGATCGTCTTTGCGACCGGCTTTGACGCCATGACGGGGCCGCTGCTGAACATCGATATTCGGGGTGCGGGTGGCGTGCGCCTGGCAGATGTGTGGGAAGGCGGGCCGCGCACGTACCTGGGACTGCAGGTGGCGGGCTTTCCGAACTTCTTCACCGTGACAGGGCCAGGCAGCCCTTCGGTGTTGACCAATATGCCGGTCGCAATCGAGCAGCATGTCGAGTGGATTTCTGACTGCATCGCGCACATGAACGAGCACGGTCTGACCCGTATCGAGACGACCGATGAGGATCAGGAAGCGTGGGTGCAGCACGTGTCGGAGGCGGCGGATGAGACGCTGTTTCCGAAGGCCAACTCCTGGTATGTGGGTGCCAACGTGCCGGGCAAAAGCCGGGTCTTCATGCCGTACGTTGCCGGTATGGACGTGTACCGGGAGAAGTGTAACGAGGTGGTGGCGAACGGCTACGAGGGGTTTGTCACGGCTTGAATCGGGTGCCCCCGTCTTCGCCAGACAGTCTCAGTTTGCCAAGGGTCTCGTAGGCGCCGTCCGAGATCATGTAGTGCTGAGCGGAGACGGTGAGATCCCGGAAGGTACGCTGCAGGACGTGTGAGGTGTGCACCGCACCGGCTCCGGCAATCCTCAGACAGCGCTCGCCGATCACGGCGCTGCGTTCGGTGGCGAGCGCGCAGACCGCGCGAAGGGCGACGGCGATGTCCGGGCTGTCGTAGTCAGCGTCCAGCCTGCGCGCTCCGTCCCGGACGCCGGCCAGGAGGCTCTGCCATTCCGCGTCGAGTTTGCCGAGTTCCAGCTGAACTGCCTGCTTCTCCCCAACGGATCGTGTTTCGAGCAGCCGTCGCTTGGACCGTGCAGTCGCGGCAGCTTCGTCGAGCGCACGACGCGCACCGCCGAGCGAAACGGACGCGTGTTCGAGGGGAATTCTGGGGCCGGGGTTGCCCGTGCGCGGCGAGCCGCGGCGGGGGGTGCGTTCGAAGGCGCGCGAGTGAGGCACGAAGACGTCCCGTACCTCGTAGGTGCTGCTGCCGGACCCGCAGAGCCCCGCAACGTGCCAATCGTCGTGGATGTGCACCTCCGAGACCGGGATTGCGAGCGTGAGCGGAAACGGGTCCTCCGCATCCGGCGCGCAAATACAGTGCGCGCTGATCCAGCCGGCGTGATGGATGCCGCTGCCAAACCCCCATTTGCCACTGACCCGGTAGCCGCCTGCAACCGGGGCGGCGCGTCCGTCTGGTTTGAGCGAGCCGGCGGCAATCGGCATGTCTGCGCCGACAAAGACTTCGCCCAACCCGGTATCGGACAGACACGATGCCATGACGCCCGTGACCGTGTTGCCGATCATCATCGTCCAGCAGGCCGACATGTCCGCGTGCGCGACGGCGAGCATCACCATGACGTGTGTGTCCAGATCGAGGTCGTAGCCGCCGACCTCGCGCGGAGTCCAGAGCCGGAACAGGCCTTCGCGGTGCAATGCGGACACGGCGTCGGCGCACAAGGTGCGTTGTTGCTCGGAGTCCGGTGCCGTCTTCGAAAGGAGCGGAGCGATGCCCGCGACGCGCTGCAGCATGTCTGCCTGGCTGGGAATCTGACCGGGTGCGTTCATGAGTCCTCCGTACGATCCAGATTACATGACGCGAGCGGCTTCTGTCGTTCGAGATGGCGCTCGGCGCACGCCTTTGTGCGCGCCCGCGCCGTTGGGGAGATGCAGTCGGGGATGCTCACGGGTCTCCCCAAGGACACACACCATCCGCGCTGCCACGGACACACACCATTTCGCAGGGATACAGACTATGGCCCATCCAGTCGCACTGATTCCAGGAGACGGAATCGGGCCCGAAATCACCGAAGCCGTCCTGGCCGTGTTGAATGCAGCCGAAGTCGATCTCGAATGGCATCGCTGCCAGGCGGGGCTTGCGGCGCTCGAGGCGGGGGACCCGGTGATGCCGGAAGAGACGCTCGAGACCATTCGTCGGTGTGGGATTGCTCTCAAGGGCCCCTGCACCACGCCTGTGGGGGAGGGTTTCGCGTCCGTGAACGTCCAGTTGCGCAAGGCACTCAGCCTGTACGCAGCGGTCCGCCCGGTGCGCAACCTCCCGGGAGTGACGACGCGATTCGACAATGTCGATCTCGTCATTGTCAGGGAGAACACTGAGGGCCTCTATAGCGGAATAGAGAATGAGGTGGTGCCAGGTCTGGTGACCAGGATGAAAGTCGCCACTGAGGCGGGATGTGAGCGGATCGCGCATTGGGCGTTCCGCTATGCCACGCGCCGTCAGCGGCGGAAAATCACTGTCTTCCACAAAGCCAATATTATGAAGATGACTGACGGTCTCTTCCTGCGCGCAGCAGAACACGTGCACAAGCACGAATACCCCAACATCGAGTACGAAATCGCGATTATCGACGCAGGCTGCATGCGACTCGTACAGGATCCTGGGCAGTTCGACATCTTGCTGCTTGAGAACCTTTACGGCGACGTGGTGAGTGACCTGTGCGCGGGTCTCGTCGGCGGTCTCGGCATCGTGCCCGGTGCGAATTTCGGTGATGACGCCGCGGTATTCGAGGCGTTGCATGGCTCGGCGCCGGACATTGCGGGCCAGGGTCTTGCAAATCCTCTCGCACTCCTGATGTCCGCAGTCATGATGCTGAACTACCTCGGTGAGGAGTGTGATGACGACGAATCGGCCGCTGCCGGCGCCAGGATTCGGGACGCTTACGATCGTGCGCTACGCGAAGGGATGAAGACGCGGGATCTTGGTGGCGAGCTGTCGACGGCAGACTTTGCAGAGGCCGTGATCGCACGGCTTTAGAGCAGACGACTCACACGGCGAACTGGCCGGCCGCGGGGATTTAGTCGAAGGCGGGGAAAAAAGAAGGCAAGGCGTTGCAGTTCTCGAGGGTTTCAAGTCCTGTGGGCAGATCTACGTTTCCCGTCGCGCCAGCCAGTCCGAGCATGAGCATGGCCGCGGAGAGGTTGATGACGCTCGCCCATGAGACGCCCAGCGTCAGCGAGATGATGCCGATCAGTGACTGCTACTCGTCCATGCGCCCATTGTCACCTGTTGGTGACAGGATGCCAATTGGGGAAGCGACAGGGCTCTGGCACGTGTCAGGTGTCTGTCCTCCGCAGACAGGATTGG
>PBVL01000144.1 GCA_002728675.1 Gammaproteobacteria bacterium
CCCATGGGCCGCCGCGAACTGGCATCTGGCGCTGGACCAGTTGGATAGTGCGGTTACCGGTAGGGCACTGCCGCATGGCGGGCTCCTGGATCACATGCGACAGCAACAGCGCGGTGAGTTAGAGCTCCCCAGGGAGCTCAATGCGCCGCACTACCATTTCTATCTCAATTATCTTCGCCACCTCCACAAGCTGCGCACCTTGTCCCGGAAGGCACCGCTCAAACCGATCGGCGTAGACAGCTCGCAGTTCGGTCAGCCCAGGACTGAGGAACCAGGTCCACCGCCGCCCAAGCGAAGCCCGGGTACGCCGCCGAGCCTCGAGGGCTCGACGATCGAGACTGTCGAGCTCGAGCCTCGCGCAGCCTTGGTCGTCGAAGGGAAGACAGACCTTCCCAACTATCTTGGCAGTGCTCTCACCGCGATCCTGAAAGTCTCTGCGTACGCAAACTCAAAGGGGATTGATCGGGCTGGCCCGTCGTTCATTCGCCACTTGGCCATCGACGAAGATGGCACGATCCACTATGCCGCGGGCCTGCCTGTTCAAGAGGGCAGTGAGGGAGATGGCGACATCATGCAGCGGCAGCTACCTGGTGGTCAGGCACTCATGCTTGAATTCTCGGGCGACTACTGCCAGGCCCTGGCTGGCAAGGCCTGGTCTCGCAGGCTGTCAGTCAAGGTCTGAATCAGACCGACAGCACTGGAGGTTGGCATGCTTTCATGAACGACGTGCGGGAAGTCGGTATGCAAAACGCCGTCACGAGATTGTATCTGCCGATCCCATCCGCCCCTTGGGGCGTCGCAACTGGGCAGAGCGGACGTCTGCTCCCGACCCTTCTCGTCCTGCTCTTCGGTAGCCTCACACGTACGAATTGAGCGGAGTCCTCGTGGATTGGAGCGCTTGGAGCGATAGGGGAGCAAGACGATTCGTGACAGTTCGGGCTCCTGTTGTCGGCGCTCGTCCGAAACTGGGAGGCGATGTGCGCAGTGAACGACACTACGCGGCTGCGGTCCGTCTAAGTAGCATCGGACGCTTACAAGGAGGGCGACCCTCTACTCCCCTCCCGCTGATCCGTCAGCCTCTGCCTCCGCCTCCAGCAACCGCGCACCCCGCAGGATGTTCCCCATCGCGTAGTTGCCTTCATGGCAGGCGTACTCGTAAACCTGATCTTCGGTTGCCTGCCATTCGTACGCTCCGCTCCACGGGCGCTCCCACGCGGTCGGGTCATTGACGGTGAAGTCATAGACGAGATTGCCATCGTTCTGCAGCGTGAAGCGTTCGGTCAGTTCGAGGTTCTCGTCACCGCCATAGAGTCCTGTCTTCTCCTTGAAGTTGCGGGTCTGGACGACGAGTGTGTCGCCATCCCAATGCCCGATCGAATCGCCCAGCCACTGTGAGGGCAGATCCGGGTCGTGTTTGGCATTCAGCCGGATGATGCGGGCGTCGTGGACCATTTCCACCAGAATCATCACGTGCGTCGGGGTCTGCACGATCTTCTTGAAGTTGTTGTAGAGGCCGGGGAGCATTGGCGGTCCCGCGCTGAAGCCGAGCAGGCAACGTTCGGCGAGGGCGAGGCTTTCGGGATCGTCGAACGGCCCGGGGCCGTCAGTCTTCAGCCATGACGCCGTGCCGTCGTTGTCGTGGCTGAACGAAGTGAAGTTCTCGGCACGCGCTTTGCGCCCCCGCTCGGTCATCCGCGGCTGCCGCCCGTTGGGGGGATCGTAGATGATCGAGGTGCGGAACTTGCCGTCGACCTCCGACGCCTTCGAGCCGTTGTCGATCCAGAACGCATTGTAGCCCCCGACGCCCCCGGCACCCGCGCGGTTGTTCCCATCGCCGCCCACCTTCGGGGCGCCGCGTTCGGGATCGCTCTGCCGGTCGCCGTACGCTTTGCCGGCTGCAGCGCGTTGCTCGATCGCTTCGGCTTCCTCGCGGGTCATGAACTGCTTCTCGCCAAACTGCCTGGGCCGATTGAGCGGCGTGAGCGAGCCCGATTCGTAGTAGCCGGAGAGGTTGGGTTTGCCGTCCTTCGTGCGGGGAAGGTCGGCCGAGGTCGGCAGTGTCAGGAGGGCGGCAAGCGGGAGCGCTGCGAATCGAGTGAGTTTCATGTGGGGCGATCTCCTGTCACGGTGACCCGCAGCCCGCTGCGGGTTTCGGGAAAGTAGTCCCAGATTGCGAGGTGCTGCGTGCAACGGTTGTCCCACATGGCGACGGAGTTGGCTTCCCATTGGAACCTGCACTGGAAGGCCGGGCTCGCAGCATGGTCGAAAAGGAAGTCGAGCAACGCCGTGCTTTCCTTTGGTGCGAGACCGTTGATGCGCCGGGTGAAGCCGCGGTTCACGAACAGCGCCTTCCGGCCGGTCACCGGATGTGTGCGGATCACCGGGTGAGTTGCGTGCGGGAACTCACGTTGGGGTTTGTGATCACCGTAGGTTCCCGCGTAGTTGGACACGTGCTCGGCGGTGAGGTCCCCGAGAAACGCCTTCATTGTCTCGGACAGCGCCTCGTAGGCGGCGTACATGCTGGCGAAGAGCGTATCGCTGCCCTGGCTCGGGACCCGGTGGAGGTGCAGCACGCTCGCCATTGGCGGCTCTTCATCCGCCGAGACGTCTGAGTGCCAGCCGGAACAGTTATTGCGGAACGAGTCCTTGTCGGTGTGGATGACCATCAGTTCCGGGTTGTCGTTCGCGTAGGGTGCAGCCGGGTGGATGTGCAACGGGCCGAGGCGCCGGCCAAAGGCGAGATGCGCGTCAGGCGTGAGCTTCTGGTCACGGAAGAACAGCACGAGGTGCTGCATCCAGGCCGCGTGAATCTCATCAAACGTGGCGTCGTCCAGTTGTGAGAGGTCGACCCCGCTGACGGTTGCCCCAATGGTCGGCGTCAGGGGTTCGACCTTGATGTGCTCGAAGGGACTCATGCGAATGCTCCACCGCGGATCAGTCCACCCGGCATTTCGCCCGTGGCCTCTCCGTTCTCGAAGGTGACCTTGCCGCGCTTGATCGTCGCTGCGTAGCCGCGGGCCTTCTGGATCAGGCGTTTGCCTTCACCTGGCAGGTCGTAGACCATCGCCGGTGGTTCGAGGGCGAGCGCGTCGTAGTCGATGACGTTCAGATCGGCGAGGTAGCCAGGCGCCACGAGGCCCCTGTCCGTGAGGCCATAGACGCCGGCGGAATCCTGGGTCATCTTGTGCACGACAAGCGGAAGCGGCAGTTTGTCGCCTCGCTCACGATCCCGCGTGAAGTACGCGAGCATGTAGGTGGGGACGCTCGCATCACACAGCACGCCGCAGTGTGCGCCACCGTCCGAGAGGCCGAAGACGCTGCGCGGGTCATCGATGGCCGAGCGCTGTCGCTCGAGGTTCCCCGGGTAGCCGCCGAAGAAGAAGATGACGGGGCGTCGGTCGGCCATGGTATCCATGAGAACGTCCAGGTGGTGTTTTCCCGAGCGCCTGGCAATCCCCTCAATGCTGTCGTTGGGGCCGGGTTCGTAGGTGAGCGCGTCGTCCAGTGGAAACATCTCGCCGTAGCTGGTCGTGAAGCGGCGCGCGTCCGCGTTGCGGTACTTGATCGGTGTGTCGGCTTTGATGCGTTCCCGGAACGCGGCGTCATGCAGGAGCGCAATCTGGTCTTCGAGGGGTTCCCGCATGATTTCCCGGTAAGTCGGGAAGATTTTCATCGGGTTGATCGTGCCGTCGAGGCTCATCAGGATCGACGCCGGGCGTGCGCCCACCTGGGGCCTGATCGAGAGTCCGTCACCCGCGACCCGTTCGGCAAACTCCCAGATGCGTCCGGAGTTGGCGCCGGCAAGCGTCGTCACCGTGCGACCGGTCTGGCGCATGATCGATTCGATCCACGCCAGTTCGTCATCTTCGTTCAGGTGATCGGAGATGATCTCGATCGTGCCGTGATCGAGGCGTTCGAACGCGCTCGCGATGGTTGTCATCTCGCGCGCCTGCGCGAGCGTGCCTGGTATCAGATTGCCATCAACATCAACGTGGCCATAGAAACGGGAAGTGGAGAATCCCAGTGCGCCCGCGCGTAGCGCGTCGCCGGTCAGACTCGCCATGGACTGCATGTCGGCATCGGTCGCGTCGTCGTAACACCTGTCGCCCATGACGTAGCGGCGGATGGCCGCGTGCGGCACCTGTGTGCCGACGTCCAGCGTGTAGGGCGTGTCGATGGTGTCGAGGTATTCCGCGAACGACTCCCAACCCCAGGGAATACCCGTATGCAGCGCCGAGCCGGGGATGTCCTCGACGCTCTCCATCAGCGAGACAAGCCGTGACTCGTCGCCGGGATGCACCGGTGCAAACCCGACGCCGCAGTTCCCCATCACGACGCTCGTGACGCCGTGCCAGCAACTTGGCGTGACTTGCTTGTCCCAGCAGACCTGACCATCGTAGTGCGTGTGAATATCGACGAAACCCGGAGTGACGAGGCGACCTGCCGCGTCGATCGTACGGGTCGCCTTGCCGGTGACCTCGCCGACCTCGGTGATGCGCCCGTCCACGATGCCTACATTAGCGTCTCGTTCCGGGGCGCCGGTGCCGTCGACGAGGCGTGCGTTCGTGATCTTGAGATCGAGCATGATGGATAGTCGCGATGAGGAAGGTCCATCAGAATACCTGGAAAGCGGGCGCGGCCAAACACCACGGAACGACGCTACAGGGGGATGTCGATCACGTTGTGGCCCGGGGCGATCGTCACAACCACGGGCTGTCCGCCCTCCAGCCAGTCGTACCGTTCAGCGTCCGCCATGGAATAGGCCCCACTCTCTGGCGCGTCAAAAGACTGTGCGACGCGGTGGACCGTCACGGAGCAGGGGCCCGGCGTCGGACCGTGGGTCGCGTCGATCGCATACCCGCCCCGGGTGCGCCAACCCAGATAGGCGACCGCGGGCGGGGCGGGGTCGGTCAGCGGATTGAACGTCACCCAACCCCAGAAGAGCGGGTCGCCGCCCAGCGTGACCGTGCCCGTCACACTGGCGCGCGTGTGCGCCTGCAGCAGGCCGAGGCGGCGCAGCCAGTTGAGCAGCAGTTGGGGCCACTGGCCAAGATCCGGGTCCCCCGGCGCGAGGCCGAGGCCGTGCCCGCCTGCGGCGAAAACATGAAACTCGGCCGGTACGCCGGCGTCCAGCAAGGCGTCATAGAAGCGCAGCGAATGGCGCGGCGACACCACGTCATCTTCATGGGTGTGGATGAGGAAGGTAGCCGGCGTATCCGGGTCGACGGCGGTGTGCGTTGACGGGAACTGCCGTGCGGCGGCTTCGCCGAAGAGGTCTCCCGCGATGGCCGGATAGACCAGGGCCAGGAACGCCGGTCGTTGGGCTGCGGGCAACCGCGTACCCGAGGCCGAAGCGAGATGACCGCCCGCCGAAAACCCGAGCATGCCAACCCGAGCCGCGTCGACGCCGTATGGTGCGGCGTTCGTTCTGACATGATCGAGTGCCAGGGCGGCGTCTTCCAATGCGTCCGCCGGCGTGTGGTCGGGCGCCAGTCGGTAGCGCAGCACGAACGCCGCGATCCCTGCACGATTGAGCCACCGCGCCATCTGCAGCCCTTCGTGGTCGGACGCGACGATTCGGTAACCTCCGCCCGGCGCGATCACCACGCCGCCCCCGGTCGCGCCGGAAGCCGGGAGATGGACGGTCAGCGTTACCCGTCCGGACGCGGAGCCGGCATCGCGCAGCGTGACGACGGCTTCGCCAGATGATTCAGCGGGCGGATTGGGGAGTTGGATATCCATGGGTCCTCCTAGAGGCTGATCTCCCGCGCGGGGTGGTGGGGATCACAGGCCAGCAGTGTGTCACCGTCCTGCCAGATGGCGAGCGCTTCGAGGTACTCGGGCTGCGGCAGCCCTCCGAACGGAGTGCCGAGAAGCATCGTTCGCAGCAGGTACAGGTTCCAGTCGTGGGAGACGACGAGGGTGAGCTGCCCGTCGGCGGCGTCGTCGCGGATTGTCGCCAGCCGTGCCTTGAGGCGCCCAATCGATTCATCGGGCGGCGTCATCCAGGCCGGATCCAGCCGGCCTTCGAACCATGCCGCCAGCGTCGCGTCCGCCCCTTCATGTTTGAGCATGCCGCCGATCTTGCGCATGTTGCGGACATAGAAAACCGAGAGATCGCTGTGCGACCGGTTGCCCCTGACGGACATGGGGGAGGCCCGCGCGATCAGTTCGGCGGTCTCGACGCAGCGTCCGGACGGGCTCGACCAGGTGTGAATCGCATCGAAGCTGGGGAGACGCTCACCCAGGCTGCGGGCAAGGTCGCGACCGGGTTCCGACAGCGGATTGTCCAGATCGTTGAAGGTGGTGCCGTACTCCCGTGCACTGTGCCGGATGAAGACGAGCGGGTTGGTGGCGCCCGATTCGTGTAACTGCGCGATGAGTTCGGCCGTGCCGTCGCCCACTCCGTCGAGGTTCGTGCGCGCGGCGCCCAGCGTCGCAAAGTGTCGGTCGTCGTCCGCCATGGTGCTCTCTCCTTACGCTCAGGGCAGGATACCGGGGCCCTCGTTATGCGTCCGCAAGGGCCCTCAACTCGGCAATGAGCGCCGCGTCATCGACGGCGATCCGTTCGATATGCCCCCAGTTTGTTGCCGACGGCTTTGCGCCCCGCTTCAGCAGCAGACGCAAAGCGTCCTTGCGCCACGCATGGATCGCATAACCGAGCAGTTCGTCACCCTCGAGCAGGCCCGGATCGGCGTCGATGAACTGCCCAAGCGCGCCGAGCGCCTGGGTGACCACGGCCGCGATGGGCGTCAGGTGGGTGCCCGCGTCGAGCAATGCTTTCAGGATGACCGCATCACATTCCTGCGAGAGCGTGTGCACGCAGCCGGTCGAGAGGGGCGTCTGCCCGTCCGAGCTGGCCGCGTTGGGGTCCGCGCCCAGGTCGAGCAGTGCAGACACGGCGTCCGGTCGATTGTTGCGCACGGCCCGGAACAGCGCGGTGCGACCATGCGCGTCTCGGGAGTCGACGGGCTCACCGGCCTCGATGAGCGCTTTGCAGCCCGGAACGTCGCCCAGCGACGCGAGCGTGCAGAGGTCGACCGTGGCGCCGGAGCGGCGGAGCAGTGCAACCACGTCGTCCGCCGGTTCCGGTTTGAGTGGACCGGCGTGCATGGCGCGATCGAGTGGCTTCTGACGGTAGGCGTCCTGCGCATTCACGTCTGGGCCGGCCTGGATAAGGGGCTTGGTCAAATCGAGCGCACCGCGTTCGGCAGCGAGGTGCAGGGGCGTTGCGCCTTCGTCGTTGCGGGCTGACAGTCCCCCCTTACCGTGCTTCAGGTGTGCGCTCGCTTCCCTGCGAAGGCCCAGCAGTGCACAGGTGCCGAGGTCCGGTTCCCAGTGCCTGAGGAGCCTGGCAACGACCGTCGCGTACCGGTCGGTCCGGCCGGAGTCACCGTAGCTCGCCACAAGCTGCAGGAGCCGGTTCACGTCCGTGGCGCCCACCGCGCCGAGGTCCAGCGCGTCGAATACCGTATCGACTGAGGTTGCGTTGCCCGAGGCGAGTGCCTCGGTGAGCGTCTCATCGAACCCGTCAGGCACTGCCAGGCCGGCGCGCAGCGCATCCCAGTCCGGATAGCCGGACTCGCGTGCGACGACGAGTTGGACCCGCTTCAGTCCGATCCGTGTTTCTGGTTTGAAATAGAGGTGGACGCGGGCGCGCGCGTCCGCATTGCCTGCGCGGTACTGGGCGAGCAGCGCCTTCGACTGTTCGCGGAGATGTTCGAGGCTGAGGCTCGGGGGGCGGGTGGCGTTGCGGTCGGACATGGGAATCCCCTTCTCCATGCGCCCGGATCGGGGACATCGGGGCTGAAAAAGGGATCGCATGACGGTCTCAATCAGATGGGCAGGCAATGCCCCGTCCGCGGATCGGATCGTCCCTCTCGGGTCCCCAGGCTGGGCGCACTGACGGCACACATTCAGTCTGCCCCTTTTGGGTCGGCAGGGGTCCTATAGCCGTTTTCCCATGCTGACCCGGTCTTCGATGGCGTACTTTGTAGAAGGCGACCGCGGCGTCGTTCCCGGCGCGTACCTGCAGGTTGAGTTTCGGGCAACCCGCACTGCGAAGACCGTCCTCGACGGCCGCCATCAGATGGCGTGCGATGCCCGAGCGCCGTTGGTCCGGATCGGCCGCAACCTTGTGGACCCAGCCGCGTACACC
>PBVL01000223.1 GCA_002728675.1 Gammaproteobacteria bacterium
ATCACCTGACCAACGACCCCAATGTCTCGGTGCTCGTGACAAATCACATTGGCGAACGGGAAGGTTGGGTCGCGTTCGATGGCGCCGTCTCGATTGGCGAGTTTGATCCGGGAGAGTGGGTTCAGTTGATCGAACGCATGGGTTCACGTTACTGGGACATGAACAACGAAGCCCACGCAAAGACCATCGCTGCGTGGAAAGAGGTGCCGGACGCGATGGCATCACTTGAACTACGACCCGATCGCATCCGCTCCGGCGCATAGACCGCGACGCGGGCAAGTTCCGCAACTCCGCATTGTCACCGGTGGCCCGCCTCCCCGAACGAATGGAATTCTCGCAATCGACTGGTCCATACCGCTGTCGATGTTCGGCGGGGTGAGCGGCGCAGAGGAGCGCAGGCAGAGTTGGCTGGCCGCATTACGCTGGTGAATGGTCTGTTCACAGGCACCCTCACGACAGGTGCCGTTCGCGTCAAACTGCTTGCCCCGTGGCCGGCGGCCGTCTATTTTGCCGCCCCATGTCTTGCATCCCACGCCTTCTTGCCCTTGGTCTCTGCATTCTGATCGCGGACGCACGCGGGCAAGAAGGCGCCGCTGTCTTCGGCAGTTGGGCCAGACAGGACCTGGCGGCCGCCGCCTCGATGCGCGTGAACGAGGCTCTGCAGATTCCGACACGGGTAGTAGCCGTCGAACTCCGCGGTCAACGTCTGCATCGCGTTGTCTCGGGGGTCATGCCCGAGGTTCGCGCGCGTGCGCTCATCGACCTTGCGGCAACCCGTGGTTTCGAGGCCTGGTACCTGCGGGAGGCGGGTACTACCGAGGCTGCGGAGGCAGTCGTCCAGGCGCCGCAGGCGTCACCCGGACGGGTCCCGCGACTCGCGACCCCGGCACGGATGCCGGCTTCGCGGGGATCAATGCGACCGCCCGCCGATCGCCGGGAGCAGGCGCCTCCCGTGCAAACTGCAGCCATCATTCGCTCTGATGCGCTTCCCGCCGCGCCTGTCGAGGAGGCGGTGGCACGTACGACGATCGTTGCAGACGGCGCAACCATTCCCGTTGCCCGGATGCGCGACCCGGACATCACGCTGGATGGTCGGGTCGACGAGCCGGTCTGGCAACAGGTGCCGGGGTTCGACGAGATGCTCGTCTCGGAGCCCGATACGGCGGCGGAACCAAAGTACGGCACGATCACGCGGCTCATCTACACGGAGAAGGGCGTCTACGTCTCGGCAGTCATGCAGCAGCCGGCTGACACGCTCGTCAACCGGCTGTCGTCGCGCGATCAGTCGCTCAACCGCGATGCATTCCACGTCACGCTGGATGCTTCGGGGGCGGGGCTGTACGGCTACTGGTTCGAGGTCAGTCTTGGCGGAACGTTGCGTGACGGCACGGTCGTACCCGAACGGACGGTCTCCGAGCAGTGGGACGGCCCCTGGCGCGGCGCGTCCGCGGTGACGGAGGATGGCTGGAGCGCCGAGATGTACCTGCCCTGGTCGATGATGGCGATGCCGCAGAGCGACGATCGCGTGATTGGCATCTGGCTCCGTCGTCAGGTGGCGCACCTGGACGAAACCTACAGCTGGCCGGCGCTGCCATTCAACAGTCCGCGTTTCATGTCCGCCCTGCAGCCCGTGTCGTTCCCGGGCGTCGAACCGAAGCGGAGCGTCGCGGTGTTTCCCTATGTCTCGTCCACCCAGGATGCGATCGCGGGCGAACAGCAGGTCGATGCGGGCTTCGACCTCTACTTCCGGCCTTCATCGAACCTGCAGCTGACGGCGACCATCAAGCCGGACTTCGGCGCGGTGGAGTCGGATAAGGTGGTCGTCAATCTGACGGCGTTCGAGACGTTTTTCCCGGAGAAGCGCCTGTTCTTTCTCGAGGGTAACGAAGTGTTCGTGACGTCCCCCCGGTCGGACATCAACCGTTTCAACTCCCGCCCCAAAGGCACCGGCCCCCGTGCGACACCGCTGACGTACGAACCCGAGCCGACAACGCTCGTCAATACCCGCCGCATTGGCGGCGCCGCGAAACACATCGACATCCCTGACGGCATTTCGGTGAGCGGAATCGAGCGCAGCAAACCGTCGCAACTGCTGGGCGCCGTCAAGGTGGTGGGTCAGCAGGGCGCGTTTCGCTACGGTGTGTTGGCCGCTGCGGAGGACGACGTCGAACTGCGCGGGACGGACGACACGACGGGTCAGAACGTGCTGGTCGAAGGTCCGGGCCGGGACTTCGGTGTGATTCGCGGCATCTGGGAGAGCTCGGGCAACGGCCGCAAGGCGCTCGGCTATATCGGTACGATCGTGACGCTCCCGGGCGACGATGCCATGACGCACGGGATCGACGCGCACGTGCTGACGGGAGACGGCAAGCTCAGATTCGACGGGCAGTACCTCTTCAGTGACGATGGCACGAGGCAGGGGCACGGCGTGTTCAGCGACTTCACCTATGCACCATCACGTACCTGGTTGCATCGTATGTCGCTCGATTACCTGGATGAGCGTCTCGATATCAGCGACTTGGGGTTCATTGGCAGAAACGACGCGATCGTCGCGCGCTACGGGGTCGTCCGCACGCAGACCCGCGGGCTCGAGAAGCTGCGCATGATGCGCAACTCGCTGTTCTTCAGTAACCAATGGAGCGTCGACGGTTTCGCCAACCGGCTCGGCATCTTTTCCAACCAGACCTTCATGTTGCCGAACCGATCCGAGGTCAAATGGACGCTGAACTACTTCCCGACCCAGTGGGACGACCGCAACAGTCGCGGCAACGGCATGTTCAAGATTGAGGACCGGTGGTTCACCCAGGTGGCATTCGGGTCCGACACCGCCAAGCCGCTTGCCTGGAGCGGCACGCTGACGGCGGAGCAGGAGAGCCTCGGCGGCTGGACCTACGGCAGTGACTTCGGATTCACGTTCAAGCCGAATGGCCGGTTCTCGTTCGACTTCGACATTCGCTACAAGCGCCGGGACGGCTGGCTCGTGTACCGGTCAGGGCGCGAGTTTGCGACGTACTCTGCAACGGACCTGCAACCAACGCTCGCGACCGACTTCTTCTTCAATGCCCGCCATCAGCTCCGCATGACGCTGCAATGGGCGGGCATCCGCGCCGAGGGGCAGGAGTACCTCGAGGTGCCGCTCGGCGAAGGCCCGCTGGTCAGGCGAGCTGTCCAACCCACGGCAGGTTCGGAAGACTTCACGATCTCGAGGCTCACGGCACAGTTTCGCTACCGGTGGGAGATCGGGCCACTGTCGGACCTGTTCCTCGTCTACACGCGCGGCAGCAACCTGCCGACGGATCCGGACCCCGAGTTCGGCGATCTCTTCCAGGAAGCGTGGCGAGAGCCGATCGTCGACGTGTTCATCATGAAGCTGAGGTATCGCTTCGGGACATAGGTCCAGATCACGCTGGTCGAGTTCTCCCGACTACCAGTGCCCGTATTGCCGCAAGTTTTTCGCCGAAACGCTGACCGCACTGAAACGCGACTCCATCGACACGGGCAAGGTCAGGCTGGTGGTGCGCGACCTGCCGCTCGGGTTTCACAAGCAGGCGGCGCCAGCGGCGGTCGCCTCCCTCTGCGCCAGCGAGCAGGGCGGCTTCTGGCCAATGCGCGCAAGGCTTTTCGAGGCCGCACAGGGCGTTGCCGCGGGCGAGTTCGAGAGCATGGCGGCGGACATTGGCCTGAATGCCAGCACCTTTGCCGCATGTGTCGAATCACAGCAGAAGCAAGCGCTCGTGACAGAGAGTCGACTCAGCGCGGAAGCGATGGGCATCACGGGTACGCCGACATTTGTGCTGGGACGCTCGGACGACGAGGCCGTCGCGGGTGACGTGATTGTTGGCGCGCAGCCCTACGCCGCATTCAAGGCCCGTATCGACCTCCTGCTCGCGGAAGCGGGATAGCCCGGCGGCTGCGCCCGGCGGTATCTCAGTGTTCAAGGGCGTCGATCGCGCGCCTCACTACGTCATCCAGTGGTTGTTCCGCATCCACCGTGGCCGCAGTTGCGGGCGCTTCGAGTGCGTCGAACTGACTCGCGACCAGCGAGGCGGGCATGAAGTGTCCCGCTCGGGACCTGAGCCGTGCTTCGGCCGTAGCGGGGGTCACGACGAGGTGCACAAAGCGCGGATCGGATGATCCACGCAGCTGGTCGCGGTATTTTTCCTTCAGCGCCGAGCAGGCAACGATGCAGCCGCGCTCACGATGTTCGCCAAGCAGGTCGGCGAGGTGCGCGAGCCAGCCCACGCGATCGTCGTCGTTGAGCGGGTTCCCGGCGCTCATCTTCGCGACGTTTTCCGGTGGGTGGTAGTCATCGCCGTCATAGAACGGCACGCCAAGCGCTTCGCTCAGGCGGATACCGACCTCGGTCTTGCCGCAACCCGCAACGCCCATCACGACCACGAGCGGCTTCATGCCGGGAACCAGTCGGTGTGTACAGCCGGCCCGTCGGGATCGTCCAGTCGATGATAGGTGTGGGCGCCGAAGGCATCGCGCTGCGCCTGGGTCAGGTTCTGGGGCATGCGTGCGCTCCGGTACATGTCGATCCAGGCGAGGCTTGCCGACAGTGCGGGCGTTGGGATCGAGCGTTCTGTGGCCGCCCGAACTGTTTGCCGCAGTCCGGCCTCGCACGCGTCGACCGTTGCCGAGAAGGCGTCATGCGCGAGCAGGTTGGGTTCGTGCGGATTCTCCCTGAGCGCGCTGATGATCTCATCGAGCAGCTTCGCCCGGATAATGCAGCCCCCGGTCCATACCCGGGGTGGCCGTGCGAGCGGGATGTCCCAGCCGTATTCCGCATTGCCCGCCGCAATCAGTTGCAGGCCCTGTGCATAGGCGCAGATCCGACTGGCGAGCAGCGCGTCGCCGAGCGCGGAGGAAGGCAAATCGACGTCCGATACCGGAGGTCGGGCAAGTTGCTGGCGCGCTGCGTGCTGGCTGGACAACACCCTTGCGTCGACGGCCGCGGCGATGGTCGGCACCGACACGCCCAGTTCGAGCGCGGCAATAATTGTCCAGCGCCCGGTGCCCTTCTGGCCGGCGGAGTCGAAGATCGTGTCGACCGTTGCCGTGCCGTCGTCTTCCTGACGTGCCAGGACAGTCGCGGTGAGGTCGGTGAGGTAGCTTCCCAACGGTCCGTCGTTCCACTGACGGAAGTGACCGGCGATCGCGTCCGCGGGAAGGCCCATGCCGCGGCTCAACACGTCGTAGGCCTCGGCGATACATTGCATGTCGCCGTACTCGATGCCGTTGTGGACCATCTTCACGAAGTGGCCCGCGCCGTCGTCTCCCATGCGTGCCGCGCATGCGCCGTGCGCCGTCTGGGCGGCGATGGGCGTGAGCAGCGGTTCGAGGTGCGCCCACGCTGACTGCGGGGCGCCGGCCATCATGGAAGGCCCAAATCGCGCGCCGGCTTCTCCGCCGGACACGCCGAGCCCCACGTATTCGATGCCCGTTGCCCTGAGGGCAGCCGCGCGACGCCGCGTTTCGTGAAAGAGCGTGTTGCCCCCGTCGATCACGATGTCGCCCGGTTCGAGTTGTCCTTCGAGGACGGCGAGTACGTCCTCGACCGGTTGGCCGGCCTTGATCATCAGGAGCAGCCGCCGGGGTCGCGCCAGTCGGGTGAGCAGGTCGGTCAGCGAGTCGGCGACGCTGTCAGCGAACCCTGGATGCTCCGCGGTAAACGCGGCAGTCAGTGACGCATCCACGTCAAAGAGCGCAACGTCGATGCCGTGGTCCCGGAAGTTGAGCGCGAGGCTGCGCCCCATCGTGGCGACGCCGATGATTCCGAGTGGATGCGCCATGGCGGCAGAACCGGCTGGCTAGCTGTAACCGATCGAGAGCAGGTTCTCCAGCGGCTGATAGAGCTCCTCGAGGTAGGTGACGTCTTCCTCGTCGAGTTCGATGGTTGCCGCGTCAACAAGCTGTTCCAGTTGGGAGATCTTCGAGACCCCCACGACCGGAGACGTGATCTCTGGCTTGTTCACCATCCACGCGACCGCTATCTGTGCCGGCTTCTTGCCGTACTTGTCCGCAATCTCGATGACACGCTCGGCGATGGCGAAGTCCATCTCGCCGCGGTAGAGCCCTTCGGTCCGCGCCCGGTCCTGGCCTTGCGAACGGTTGGTGGAACCGCCGTCGAAGCCGCCCTGGTAGGACCCCGCCAGGATGCCCCGAGCCAGTGGTGACCATGGCATCAGCGCGACGCCCGTGCGGGCGCAGTACGGGTTCATCTCTCGCTCTTCTTCGCGGTAGATGAGGTTGTAGTGGTTCTGCATCGACACGAACGGCGTCCAGCCGTTGTACTTCGCGGTGAGCTGCAGTTCGGCAAACTGCCAGGCGAACATGGATGACCCGCCGAGGTAGAGCACCTTGCCCGCCTTCACCACGTCGTGCAGCGCTTCGAGGGACTCTTCGATCGGCACCTCGACCTGGCCGGGCACGCCGTGCGGATGGCGGTGGATGACCAGGTGGTCGATGTAGTCGAGACCCAGGCGTTCGAGGGACGCGTCGACGCCCTCCATGATGTGCTTGCGCGACAGTCCGCTCTGGTTGGCGCCGCGGCCCATCGGCATCGCGATCTTCGTTGCCAGCACGTATTCGTCCCGCGGCAGCAGTTCCCGCAACAGTTCCCCGACAACTTCCTCGCACGCGCCCTGGCCGTACGTGTCGGCACAGTCGAAATAGAAGAGCCCGTTGTCGATCGCCGCCTTGAAAATGGGGCGGGCGTCGTCAATGGGGAGGGTCCAGTCGCCCTGGTGGCCGCGGCCGGGCTGGCCAAAGTTCATTGTCCCCAGGCAAAGTTCGGACACTCTGAGGCCGCTGTTCCGGCCGAGCTGAACGGGTTTCAACATGTGCAGTTACGCTCCTTGATCGAGCGCGCAGTCTAACCAATTGGCGCAGGTCGGGCTTGAGGCAGGCGGGGGCGCCTTGGCATCATCGGGCGATGCTGGAACCTTATCGAATACTCGACCTGACCGATCACCGGGGCGAACTGGGACCGATGATCCTGGCGGACCTTGGTGCCGACGTGATCCGCGTGGAGCCGCCGGACGGCAGCGAGGCACGCCGCCGCGGACCGATGACGGACGCGGGCGCCTCCCTGCAGTTTGCCGTGTTCAACCGCAACAAACGTTCGGTCGTTCTCGACCTGACAAGTGAGGTCGGGCGCGCCGGCCTGCTGGAGTTCGTCGCCGGTGCGGACATTGTGTTCGAGTCGGCGCCACCGGGGCTGCTGCGCGCCAACGGCATCACGTTCGACGACCTCCGTGCGGTGAATCCGCGCATCGTGCAGGTGTTGATCACACCCTTTGGTGCAGACGGTCCCGCGGCGGAGCGGCCCGCGAACGACCTGACGCTCTCGGCGATGGGCGGGCAGGCGGCGCTGCAGGGACTGCCCGAGCGTGCGCCGTTGCGCGTGTCGGCACCACAGGTGTTCCGGCACACGGGTGCCGAGGCGGCCCCCGCCGCGATGATCGGGCTGACGCGCATGCAGCGTACGGGCGAAGCCCAGTTTGTGGATCTGTCAGCACAATGCAGCGCCACCTGGACGACCATGAACGCCATGGATGCTGCCGAAGTTCAGGGGTTCGACTTCGAACGGATGGGCTCGACCGTGCAGCTCGGAACGGCGCAGGTCGACCCGGTGTTTCCCTGCGCCGACGGGCATCTCGTGGGTGTGCCGTCGCCTGTCGCGCTTCAGTCATTGCTTGGACACATGCTCGGCGATGAGGTAATCGACGCCGCGTGGCTGGGCGAGGACTGGACCACCTACGCGGAACGCGTGCTGCGGGGTGAGGACGTCATCGCGACGCCGGAAGACATCCGTGAAGCCTTTGCGGCGTTTTTTGCTAAACACACCAAGGCCGAGCTGTTTGCGATCGGCCTCGAAACGGACGTGACGCTCGCCCCCGTCAACACCGTGACGGACCTGCTGCAGTTCGAGCAGCTTGCCGTTCGCGAGGCCTGGACGGCGCTCGAGATCGAGGGAACCGCCGCGCGAGTGCCCGGTGTCTTTGCGCGAGCGAGCGAGTCACCCGCCGCGGTGCGCTCCAACGCACCGACGCTTGGAGAACACACCGACGAGCTGATGGACGAACTGCGGAACGCCGCGAGAGCGCCCGCCGCCGCGCCGGAGGCTGACGGCGCCGATGCGCCATTTACCGGGCTCAAGGTTCTGGACCTGACCTGGGTCATCGCCGGCCCGTCGTCGGTTCGCTATTTCGCCGATCACGGCGCGGATGTCATCAAGGTCGAGTCGGAACTGCGCCCGGACGGTCTGCGCCAGCTGGGTCCCGTGCGGGGCGACTTGCCCATCGGGTGGAATCAGTCACACTTCTACGGTGAGTTCAACGCGGGCAAACGGTGCGTTCAGCTCAACCTCAAACACCCGGACGCGCTCCCGCTCCTGCGCGAACTGATTGCGTGGGCCGACGTGCTGATCGAGAACTGGGCGCCCGGCGCAACCGAGCGCCTGGGCATTCACTACGAGGCCAATCGTGAGATCAATCCGCGCCTCGTCATGCTGAGTACGAGTCTGATGGGTCAGACGGGGCCGGCGCGACAGGTGGCCGGGTACGGATTTCACGCAGGTGCCATGGCCGGCTTCTACGAGGTGACCGGCTATGCAGACACCGCGCCCCTCGGTCCGTGGCTTGCATATACGGACGTCATTGCGCCGCACTTCATTGCCGCACTCGTCACGAGTGCGCTGGACCATCGGCGCCGCACCGGGCAGGGCCAACACATCGATGCATCACAGTTCGAGATGGCGCTGCAGTTTCTCGCGCCGGAGATACTCGATGCGCAGGTGACGGGCCGGGTCGCGACCCGGCTTGGGAATCGGTCGAGTGAAGCGGCCCCGCAGGGGATCTACCGCTGCGAGGGAGAGGATGCCTGGGTTGCGGTTGCGATCGAGACCGAGTCTGAGTGGGAGGCGCTCTGTGGGGCGCTGGGCCGCGACGCGTGGCGCGCGGATGCGGCGCTGCGGACCGCCGCGGGGCGACTCGCGCAACACGACGCGCTGGATGCCGTCATCGCCGAATGGACGATATCACGCACGCCCGCTGCCGCGATGGATGAACTGACGGCGCTCGGCGTTCCCGCCGGCGCGGTGCAGCGGAGCAGTGATCTCGCCCGCGATCCCCAATACGCGCACCGACAGTTCCATCATGTGCATGAACATCCCGTCATGGGCGAGGTGCCCTACGCCGGGACCCAGTTTCGCATTCCGGGCTATCGCGGAGGTCCGCGTGGGCCGGCGCCAATGCTTGGAGAACATAACCGGGAGGTTCTGGGCGAACTGCTCGGACTCAGTGACGAGGCCATCGACGCGGCAATCGAACGAGGCGTCGTGCAGTAGGCTGACGACCCGGGTGTGCAGCCTGGCGCCGTGACGCCTACGCTTCGTTCATACCGCAGATCGAAGCGCCCGCCTGCCTCACCTTGATATGAACACTTGCTTGCCGGAAGATGGCGCGGCCGACCGGCACGGAGCCACACCACCCATGTCCAACATTTATCAGGACGGCACCTACCTCGAGAACAACTCGGAGTGGCACGTTGCCGACTCACCGTGGAAAGCGGAGCAGATCCGCGCCATGTTGAGCCGCAACGGCCTGAACCCCGAGACCATCTGCGAGGTGGGCTGCGGCGCGGGGCAAATCCTGCGCATTCTGTCCGAGCGGATGACGGGCGTTGGTCACTTCTACGGCTACGAGATTTCGCCCAGGCGTTCGAACTGTGCAGTCCGCTTGGGCGGGCACTGATCTCTGCGCTGCGCTACTACCGCAGCCTTGGGATCACCGTACGTCGTCTGCTGACGGACAACGGCTCATGCCACAGGTCGCGCCGCTTCCGTCGACTGTGCCAGCGTCTTGGAATCACCCACAAGCGCACCAGACCTTACACACCGCGTACCAACGGCAAGGCCGAGCGGTTCATCCAGGCTGCGTTGCGTGAGTGGGCCTATG
>PBVL01000224.1 GCA_002728675.1 Gammaproteobacteria bacterium
CTGGTGGAGTACGGCCTGGCCGACTGCCTGCGCATCAGCGTCGGGCGCGCATCGGACTGCCGCGGGGTCGCCCGGGCGCTCGCAGACTTCCAGGCCCGCGGTGGGGCATGCTGTGAGGCATCAGGACGCTGAACGCCGTCCAGCAACGGACCCCGACATGACCGATTCCGAGCGTCATAACCAGCCACTCGGCGGCAACGAGATGCCCCGGTTCGCCGGGCCGGGCACGATGATGCGATTGCCCGCGGGCGAGCCGGGCCCGGATGTAGACGTCTGTTTCGTGGGCGTTCCGCTCGACATTGGCACGTCCCATCGATCCGGTGCGCGGTTCGGACCGCGCGAGATTCGCGCGGAGTCGGCGCTGCTTCGTCCGGTGAACCTCCTGACGAAGGCTGCACCCTTCGAGGACCTCCAGGTGATCGACGCGGGTGACGTTGCGGTCAATACGTTCAACCTGAGGACAGCGTCGCGATCATCGAGCGGTACTACGACGAACTGCTCAGCCATGACGTCATCCCGCTGAAGCTGGGGGGTGATCACACAATTGTCCTGCCGGTTCTGCGGGCGCTCGCAAAGCGTCACGGGCCGCTCGGCTGCATTCACGTGGACGCGCACGCGGACGTCAACGACGCGATGTTCGGTTAACCCTTGGCGCACGGCACACCGTTCCGTCGCGCGGTGGAGGAGCAGTTGGTGGACCCAAAGCGGGTTTGGCAGATCGGTCTGCGCGGGACCGGCTACGGTCCTGACGACCTTGGTTGGCCGCGCGAGCAGGGATTCACGATTGTCACGGCCGATGAGTGCTGGCATCGCTCGCTCAGCCCGCTGATGGCGGAAGTGCGGGAAAGAATTGGCCCTGGCCCCGTGTACCTTAGCTTTGACATCGACGGACTGGGCCCCGCGTACGCGCCGGGAACGGGAACTCCCGAGACTGGTGGCCTCACGACCGCACAAGGTCTGGAGATCATCCGCGGGTGTCGAGGTCTCGACATCGTCGGCGGCGACCTGGTTGAGGTCAGTCCGCCTTACGACACCAGCGGCAACACTGCCCTGACGGGTGCAAACCTGCTTTATGAAATGTTGTGCGTCTTGCCTGGCGTCCGGTAGTGTCGCCTGACCAGAGCACACGTCCTTGACTTGAAACGTCATCGAGTCCAATGCGGCGTCAGGGTATGCGAACCGGTTGGGCGAGCATTGCGCCGAGGCTCTGGCGTTCGTGCTCCAGTTCCTTGACGCCCACAGTCATCGCACGCTGTCCTGCTGTGGGCCGTTCCCGGTATGTAGCGAACAGTCGGTCCCACGAGGCGAGGCAGAATCCGAAGTTCCGATCGGTTTCCGCCGGGTCAATCGAATGGTGAATCCGATGCATGTCGGGTGTGACGATGAGCAGGCGTAGCGCCTTGTCGAACCAGTGTGGTAGCCGAAGGTTGGCGTGGGAGAACAGTGCGGTGGTGCTGAGCAGGACCTCGAAAATCAGCACGGCCGCCGCCGGCGCACCCAGCAGGACGATGACCGCTGCCTTGTAGAGCGTTGATGCGGCTGACGGCGATGTGTCAGGCCACGGCAGCAGGCCAAGCTGATTCGCTTCGACCCACACCGCGACGCCGACCAGCGAACCCGGGACAACGGCGCGAAGCAGAAGGGCGTTTAGCAGTCCGAGCCCCAGGTTCCCTGGCCAACGCGAGCGGCGCGTATCCGCGTCGCGACGGGGCCACAGCGTTTCCGCGAGCCCGAGCGCAAGCAGGGCAGTCACGAAGACGGCAAGTCGGAGCAGCGATTCCGACTCGGGAAGGCCCCCGGCCATCGAACGCTCCAAGGAGTTTCTGCCAGCTTAACCTTCGGGTGGGCCGGGGTCTGCACTAACCGTCAGATGAGCCGTCCCCGAAGTTGCTCGACTGCGACGGGCCAGACGTCCCCGATGGATTCATCGAAACGCAGATCGCACAGAGTATCGAGCGGCGTTTCGCCCTTGTTGATGATGACCAGGCGCGCGCCCTCGCTCTTGGCGGCAAGTGGCACGTCGGCGGCCGGTGTCACAACGAGGCTGGACCCGATCACGATCATCAGGTCGCAGGCTTCCGAGCGGTTGAATGACGCCTCGATGTCGGCGATCGGCAGCGAGTCCCCGAAGCCGACGATACTCGACTTCAGCGCGCCGTTACATTCGCAGCCATCGCGCTCGCCCTTGGGATAAGTGCGTTCGCAGCGTACACAGCGATCGAGCGCGAGATTGCCGTGCAGCTCCGCGAGTCTTTCCGGATCGATACCGGATTTCAGGTGCAGGTTGTCGACGTTCTGCGAGACGAGAAAGTCCAGTTTGCCAAGTGTCTGCAGTTCGACCGTCGCATGGTGCGCGACGTTGGGTGACGAGTCGGTCCAGTCCCGTTCTTCGTGCGCGGGCAGACCTTTGTCGCGCCGTGTCCAGACGCCGTCCGGACCGCGGAAGTCCGGCAAACCGGAATCCGTGCTGATGCCTGCTCCGGTGAAGACGACTGTTTTTCCGGCGGCTTCCATCCAGTCGACAAGCGTTGTGATCCGTTCTTCGAGTGTCATGTGGCTCAAACTAACGCAGTTTGAGCCCGGGACGAACCTGGCGGTGAATACTTGCGCTTGTCCCCGGATTCTCGCAAAGTCGCCGGTGCATGAACCGAGGAGCCATCCATGGCTGACAAGCTCGATCCGGGCAGCACCTTCCCGGATCTCAATCTCAGGATTGCCGGAGGCGGCACGATGTCCCTGCCAGGTGATATCGAGATGCCACTTGCAATCGTCCTGTTTTATCGCGGTCACTGGTGACCCTACTGCCGCCGGCTGTTAGCTGGCTATGAAGAACGCCGTGAAGCGTTCGCGGAGCAAGGCATCAGCATCATCGCGGGTACCGTGGACACAGAGGAGCAGACCATCGAGGTTGCCGCCGATCTGAACTTCCCCGTGGCGTGGGGGATGACGCGCGAGGATGGCGATGCGATCGGCGCTTGGTGGGAAGAACGCCGGGATCACATTCAGCCAAGCGAGTTTGTTCTGACGAAGAGCGGCAAGGTCATGATGTCGACCTACAGCAATTCTCCGATCGGGCGGATGGATCCGGCGGAAGCGCTGACGCTCATCAGGTTCCTGAACGCGCAGCGCGCCAAGGCCAAAGGCTGAGCGCAGCGTCGGTCCGGCTCTGAGGGCCGGACCGGCATTGTTCAGGCACCCCGGAAACCGGCGTCCAAAAAGTCCAGCGCAATCTGCGCGTGTAGCGCTGCGCCGTAGACCATGCCGTCTTCGTTCAGCAGCATGCGGTTCGAGTGGCAGGGCGCGGCGAGTGCGGGGTCTTCCGGCTTGACGCCCAGAAAAAACATCGCGCCCGGCCACTTCTGCAGCAGGTAGGAGAAGTCTTCGGCACCCATCATGGGCGCGCGGACCTCACGATAACCGCCTGGCCCCAGCAATGTCTCGGTCGTCTTCTGTGCAAATCGCACGAAGTCGGGACTGTTCACGGTCACCGGATAGCGTCGACTGATCTCGACGTCGACCTCCATCTCTTACGCTTCCGCAATCTTGCGGGCAACACGCCTGATGCCTTCGTGCGCTGTGCTACGCGCGCGTTCCGACGTTGATCGAAGGGTTCCCGTCAGCGTCGCGGTTTCGGGAATGACGTTGGTGATCGTGCCTGCCTCGATCTTCGTGCCGGTCAGAATGATCGGGTCGAACGGGTTGATGCGCCGGGTCGTGAACGTCTGCAGCGCCTGCACGACTTCGCACGCGACCGGAATCGGGTCGAGGCAATCGTGAGGCATCGAGGCGTGACCACCTTTGCCCTGCACGACGATCTCCCACGTATCGGCGGCAGCCATCATCGTTCCAGGCCGGCCAATGACCTTGCCAATCTCCAGCCAGGGCGCAATGTGCAGCGCAAAGACCGCATCGGGTTCGTTGGGTGCGTCGAACAGCCCTTCATCCATGACGACCTTGGCGCCGAAGTGGCCTTCCTAGCCAGTCTGGAAGAAGAAGTCGACCGTGCCGGGAATCTGCTCGCGGTGGTTCGACAGGATCTTTGCCGCGCCCACCAGCATCGCCGTGTGTGAGTCGTGGCCGCAGGCGTGCATGCGGCCCGCGACCTGGGACGCGAACGGCAGGTCGTTGTCCTCGGGCATCGGCAGGGCGTCCATATCTGCGCGCAGCAGGATGCGTTTGCCGGGTTGGCCGCCTTCGAGGGTCGCCACGAGGGATGTTGTGTCGCGACTCTGTCTGATCGTTAGCGGAGGACCCGAGAGGGCGGCTTCGACTTTCGCGGTTGTGGCAGGCAGGTTGTTGCCGAGTTCCGGTTCCGCGTGGATCGCGCGACGAAGGTCGATGACTTCGGTCTGCAGCGCACGGGCCTAGCCCAGGGTATCAATCATCAGCCAAACACCCCTTTTGCCTTGAGTGCCGCAAGGCCAGCTGCATCGAGGCCCAGATCCTGCGTGACGATGTCGTCCGTGTGCTGTCCAAGCAGCGGTGCGGCTTTCATTTCGACGCTGCTTTCGCTCATGCGGGGCGGCCAGCCGAGCAAGGTCAGAGGGCCGCGGGCTTCGTGCTCGACTTCGTGAATGAACCCGCGTTCGACCAGGTGAGGATCGCGGTACAGATCGAGCGAGTCGAGGACGGCGCTCGCCGGCACGCCGGCATCCGAGAGTTCCTGCATCGCCTGGTACTTGCCGCGCTGCGTCGTCCACTCGCCGATGATCGCAATGAGATCAGCCGCGTGCTCGAAGCGAGCGCGGGGATCCGCGAAGCGTTCGTCGCTCAGCACGTCCTCGCGGCCGATGGCGCGCATGAGATCACCCCACATGCGTTCGGTGACGGCCATCACGAAGACGAAGTCGTTGGGTCCGTCTCCCGCGCAGGGGTAGAGGTTCATGCTCGCGCCCGCGCCGTTGCCGTTGCGTGGCACAAGGTTTTGCCCACCGGCGGAGCCCGCCATTGCGGTACGGAGGTAATAGGTCACCGCTTCCTGCATGGCGACTTCGATGAGCTGACCTTTGCCAGTCTTGAGTTTCTGGACGTAGGCGGCGGTGATGGCGAGTGCCGCCTGCACGCCTGTTCCGGCGTCGCCAATCGTAGGTCCGGGGCGCATGGGGGGGCCGTCCGGGTACCCCGTGATCGAAAACGCGCCGGACGCCGCCTGGGCCACCATGTCGAAACACTTGAAGCTCGAATAGGGGCCGCTCGTGCCGAAGCCCTTGATGCGCGCATAAATGATCGAAGGATGTACCGCCTTCATCACGTCGTAGTCGATGTTCAGCTTCTCGACGACGCCAGGACCGTAGTTTTCGACGAAAACGTCGTACGTCGGCAGCATGTCGAGCAGTGTCTGGCGGCCTTCGGGTGTGTCGAGTGCGAGTGTGACGCTGCGCTTGTTCGAGTTCCACATGACGAAGTACTCGGAGTTGCCGCCGCCGGGACCCACTCCGCGCCCGGGGTCACCGACTCCGGGACGTTCCACTTTGACGACGTCCGCACCCATGAACGCGAGCGCCTGGGTACACGAGGTGCCGGCTTCGTACTGAGTCATGTCGAGTACGCGCAGGCCATCAAGAGCAGTCATAACAGATCCGGCAAAGGGGAAGTGTCGGCTACTCTCGACTGATCAGATGATGCTGTCAACGGCGCTGCGGGCAGTACCGAAGGCGGTGGCGCTACCCCAGTTGGATGTCCATCAGCGCTTCCATGTTGCCGTGGTAGAACTTGGCCATGGTTGCGTCGTCGCACTCGGTCATCTGGGCCTCGAAGCGTCGGATCGGGTCGTTCGTGCCCTCGGGATGAGGGTAGTCCGAGGCGAACACGAGCATGTCCGGTCCCACCTGATCGATGATCCAACCGACCGGCTCACCCGCAAATGGCGAGATTTTCAGACGCGCGTGTGCCATGTCGACCGGGGATTCACTGTACTGGCGCCTGCGCTTGAAGTTGTATGCTGTGTATTCCAGCGACTTCAGCCATGAGGGCAGCCAGAAGGCGGCATGTTCCATCGAGATGCCGCGCAGACCCGCGTGCCGCTCGAAGACCCCGTCGAAGATCATGGCCGCAAGGAACTGCTGGGCCGAGACGCCGATGTTCATCAACCCAAGTTCGCCCGCCGGGGCGTCACCCCCGAGTTCGAGGGTCGTCTTGCCGTTGTTGCGGAAGCTTGGTGAGACCGCCCGGTAGTGCCCGTTGACGGCCACGTGGATGCCGAACGGGCGATTCTCTATATCGAAAAGGGCCCAGACGTCGTCGAAATCGGGGTGTGTGAAGGCGCGCTTCGTCGGGTCCGGCTCGTTGGTATCGACCATGAAGGTGTAACACCCGTCACCGAGTCCCTGCTTCATCAGACTGAGCGCGGTCTTGGGTCCGAGCGAGAGGGGCAAATAGCCGATCGCCTTCAGGCGGTCATCGTGCCGACAGAAGCGACCCATTGCCGTGTTCAGGGTGCGGGCGCCCGCTTCGAGCACTTCCGGGTCGTCGACGTGCGCCACCTGGTGGAATGCGAAGGTTGGCAGGACCCACTGCAGTTCGAAGCCGAAAAGGTTCAGGGTGTGGGAACGCTCGCTCGGGTCGAAGGCGCCGAGACGGTTCCAGCCGCTCTTGGTGTTGTCGAGCAGGGAGGCTTCGAACTTCGCCATGGTCTCAGGGTCATCCTGACGTTTGGCAAAGAGCTCCCGACCGCGATCCAGTCCCTTCTGTACGACGGGCAACTCCTGCTGCTCTTCCATCGGACGGATCAACGCACGGTCGGTCTCGGTGGCGGCGAGGGCGAGAAAGTCGTCCAATTCGATGAGGTGACTGTCGGCATCGATGATTCGGCGATGGGCGGCGTAAGTCATGGTCTTGGCACTCCTGAAGTCCGGCGATTATGGGGTGGCGGACGCGCATCCGGCAACAAACAGAGCACAAAAAGGGGGCAGCAGGCCGGGCCGGAAGGGCGGCCGGGGCCCCGGCCGTTGCTATACTCCGCCCGCCGCCATCCTGGCGGGTTTTCCGACAGAGGAGCCAGGTCAACCCGATGCAGATTCTCACCGGTTCCACAGCGCTGTCGCCTTTTCGCATCGAGAAACTGATTCAGGACGCGCGCGCCGCTGGAGTCGACCCCGGCACGGTCGCAACACGCTTCGTTCACCTCGTTGACGCGGACGATCTGAGCGAAGGTGACCTTGGGAAACTCCGCAGCCTGCTGACGTACGGTCCTGCCGACGTTCAGGACGATGCGTCGGGCGCCCTGCGTAAGCTCGTCATCCCACGGCCGGGCACGATCTCGCCCTGGAGCAGCAAGGCAACCGATATTGCGCACATCTGCGGGCTGACGCGGGTGCGCCGCATCGAGCGTGCCGTGGCGTGGTCCTTTGGCAATGACGTCGGCACGGCGCTGGACAGCTTCATCTTCGACCGGATGACCGAGGTTGTCGTCGCAGGCGAGGCGGACGCCAGCGTGCTGTTCGACACGTTCGAGCCCCGGCGTCTCGCGCGTGTCGCGGTGCTGGAAGAGGGCGCGGCCGCGATCGAACGCGCGAACCGTGAACTCGGCATGGCGCTCGCCGATGACGAAATCGAATACCTCGTCGACGCGTTCAGGGAACTCGGACGGAACCCAACCGACGTCGAACTCATGATGTTCGCGCAGGCGAACTCCGAACACTGCAGGCACAAGACTTTCCGTGCCAGTTGGACCATCGACGGGGTCGATCAGGACAAGAGCCTGATGGACATGATCCGCAACACCTATGAGATGGCGAACGGGCGGGGCGTGCTGTCCGCGTATGAAGACAACGCCTCGGTGATCGAGGGTGGGCGCGCGACCCGCTACTACCCGGACCCGGACAGTCGGGAGTACGCGCATCACGAAGAAGACGTGCACATCCTCATGAAGGTCGAGACGCACAACCATCCGACGGCCATCGCGCCGTTCCCCGGGGCTGCAACCGGTTCCGGCGGCGAGATCCGCGATGAGGGCGCGGTCGGCCGGGGTTCCAAGCCCAAGGCGGGACTGACCGGCTTCTCGGTGTCCGATCTGAACCTGCCGGGCGCGCCGGAGCCCTGGGAGATTGGTTACGGAGCGCCGGACCGCATTGCATCGGCCCTCGACATCATGCTCGAAGGCCCGATCGGCGGGGCGGCCTTCAACAACGAGTTTGGCCGGCCGAACATCGCGGGCTACTTTCGTTCATTCGAGGCTGTCGCCCCTGACGGCGCCTGGGGTTACCACAAGCCGATCATGATTGCGGGCGGGCTCGGGAATATCCGCCCTGACCATGTGGACCAGCATTCGATCTCCGAAGGCGCCGCGCTCGTGGTGCTCGGCGGACCCGCAATGCTGATTGGCCTCGGGGGCGGGGCGGCATCTAGCATGGCGACGGGTGCGAGCGACGCAGATCTCGATTTTGCGTCCGTGCAGCGTGGCAATCCGGAGATTGAACATCGCTGCCAGGAAGTCATCGATCAGTGCTGGCAGATGGGTGACGCGAACCCCATCGAGTTCATTCACGACGTCGGCGCGGGCGGGCTGTCGAACGCACTGCCCGAACTCGTCAAGGATGGCGGCGTTGGCGGTCACTTCGAACTGCGCGACGTGTTCAGCCTCGAGCCCGGCATGTCACCACTCGAGATCTGGTGTAACGAGGCCCAGGAGCGTTACGTGCTGGCCGTTGCCGCGGAGGACCTGCCCGGGTTCAGCGCCATCTGTGAGCGCGAACGCTGCCCGTTCGCGGTCGTCGGGCGTGCGGTTGGGGATCAGCACCTCCTGCTCGAGGACAGTCTGCTCGAAGAGACGCCGGTCGACCTGCCGCTCTCGATCCTGTTCGGCAAGCCACCCAGGATGCATCGCGACGTGCGGCGGATGGCCGCGACAGGCACGGCGCTCGACGCGGACATCGACGTCGCGGAAGCGGTGCACCGGGTGATGGGTCAGCCGACGGTTGGCTCGAAGTCGTTCCTGATTACGATTGGCGATCGGACCGTCGGCGGGCAGATTTCCCGTGACCAGATGGTTGGACCCTGGCAGACCCCGGTTGCCGATGTCGGAGTGACGACGGCGGGCTATGCGACACGTCGCGGGGAAGCGATGGCAATGGGCGAGCGTACGCCCGTTGCCGTGCTGAACGCGCCCGCGTCGGGTCGCATGGCCGTCGCGGAGGCGCTGACGAACCTCGCCGCGGCCCGAATCGAGCAGATCGGGGATGTGAAGCTCTCGGCCAACTGGATGGCCGCGATTGGCGTCGATGGCCAGGACGCGGCCCTCTATGACACCGTGCGGGCCGTCGGGATGGAGCTTTGCCCGGTCCTCGGCATCTCGATTCCCGTTGGCAAGGACTCGATGTCCATGCAGACGCGCTGGGAGGATGCCGGACAGGCACGCAAGGTCACATCCCCCGTGTCGCTCATTGTGTCGGCGTTTGCGCCGGTGCCGGATGTACGCCAGACGCTGACTCCGGTGCTGCAGCGCACGGACGACAGTGTGCTGCTGCTCGTCGCCCTGAACGATGCCCAGCGCACGGGTGGGTCGGTACTGGCGCAGGTTTACGGCCAAAGTGGCGATGCCGTGCCGGATGTTGACGACGCGTCGTTGCTGCGCGCGCTCTTCACCTGGCTGCAGGAACCGTCTCTGCGCGACCGGGTACTCGCGTATCACGATCGATCGGATGGCGGGCTGTTCGCGGTCGCCGCCGAAATGGCGTTCGCGGGACGGATGGGCGTGACGCTCGACGTCCCGAGTCGCGATGACGCGGTTGCAGCGCTCTTCGCGGAGGAAGTGGGTGTCCTGCTGCAGGTCGCCTTGCAGGACGCCGCCGCGATTGCTGAAGACGCTGAAGGGCTGGGGCTCCACTGCAGGCGGATTGGTACACCAACCCTGCAACAGGAGATCGTGGTGAGGGCAGCCGGCGAGCCGCTGATGGCAATCAGCCGCGCTGAACTCCAGCAACGCTGGGCGCATGTCAGCCATTCGATTCAACGCCTGAGGGACAACCCTGAGTGTGCCGACGAGGAGTACGCGGCGATCGTCGAGGATGACGATCCCGGGCTGTGTGCGGAACTGACCTATGATCCGGCTGACGACGTTGCTGCGCCGTATCTGAACTTGGGCACACGCCCGCGCGTCGCGATCCTGCGCGAGCAGGGCGTCAACAGCCAGGTCGAGATGGCGGCGGCCTTCGAGCGCGCCGGCTTCGTGAGCGTCGACATTCACATGAGCGAGATTCTCGCGGGGACCCGATCGCTCGATGAGTTTCGCGGCCTTGTCGCCTGCGGCGGTTTCTCGTACGGCGACGTGCTTGGCGCAGGCGAAGGCTGGGCGAAGTCGATTCTGTTTCATGCTGCGGCCCGCACGTCGTTCGAGCGCTTCTTCGCGAGGCCTAACACCTTTGGCCTCGGCGTCTGTAACGGCTGTCAGATGCTGTCCGCGCTCAAGGCGCTGATCCCCGGTACCGAACACTGGCCCCGGTTTGTCCGCAATCGCTCGGAGCAGTTCGAGGCGCGCCACGCGCTCGTCGAGGTCCTTGCGAGTCCGTCGGTCATGCTGACCGACATGGCGGGCTCGCGGATGCCCATCGCGGTCTCCCACGGCGAAGGCCGCGCGGAGATCGAGGGTGAGGCATTGAGCGCTCTGGCATCGTCCGGCCAGGTGACGCTCCGCTTCATCGAGGGAGGCGGGCAGGTCGCGGCGCGTTACCCGGCCAATCCCAACGGATCCCCGGAGGGGATTACCGGGGTGACCAGCGCGGACGGCCGGGTCACGCTGATGATGCCGCACCCCGAGCGCGTCTACCGCACGGTTCAGAATTCCTGGCACCCGGAAGACTGGGGCGAAGACGGCGCGTGGATGCGAATCTTCCGCAATGCCAGGCGCTGGGTCGACTGACTAGGGTTTGTGTCCGGTCACACGGGTGAGCACGCCCGGAATGAACTCGTGCACGGTCACATCGGTGAAGCCGGCGCGCTCGAAGTAGGCGACACATTCCGCACGGGTATGGCTCATGCCGGTGCTGTTGGCGAGTGTTTCCGCGAGGCCCCAGATTGCGGCGTCCGCCGGGCCGGCCCGATCGTCGTCGAGCATCTCTCCAACGAGGTGCATTTCACCGCCCGGTTCGAGCGCGGCGAAGGCACGCCCGATCACCTCGGCGATGACCTCGCGGCCGTACATTGGCAGGTTGCTTGCCATCACCGCGACATCGCAGCCTGTCGGGAAGGCATCGCGCGTAAAATCGACGGCTTCGGCGCTGACCCGGTCCGCAACGTCGTATTCGTCGATGAACTCGCGGGTCACGGGAACGACCGCGGGGAGGTCGCAGACCACGGCGGACAAGCCGTCGAACTGCTGTGCCGCGACGATCGAGTAGGCGCCCGAGCCGCCTCCGAGGTCCATCATGCGTTTGCGGCCGGTCAGGTCGACGTCCCTCGAGAAACGCCGGCCGGCGCCGAAACCGACGCTGGCCGTCGCCTTGTGATAGTCCCGCGCGCTCTCGACCGTCATGTCGATGACCGAGCGCGGTGTGACCTGCGCGGGTTCGTCCGTCTTCAGCAACTCTGTCAGGTCACCCCACTTGCCCCAGCCGGGACGCATGAACTGCAGCCACGCGCCGGCATACCGGGCCTCGCCCTCGACGAGAAAGCGCTGCACATCCGCCGCATTGCGATAGACCGTGCCGTCCCATTCCAGCAGGCCGCTCGCGCAGCACATGGTCATGAGGCGGTCGGCGTTCAATTCCGAGATGCCCGCTTCCGCCGCAAACGCGGCTGGCGTACCGGCACCCGCGGCTACGGCGGTAAAGAGGCCAAGGTCAATTGCGGCGAACAGCGACGCGCTGTTGATGAAGGCGCTGGGCAGGCGCGGCGCGCCGTGGTGGCGGTCATCGTAACGGAGGTTCGCCATGCTCGCTTTTCGTCTGCTGCACGTCGTTCTGTTCGCCATGCTGGTGGTCTGCACCGCGCTGGTGAACGCGCGTGACGGCAAACTTCGTCGTGCTGTTCCCGGGCGGCATTGCCGCCGCACGCCTGGCCGGTTAGTTCAACCTCGACTTCTCGATGTTCCTGCTGCTTGCGGCCCTCAGGCGCCCTCGGCGGACGGGTCGTAGTACGGCGCGCGCCGCGACTCGTTCCTGTCGAGGATCGTCAGGCGCTCCATGAAACGCCGCTGCGGCCAGAAGTCGCCGCTCGCCGCATGCAGCACCGAACGGTTGTCCCACATGGCGATCGAACCCACTTCCCATTTCACCCGGCAGGTGTACTCGGGCCGGCCTTCCTGCAGCTTCATTTGTCGCAGCAGCGCCCCGGCTTCGTCCTCCGGAATGCCGTGTTCGGGCGAGAAGTGCTTGACGAAACCCTGCTGCACGTAAAGCGACGTGCGTCCGGTTTCCGGGTGCGTCCGCGCTACCGGGTGTACTGCTTCGGGAGTCACGCCATCCATCTGGTGGCCCACGCTGCCGATATGTACGGCCGTCAGGTGACGGACCCGCTCCTTGGTGCCCTTTGGCAGGCCTTCCCACATCGCGTGGCTGTTGCAGAAACAGGTGTCGCCGCCAACCGCTGGTGCTTCCCTGCACATGAGGATCGAACCCATTGGCGGACGTGGCTGCCACGTCGCGTCGCAGTGCCAGGACGCGGCGGCGTTTGGCACCGCCTCATCGGATGGCAGGATCAGCATTTCGGGGACTTCCGGCGCCTTGATTTGCTGATTCAGATCGTACGGCGAGTTGGGCACGTGTTCGCGCTCACCAAAGGGTGCGCCAATCGCTCCAAAACGTTCGGCGAACTCCGCCATCTGCTCGCGAGTGAGGTGGTTCTGATTGCGGAACACGACAACGTGGCGCTTGAGCCACAGCTCGCGCAGGAAACTGACCATCTCCGGGTTCTCGAGATCCCTGGCCAAGTCGATGCCGTGCACCACGGTGCCGATCACGGGCTGGATGGGTTCGAGCTTCAGTTCGACGCCGCAGACGGTGACGGGACGGTAGAACACCGTCCCGAAATGGCCCTCAATGAGCTCGCCGTCTTCCGCGAGCAGTTGGTCGAGCATTTCTGAACGCGTCTTGGCGCCGGGCGCGCGCGTGGCAGCGACCGCGCCCAGCGAGTCGCCACGGGAAGGAGGCTTGTCCTGCTCGGCGCGCTCGCGGCGTGCGAGGTACAGGGGATTGTTTGCGAGTTGCTCGTCCTGCGGACGAACTTCTTTGGCGTTGCGTGACA
>PBVL01000225.1 GCA_002728675.1 Gammaproteobacteria bacterium
CGGGCGCCCCTCGTACTCGAGGCCCTTCACGGCGCGTTCAACGTAGTCCTGGGCCGGCACGAAGTTCTTGCGCACCGACTTGGGCAGCGAGCGAATGAGGGCGAGGCACTTCTCCTGCAGCAGGCCCGGTATGAGCCAGTCGAGCCTGGCCTCGGGAATCTGCCGAATGACCGCAACAGGCACGTTCACAGAGACACCGTCGTCTGCATGGAGCGGGTCGAAGTGATAGTCGAGCTTCAGGCGCATGTCGTCGACGATCATCGCCTCCGGAAACTCCGCCGCGGGCAGGCTGACGTCACGCGCCATCAACAGGTCGCTCGAGAGATGCAGCATCTTCGGCGACTCGCGTTCCATCTCCTTGCGCCAGTGGTCAAGATCCGACCGCCCACAGATGTGATGCGGCAGCCGGCGATCGTAGAAGTCGAAGAGGACGTCGTTGCGCACGCGGATGTCGCGCTTGCGTGCCTTCGACTCGAGCGCGTCGATCTCCGCAAGAAGCCTGGTGTTGTGCCGATAGAACGGCGCACGGGAGCGCAACTGGCCTTCGACCAGGCCCTGCTGAATGAACAGCGCGCGCGCTTCGAGCGGCTCGACCGCCCCATAGTTGACGCGTCGGTTCGTCACGATCGGCAGGTTGTAGAGCGAGACCTCTTCAGTCGCCATGACCTCACCCTGGCTCCCCTCGAATGTCACATCGGAGTAGCTGCGATGCACCAGGTGGCGTGCCAGCGGTTCGATCCATTTCTTGTCGATCGAGCCCACTACGCGCCCGAACAGTCGACTCGTCTGCGTCAGCTGAGAGGAGACGATCCAGCGGGGTCGCTTCCTGAACAGCGCCGAGCCGGGGAAAATGTGATGCCGTCGGTTCCGTGCGCCAAGGTATTCGTGTTCACCGTCGCGCGAGCCGATGAAACCAAGGAGGCCGGACAGCAGCGACTGGTGAATTGCCTCGTAGGACGCGGGTGCGTCGTTCATGTGCAGCTTCATCTCCCTGCACAGGACCGTCAGTTCCCGGTGCACGTCGCGCCATTCGCGCATGCGCATGAACGCCAGGAATTCATCCCGGCAGAGCTTGCGCAATTTGCCCTGCGTCAGTTCCTGACGCTGCCCCTCGTAGTGCCGCCAGAGGTTGAGGAAAGCCACGAAGTCAGAGCGCTCGTCATCGAAACGCGCGTGTTTCTCATCCGCCGCGTCGCGCGCCTCGTGCGGCCGTTCGCGCGGGTCTGCGATGGAGAGCGCACTCGTGATGACGAGCACTTCCGCAAGCGCACCTTTCTGAGCGGCCTCGACGAGCATGCGTGCAAACCGCAGATCCACGGGGAACCGCGCAAGGTCCCTGCCCAGTCGTGTCACGTTGCGCTGATGGTCGACCGCACCGAGCTCGAACAGGAGATGGAAACCGTCGTTCACCTGTCGCTGGTCAGGCTTCTCGACGAACGGGAAGTCAGAAATGTCACCCAGGCGAAGCATGAGCATCTGCAGAATGACGGCGGCCAGATTCGTTCTGAGAATCTCCGGCTGCGTGAACGCTTCACGCGCCTCGAAGTCCTCCTCGGAGTAGAGCCGGATGCAGATGCCTTCCGACAGGCGTCCGCACCGGCCCTTGCGCTGCTCCGCACTCGCCTGGGAAACCCGTTCGACCGGCAGTTGCTGAACCTTCGAGCGGATGCTGTAGCGCGACACCCGCACCGTGCCCGGATCGATCACATACCGGATGCCGGGCACCGTCAGGGAGGTTTCCGCAACGTTGGTCGCGAGGACGACACGCCGCCCGCGAAACTCGTTGAACACCTTGTTCTGCTCCGCGTTCGAGAGTCTCGAATAGAGCGGCAGAACTTCCAGTCCCGTGATACCCGCTTTGCGGAGCAGTTGCGCGGTTTCCCGAATCTCCCGTTCCCCTGGAAGGAACACGATGATCCCAACCGGGCGCTTCCGCCCCGTCTCCAACTGCAGGACCTCATTCACCGCATCGACGATCGCCCGCTGCACGAGTTCGTCGGAGTCAGCAGTTTTGGTGTCGTCTTCGAGCGGACGATAGAGGACATCAACCGGGTATGTCCGCCCAGAGACCTGCACGACGGGCGCGTTCCCGAAGTGTCTGGAAAAACGTTCGAGATCAATGGTCGCCGATGTCACGATGACCTTCAGATCCGGACGCTTCGGCAACACCCGCTTCAGATAACCGAGCAGGAAATCGATATTGAGACTGCGTTCGTGGGCTTCATCGATGATCAGCGTGTCGTACTGCTCGAGGAACCGGTCGTTCTGGGTTTCGGCCAGCAGGATGCCGTCGGTCATGACCTTGACGAGCGTTTTGGGCGAGGTCTTGTCGGTGAAACGGACCTGGTAACCCACCTCTTCGCCAAACGTGACGCCCAGTTCCTCGGCGATCCGGGCACCCACGGTACGCGCCGCCACCCGCCGCGGCTGGGTATGCCCGATCGTGCCGAACACGCCGCGACCGGCCTCGAGGCAGATCTTCGGGAGTTGGGTGGTCTTGCCGCTGCCCGTTTCGCCGGCGACGATCACAACCTGGTGTTTCTCGAGCGCCTCACGAAGCTCGGTTACCCTCGCGGAGATTGGCAACTGCCTGGGATACGTGACTGCCGGAACGGCTTCGCGCCGTGCGAGCACCTGGGCCTGCGAGCGCTCAATGCGGGACGCCAGGCGTTTGTCCCTGCCTGACGCATCGTCCCTCCGCTGCTTGCCGCGGTTGCGGGAACCGCCGCGGGAGCTGCTCCCGCGGGGCGATTGAATCAGCTTCCTGAGCGCAAACCGGTCCCGCACCATGCAGCGGTCGATTTCCGCTGCAAGGGCGTTGGACAGTCCGGATGTGTGCTGACGGGCCATGAGCTTCTGATACCGGGCACAGGCACCGCAGGGACCGTCTGGCGCTTACTTGGTAAGGAAGTTCATGCCCTCTTCGATTCCGCGAATCGTGAGGGGGAACATCTGGTCGTCCACGAGCTTTTTCGTCAGCGCGACGGACGTCGAGTACTCCCAGGTATCAAGTGGGGTCGGGTTGATCCAGATGACCTTGTCGTAGGTATCCATCACCCGCTGCATCCACAGCGCACCCGCCTCTTCGTTCCAGTGTTCGACGCTGCCGCCAGCGTGCGTGATCTCGTAAGGCGCCATCGTCGCGTCGCCAACGAAGATCACCTTATAGTCATGCGCGTACTTGTGGAGGATATCGAAGGTATCCAGCCGCTCGTTCATGCGGCGATTCTGCTCCTTCCAGACTCCGTCATAGAGGAAGTTGTGGAAGTAGAACGTCTCGAGGTGCTTGAACTCGGATCGCGCCGCAGAGAACAGCTCTTCGGTCGTCTTGACGTGGGCGTCCATCGAGCCGCCGTTGTCCAGAAACAGCAATACCTTGACCGTGTTGCGGCGTTCGGGGCGCATGATGATGTCGAGCAGGCCGCCGTTCTTGGCCGTCTTGTCGATCGTATTGTTGATATCGAACTCGTCATCGGCACCGGTGCGGGCAAGTTTGCGCAGACGGCGCAGCGAGATCTTGAGACCACGTGTGCCCAGTTCGACGTTGTCGTCGTAGGCCTTGTAGTCACGCTTGTCCCACTGTCGCTTGCCGCGACGCTTCTTTCCTTTGCGGTCTTCGCCTTCTTTGCCGCGACCGTTCTTGCCTTTGCCTTCTTTGTCCTTCTGATCACCTTCGCGAGCGGCTTCTTCGACCTCTCGCTTGAACGCTTCGATCAGCTTCTCGAGACCACCGAGCGACTTGATCTTTTCGAGTTCTTCCTTCGTCAGGGACTTCTCGAACTCCCGACGAAGAAACTCGTCCGGAATCAGCGCCGCGATCATACCGGCGAGATCCTCGAGGCCCTTGAAGTACTGTGCGAACGCCCGGTCGAACTTGTCGTAGTGACGCTCGTCCTTCACGAGCGCCATCCGTGACAGGTAGTAGAACTCGTCCATGTCCGCATACACGAGACGCGCCTTGAGCACGTCGAGCAGATGCAGCAGTTCGGTGATCGAAACCGGGATGCGTGCCTTCTTCAGCGCAAGGAAGAAGTTAATGAGCATGGGTTACCTCGGACGCTGGGATTGTGGACGTGTCGGTCGGGCTCGGGTGCGCGCCGTCAGGATCCCTGACGGCGGTTCATGAATGCCAGACGCTCGAGCAACTGCACGTCCTGCTCGTTCTTGACGAGCGCGCCGTAGAGCGGCGGAATGGCCTTCGAGGTGTCACGGTTCTTCAGAATCTCATCGGGAATGTCGTCCGCCATGAGCAGCTTCAGCCAGTCGATCAGTTCGGAGGTTGAAGGCTTCTTCTTGAGTCCCGGCACCTTGCGTACGTCGAAGAAGATTTCCATCGCTTCCTTGACGAGATCGCCTTTGATGTCAGGGTGATGGACATCGACGATTTCCTGCATCGTCTCGCGATCCGGGAAGTTGATGTAATGGAAGAAGCACCGGCGGAGGAACGCGTCCGGCAGTTCCTTCTCGTTGTTACTGGTGATTACGACGATCGGACGGTTGATCGCCTTTACCGTCTCACCCGTCTCGTAGACGTGGAATTCCATCTTGTCGAGTTCGAGAAGCAGATCGTTCGGGAACTCGATGTCTGCCTTGTCGATCTCGTCGATCAGAAGCACGACGCGCTTGTCGGCCTGAAAGGCCTCCCACAGCTTGCCCTTCTCGATGTAGTTCTTGATGTCGTGAACGCGCTCGTCGCCAAGCTGCGAATCACGCAGACGCGAGACGGCGTCGTACTCGTAGAGGCCCTGCTGGGCTTTCGTCGTGCTCTTGATGTGCCACGCGATGAGCTCCATGCCCATCGACTTTGCAACCTCTTCGGCCAGCATCGTCTTACCCGTACCCGGCTCACCCTTGATGAGCAGCGGACGCTCGAGCGTCGCGGCAGCATTCACTGCCATCTGCAGCTCCTCAGTGGCTATGTATGTGTCAGTACTGGAAAATTTCATATGTGATGCAACCGGATTAGGGGATTCAAAGCGCGCGAATATAGCGCGCGACACTTTAATTTGCCAGCGAGAGCACCGCAAGGAGCGGTCCCGGACTCAGCGCACCGGACGCGATCTGCGCACCTGCCTGATGGTCAGCACAACCAGCATCAGGAATGCGCTCACAAGCAGCGCGACCCCGCTCGCGAAGCTGCTGTCCGTGCCCTCGAACGTCAGCCCCATCAGGAGCACGAGCGTCGCCGGCGCATACACCGTGGTGCCGGGCGGCGTCCAGGGCGTGAAGATCAGCACGATCGCAAGCCCGCGCAGGAGATCCCGCCAGCCGCTGTGACGCACATGACGCGTGATGCGGAACCAGACGAGCGTCAACCCTCCTCCGGCGAGTGCGTAGACGATCCATGCGACCACGTACTCCACGTCAGCAGCTCCGGCCATGCGGTCCGGGCATCCACCCGGTGAATGTCCTGCCCCAAGCAGGGCTCGGCGTCCCGGCACTGATCCCCGCGATCGGGCGAACCCAGTCCCACCCCGGCACCGCTATTGCTCCACCCAGTGGATGATGTACTCCTCATGGGCATCTTCGGGTACGAACTCATCCGACACGACCTTGCCGCGGACCGAAATCCCGGCGGTATGCACTGTCTCGGGATCCCCGGAAACGAGGGGATGCCACGGCGCCAGGGGTTTGCCTTCGGCGAGCAGTCGGTACGCACACGTATCGGGCAGCCAGTGGAATTCATCGACCCTGTCAGGATCGAGCTTGACGCACTCCGGCACAAGGACCGACCGCGCACGATAGTTGGTGCAGCGACACGCAGACTCGTCCAGGAACCGGCAGACGACCGATGTGTAGAACACCTCACCCGTGTCCTCGTCCTCGAGTTTGTGCAGGCAGCATCGGGCACAGCCGTCGCACAACGCTTCCCACTCGATGTGGCTCATTTCAGCCAGCGGCTTCGACTTCCAGAATTCGGGCTCGGGCGCCATGTCAGCAGTCCGGTTATCCCTGCTCGTCCACGGGCGGCAACTGCAGGTGATAGCCGGTTGTCTCAATGTTGGCCACCACCACGGCAGGATCCTCCCGCGCCAGCGTGCGATCGGGGGTCAGCACGAAGGTCAGCGCAAGCTCGAGTTCACCCATCAGTCCCAGCAGTTCGGGCGGCACCCGTGCGGTACCCTCCCGCTTGTCCACGTACAGGTACGTATCGGCCTTCCCGTTACCTTTGAACACGTTGCAGACGATGGGACTCATCAGGCCTCCTCGTTGGCAATTGCGAGCAATCCGTCGCCGATCAGCGCGCGGCGCCAGCCCGAAAGGGACCCGGGCAACGATACCCGACCCGACTCGTCGCGCGTGCGCAGCAGCGCTTCGAGGTGTCTGCGGGTCGCGAGCATCTGCGTCTCGATCCCGATCCGTTCCGCCTCCCGTGCGACATGGGCCTTGAGCCGTTTCATCATCGCGTTGCTGTTGGCGGGAGAAGGTCTGGGGAGTGCCGGGAGATCGTCCGGGGTGCTTCGGCGCGCGGCTTCAGCCACGCCGAGGAGTTCCTGGGCGTACTTGCGCAGCGCTCTCGGATGCATGCCCGCCCTCGACAGGGCGCCTTTGGAGTCGGCGCCCCGCGCGACGGCAATCAGGCTGGCGTCTTCCGCGACCCGGTTTCGCGGCACGTCGTTACCGCGCGCAAAGCTCTCGCGCCAGCGCGCCGTCTCGCGAAGGACGTGCTGCTCTTCAGGCTGGAGCTTCCAGCCGCCCTTGACGCGCAGGTAGGCGTCGCCCGGGTCCGCAGCGGATAAGGGCGTCTGCGCCAGACCTGCACACTCTTCGCGCACCCACTCGCCGCGTTCGGCCAGGCGCGACTGCTGCGTGTCCCACGCCCGCACAAGGTAGTAGACGTCCTGGGCCGCGTAGTGGAGTTGTTCATCGGAAAGTGGCCTTGCCAGCCAGTCGGACCGCGTCTGATCCTTCGCGAGCGTCACGTTCAGTTCGCGTTCGATCAGCGCCTGATAGCTGAGCGAGTAACCGTCGCCGAGGATCGCGGCGGCCACCTGCGTATCGTAGAGCGGCGCCGGGAGCTCCCCGACGCTGGTGGCGAACACTTCGAGATCCTCCGAGCAGGCGTGCAGGACCTTCACGACCGAGGTGTCTGCAAACAGGTCCGCGACTGCCCGGATATCGACCGCCAGCGGATCGACCAGCCAGCAGGACTCGCCATCGCTCAGTTGCAGCAGACCCGCCGCCGGATAATAGGTGTTGGTACGCATGAACTCGGTATCGACCGCCACCGCGCCAACCGCCCGGCACGCACCGATCGCGTCCCGGAGCCCGGCTTCCGTCGTGACCAGGCGAGTTGCTTCATTGACCGCGTCAGCCATGCGTCACCTGTTAACCATTGTTCAGCCGGGTCCGCCCGCCGAGTGCGTGCGCCAGCGTCCCACCATCAACGTATTCAAGCTCGCCACCGACGGGGATGCCGTGTGCGATGCGTGACAGCGTCAACGGCCGATCGGCAAGCAGTTCGGAAATGTAGTGCGCGGTTGCCTCACCTTCGACTGTCGGATTGGTCGCGACAATCACCTCGCGAAGGTCCGGATCGCGGGCGCGTTCGGCAAGTTCGGGCATACCGATTTCGTTCGGACCCAGCCCGTCGATCGGGGACAGATGCCCGAGTAGAACGAAATAGCGCCCCCGGAAGGCGGCGGACTGTTCGATCGCCACCACGTCCGCGGGGGTTTCGACGATGCAAAGCTGGGATGCGTCGCGGGCCGGGTTGGAGCAGAGCTCGCACGTCGTGAGCTCGGTGAGGTTACGACAGAGCGAGCAATGACCCACCTGCTCCATGGCCACCCGCATGCGCTCGGCCAGTTTGCGACCCCCTTCGCGGTCGCGTTCGAGAAGGTGCATCACCATGCGCTGCGCACTCTTCGGGCCGACGCCCGGCAGACAGCGAAGCGCCTCGACGAGCTCATCGATGACACCACTGCCCGACACTACGCAGCGACTCCGCGAAACACGTCGTCCACCCTCAGAGGTTGCCGAACGGCATCTTGAATCCGGGCGGCAGGGGCATGCCAGACATCATGTCCGCCATTTTCTCTTCCCTGACGGCCTCGACCCTGCGTACCGCGTCGTTCACGGCTGCGGCCAGCAGGTCTTCGAGCATGCTTTTCTCTTCCGTGAGCACGTCGGGGTCAACGGTGACCGCAATCACGTCATGGCGGCCGTTCATGCTGACCTTGACCAGGCCAGCGCCGGCCTCACCCAGCACTTCCGTATTGGCAATCTCTTCCTGCAGCGCCTGTGCCTTGGCCTGCATCTGCTGGGCCTGTTGCATGAGATCGCCCAGCCCGTCACCTTTGAACATCGCTCGTTCCTCTGTCAATCCCGAAGCGTCGTCCGGAGAACGCGCCCGGGCAGCGTAGCGTTGTGCCTAGTCCACCCGCGGCTCAATCGTCTCGCGAATCAGCGTGCCGTCGAAGTCCGAGAGCAGCGCCTGGATGTTGTCGTTGCCTTCGATGTCGGCCACTGCCCGCGCGAGCGCCCGCGCCCGTTCCCGTGCCTCGATCATCGCAGGCGTATTGCCCGGAACCGGTCCAATCTCCACGTCGATACGGCAGTGCCCGCCAAGCCGCTTGCCCAATGCCTCGGCAATGCGCTTCTCGTGCGTTGTGTTCCAGAGCGCGGCATTTTCCCTGCCGAGCCGCAGATGCACGACACCGTCTTCATCCGCGATCAGGTAACAGTGCGAGGCGAGCACCTGGGTCACCCCCGACACGTCGAGTTCGGCAACGAGATCAAACCACTGCTGCTCCACCGCGGGATCCGAGGCGGCGATCGTCCCGGCCTCCTCTGCCGGTGCGGCACCTGCCGGGTCCGTGGACGCATGGACGTCTGACCCAGGTGCGGCCCGAGTTGCCGGATCGGCCACGGCATCAGGGAAACGCTCTCGGTCGGGCCGGGCGGCCGGCTCGGGCACGGATGCGGAATCCACTGCAGCTCCGGCGGACAATGATCTGGGGGCAGCCGGAGTTGCAATGGAGGATTCTGATCCTGGCACTTCGTTGCCTTCGGATGCCGAAGGCTCAACCGGCGGTGCATCGAAATCGAGTCGATCGTCCTCAGGTGGCGCCGCGGCGCGCGCCGGCTCCTCTGGCATCGTGCCACGGCGGGGCGCTTCCCGCTCTGCAGGCGTTGTGTCAGGCGTTGGCTCAGGCGTTGTGTCAGCCGACGCGTCCGCAGCCAGCGGGTGGGTCTCGGGCAAGGTATCGGCAACCGCCGACCCTGCGTTCAGCGCGGCAATCCGTGCAGCATGGCGGGCGGCGGGACCGAGCGATTCGAGATCGATCGCCCCAAGCTCCGCAGGGACCTGCGCCGCAGGCGGCTCGTTCGTCGCTGCGTCCGCCCGCATTTCAGGCGCCGACATGGTGGACGTGGCCATGCCAGCGCGGCCGTTGTCAGAGGCCGAGCGAGCGGCGTCCGGGGAGACGGCGGTCCCGCCATCTTCCGGCCGGAACGCAAGCATGCGCAGCAGGATCATCTCGAAGCCGGCCCGCGGTTCGGGCGCGAGCGGCAGATCCCGCTGCCCCATGAGCCCAATCTGGTAGCAGAGCTGCACATCATCATTGTGCATGCGCTCAGCGAGGGCCTGCACCGCGCCCGCGTCACCTTCGGAGTTGTCGATACTCCCGGGAACGAACTGCCCCACCGCGATACGGTGCAGCAGTCGAAGCAGGTCGTCGAGCAATGTCTCATAGCTCGGCGCGAACTCGGCAAGCGTCGCTACCCGCCCCAACAGCGCGTCCGCGTCATTGTCTATAACCGCTTCGAGCAACGCCTGAATCTCGTGACGGTCAAATGCCCCGAGCATGGCCCGAACGTCAGACTCGCCGACCTGCTCCCCTCCATAGGCGATCGCCTGATCGGTCAGGGACAACGCGTCGCGCATGCTGCCGTCTGCGGCGCGTCCCAGGAGCCAGAGCGCAGCGTCGTCGTGTTCGATCCCCTCCTGCTGCAGCACGTTGCGCAGATGCAGGACCACCTCGTCGGTCGTCATGTTCTTCAGGTTGAACTGCAGGCACCGCGAGAGCACGGTCACGGGCAGTTTCTTCGGCTCTGTCGTCGCGAGGAGAAACTTCACGTGCGGCGGCGGCTCTTCGAGGGTCTTCAGCAACGCGTTGAAGCTGTGGGGGGTCAACATGTGCACCTCGTCGATGAGGTACACCTTGAAACGGTCGCGCGTTGGCATGTACTGCACGTTCTCGAGCAGTTGCTGGGTTTCATCAACCCCACGCTGCGATGCTGCGTCCACTTCGATCAGGTCAACGCTTCGCCCCTCCGCGATCTCGACGCAGGAGGAACAGGTCCCACACGGAGTCGACGTCACCCCCTGCGTGCAGTTCAGGCACTTCGCGAGAATTCTGCCAACCGTGGTCTTGCCGACGCCGCGGGTACCCGTGAAGAGATAGGCGTGATGCAGCCGGTCCGCTTCGAGCGCGTTGATCAGCGCCTTCAGGACGTGCTGCTGACCCACCATTTCGGCGAAACTGGCGGGCCGATACTTGCGTGCGAGAACCTGGTAGCTCACGGATTCCTGATGTTCTGTTGGCTGATTCGTCGACCGGCACCCTAGGTGGTCAGCGCCAGGGCGTGTGCCGCGCGCAATCTGCAAATGTCGTCGAAGCGCGCGACGCCCTGGCTGGCCGTTTCAGGATTCCCGACGGGACGATCCATTGTACGGCCAAAGCGACCGGGTTGTCCGTTTCAGGCGCCTGCATCACCGGCAAACGTCCGTTACGCTGTGCGCAAACGGCCAGGGTGAGGACCCATGAAGCGCCTCGAAGAGATTGACTTCGCGTGCATCGGGCATCGCGGCGCCTGTGGCCACGCGCCCGAGAACACGCTCGCAAGTTTCGAACTCGCCATCGACATGGGCTGCCCCTGGATCGAACTGGACGTCTACGCGGTCGGGGACGAACTCGTAGTCATTCACGACGACGACGTGGACCGTACGACGAACGGCACCGGTGCCGTGGTGGAACTCCCGCTCCCGGAACTGCGCGCGCTCGACGCCGGGAACGGAGAGCAGATCCCGCTGCTCCGCGAAGTCTGCGAACTCGCCGAAGGGCGATGCGGCATCAACATCGAACTGAAGGGCCCCGATACGGCTGCGCCTGTCTGCGCCCTGCTCGATGATCTGACCGCTGGCGCTGCCTGGGCGCCAGAGCACTTTCTGCTGTCGTCGTTCCGTCACGCCGAACTCGCGCGGGCGAGCCGGCGCTATCGACACGCGCCACTCTTTGGCAGAGCCGCGGATTTCGTGGCGATCGGCCGGACCCATAACGCGTTCTCGATCAATCTCTCGCTGCGCCTCACGGATGCGGCAACCGTGGAACAGGCCCACGCTGCCGGCCTGCGGGTCTACGTCTACACGGTGAACGAACCGGCGGACATCGAGCGGATGCGCGCAATAGGCGTCGACGGCGTATTCACCAACTACCCGGATCGCGTGTTCGGCAACAACTGAGCTTGCACTGCACGCACGCAGCCATGAACATCCCGCGCATGGACATCAAGGTCACCTCAGCGAAGAACAGCGAACGAGACATCCTCGCCAATCTGCTGAATCTCTATCTGCACGACTTCTCCGAATTCGATGATGTCGACATCGAACCGGACGGGACGTTCGCGTATCCCTATCTCGACCACTACTGGGAAGACCCCAACCGGTATCCGTTCATCATCCGGGCGGACGGAACCCTGGCCGGATTCGCCCTCATCCGCATCCTCAGCGAGCCGAGAACCGGCGAGTCTGTGATCGAGATGTCCGAGTTCTTCGTGATCCGGCGCCTTCGGCGCTCCGGGGTCGGGACGGCCGCGGCACGGCGACTGTGGGATCTGTTTGTGGGCAACTGGCAGGTGGACGTGATGGCGGCCAATGTTCAGGCGCTGCCGTTCTGGAGACTGGCTGTCGAAGACTACTCCGAGGGCGCATTCACAGAGGAGCGAACGGGCACACGGGCGAACGAGTGGACCTCGTTCCGATTCGTTTCAGGACGCGACGTCGAACTCCCGGATGACCTCGACGGCAACGTCCTGGACTACTAGGGCCCTGATCAGCCCCCGGCCAGATCGTCGATCTGGCGCGAGAGGTCCGATTTGTCGTCGGTCACGATGCGTTCGAGCACGACCACGCGGTTCCGCGCATCCTCGAGTTCCGCTTCGAGTTCGTTGAGGTGTTGCTCGAGCGCGCCGATTTTCTGTCTCATGCCCTTGCCGCCACGCGAGGTGCCAAGCTGCACGATCGTTACGATGCTGCCGGCAATGATTCCGACGATGGAAACGATCATGAGTGCTGTCCAGAATCCCATGGTTCTCTCCCTTTCCCAGACTGATGAAACCGTTGTTTGGCCCGTGCGGGCGCCTCAGGAGCTTCGGTGTGCCGCCGGGCGTCGAATGCGCGTCAGCTTGCCGGGGCCGGAAATCTGTTTGGTGATCTCCGGAAATCCGGAGTAGTTCACCTTGCCGTCACCCGCGATGCGCACGTCAAGGTCGTCATTCACGGCGACGTCCGCCGTACCGGACCCCGCGACCGCGATCGAACCGTAGTCGCTGACGAGGTGCATCGCTTCATAACTTCCTGAACCGGTGATCCTGACCTGCTGGGACTCGACATCCCCCGCAAGGCTGATTGCGCCGGATCCTGACAGCTTGACCAGCAGCCGGTCCGCCGTCAGGTGGGCAAACCGGATACCGCCCGAACCCTGCAGTTCGACGACGAGTTCGTCCATGTCGAGGTCCGGCAGAACGATCGAGCCACTGCCCGTCATGACCAGCCTCTGCAGCTCGCGCACCCCGAGATCCCAGGTGACCGCCTGGCGCATCAACCCGATGGGCGTCACCGGCCCGCGCGCGACCCCAAGGTGCAGGACCTTGCCTGCAACCCTGCTCTGGAGTTGTGGGAGGACGGAATGCGACGCCGTCAACGCGAGCGATTCGGTTTCGGCCTGGACGACGCGCAGCGTCCCCGGACCGCCGAAGGTCACCGCTTCGACACCGCTGATAGTGCGCTCCTGACGCATCAGGAATCCCCGGACATCTTGCGGATTTCGCGCTTGAGTTCGAAGGACGGTGACGTCACATGCCCTTCCATCGCACGCAGCCGCTCCTCGATGTCGGCGAACTGCGCTTTTGCACTCCGCATTGCCTGCGCATTGTCGATGCGTTCGGGCCCTGCGGCAGGGTGTGCCTGTTTGCGTTGCCTGCGTTCGGATCGTGGCATGGGCGCCTTCGTGGGTTCGTCGTCGAGTTCCTGGAACCGGTCTGTCACGCGCCGGTAGTAGGGTTTCGGGTCCATGACGAAGTCGGCGATGAAGTACGCCGGCAGGGTGATGCCGGGGAAGAAAAACAACCCCGCAAGCGCGGCCATGCGGATCTGCCAGGTTTCCATGTAGAAGTAGTCGGCAATCCCGGCGCAAACGCCGAAGATGTGCCCGTGTTTGTCGTCGCGATACAGGCCGCGTTGACTGCCCTGGCCCTTGCGACGCAGTTTTCTGCGGCGGGCACGCTCTGCGCGGTGTCTGGCCCGGCGTTCGCTCTTGGACTCCCATCCGGAGCGGCCACCCCACCAGGTGCCCCAGTCACCCCAGTCCTCAAACGCATCGTAGTCATACGATTCCTCGGACTCCCTGCGACGACGCGCCTTGCGGCGCTGGCGTTCTGCCTCGCGACGTGCGGAGCGCCGCGTATCCCGCGCATTGCGACCCGCCTCGGCAGCAACTTCCGCGGCCCGTTCGGCGGCGCGTTCCGCTTCCCGTGTGTGCTTGTCGATCTGGTCGACAGCGCCCTCGAGAATGCGGCCAGTCTGCTCCTCGATCCATGCGTCGGCGCGTGCCGACACATCGCCCGGCATGTCGTCGATACCGCGCGGGCTCGAGCCGCTTCCGCCGTGCGCGCGTTTGGACAGCTCCCGTGCCCGCGCTTCGGCGCGCCGGGCCTGGTCGGCCTTCCGGCGCGCACGTGCTTCGGCGCGCTCGGCCAGCCTGCGGGCGCGGCGCGCCTCGCGTTCGGCTTCTTTACTTTGGTCCGTTTTGCTCACTGCTTCACCCCTCGGTCCCCGTGACGTCAGCTACTCAGGCGCTGCGGCGCTCGGCCGGCTTTTCGCGCCAACCCGGACCTTCGACGTCCAGAATCGCCTCGAGGGTTTCAATCCGCGCTGCCATCTTGTTCGCGACCACGACCATTTCGTCGAGCTCGGCACGGTCTGCCGCGTTGAGGCCGTGTGAGACGCGGCCTTTCGACTTGTAGTGGAAGATGATCCAGATCGGTGCAACAACCACCATGAAGATCACCACCGGGACAAAAAGCGCCACCACCCAATCCATTTCGAGCTCCCCTGCTCGTTGCCCTGTCAGTCGTCGTCCAAAGCCGCGGCAGCGCTGGGTCCGCGCAGACGGTTCTTAAGCTTCGCGAGTTCGGCGTCA
>PBVL01000145.1 GCA_002728675.1 Gammaproteobacteria bacterium
CTGGTCCTGCCGCATCTCGGCTTCGCCAAGCAGATTGAAGAGAGCCCGACCGGGCTCGAGATGATGACCGACCTGGTGGTCGCGCGTCCGCTGGGCGTCGTGATGACGGCGGTTGGCACCGCGGCGTTTATCGTCACCCTGCCGTTCTCCGCCGCCGGGGGCAACATGAAAGAGTCCGCGGAGGCGCTCGTCGTTGCGCCTGCCCGTGAGACGTTCGTGCGCTGTCTCGGGTGTGTGCGGCCCGGCCGCAAAGAGCGCATCAAAGAGTGAAACCCGCGGCCGCCCGGCCGCGTGAATGAATCGACCCGGGTCGTTGTACCCGACCGCCACGTGCGGGCCTGGATGCGGTGCCACCCTCAGGCGCGGCGGACTTCGATCGAGGCGCCACCAGTGGTCCCCCTCAGCGCGGTGACGTCATCCGTTATCCAGCCGATCGGGTTGCCCGCGCTCGCCATCACCGGTTCGTCGCCCGATGACGCGGGCGTCTGGCCAAAGAAGATGCAGAAGGCATCGCCCGGCGGCCAGTAGCCGAGTTCACCAACGCCAAAGGTGGCGCGGGCATCGTCGGCAGTGTCAGCGTCAATCCCCGGTCGACCAGTAGTACTCGTCGCCCCAGCGACTGGTGGCGCCTTGCAGCGGTAGTGCCGCTGCCACGGCTGCTGCTGTCTCGCTGTCGTTGAGCTCGCCCCGGTAGTCCGTCCCGTCGATGCGGACAATGATGGGTATTAGCATCTGGGATTACCTGTCTGACTGGAGTCGGCGGCATCCTCGCAGAACTGCTTCCGGCCCGTGAGGCGGCCACCGTCCGAACCGGTCGTGACGCCGGGCCATTGCGCCTCAGATCATCCGTCAGGCAAGCTCGTGCTGGTCAGTCCGGCAGGCCCAATACCCGCTTTGCAATGATGTTTGCCTGAATCTCGTTGCTGCCGCTGTAGATCGACGCGGCGCGGGAAGACAGGAAACGCCGGTGCGCGGCAACTTCCTGCTCCGAGAACTGTGCGCCTTCCCAGCCCTGACCCTGGGTGCCCATCAGTTGGATGGTCAACTCCGCGTGGTCCTTCTCGATCTCCGTACTGACGATCTTCATGATTGACGTGGCGGGCCCGGGGGTGCGGCCGTCACTCGATTCCTGTGCGATACGCCGCTGGGTGAGCCGCAGGGCGAGGGTTTGCATTTCCTGATTGATGACGGCATCGCGGGTGGCCGGTTCTGCAATGCGTTCCGCGTCCGTTGTCGGAACATAGGCGCGGGCAATGTCGACGATGCCGGCGGCGCGTCGACTGCTGGTGGCACCCGCCGCCAGCATTTCCATGCCGCTGCGCTCGTGTTGGAGCAGTCGCTTGCCCACGGTCCAGCCTTCGTTGGGTTTGCCGATCATGTCGCGCTTGTCGGCGATGGCGTCGTCGAAGAACGTCTCGCAGAACGGCGACGCACCGCTGATCATCCGAATCGGCTTCACGGTGACGCCCGGCTGGTCCATCTTCATCACGAAGAAGCTGATGCCTTCGTGTTTGGACGCATCGGGGTTGGTGCGGATGATCAGGAACATCCACTCGCACCAGTCCCCGTCCGAGGTCCAGATCTTGTGCCCGTTGATGACGTACTGGTCGCCGTCGAGGACGCCCGTGGTCCGGAGGCTCGCGAGATCAGATCCGGCGCCGGGTTCGCTGTAGCCCTGACACCAGGCGCCCTCTCCGCGGGCGATCATCGGCAGCAGTCTGCGCTTCTGCTCTTCCGTGCCGTACTCGAGGATCGTGGGACCCACCATGGTTGTGCCGCGATTGGAGAGCGGCGCACGCGCGCCGACTGCCCGCATTTCTTCGAGCAGGATCAGGTATTGGTCCGTCGATAGCCCGGCACCGCCGTATTCGGCCGGCCATGTCGGGGTTGTCCAGCCTTTCTCCGCCATCCGTTCGAGCCAGATGTCGAGGTCAGGATGCGGGACCGGGATCAGCCTGCTGCCTGAGTGCACCGGTCCGACGCCGCGGGCGCCCTGTGGGCAGTTCTCTTCGAGCCAGGCGCGGGTTTCCGCGCGAAACGTGGCGAGATCCATGGTTGGTCCAGGCTGAGGGTCGGATGCCGATCATACGCGAGGCTTCGCCAAACGGGTGCGCGGTGCCGCTGGGTATACTGATCGAAGCCTGAACGGAGGAGGACGTTGCGCGCTCATGTCATCACACTCCTGGCCTGCCTGCTGATGCCGGGACTGGCCTCGGCGCAGTCAGCCGGTAATCCGTTGCCCGCTGCCGCGCCTTGATGCGGGTTCAGGAATCCGGGCTTTGGAGCATTTCGATTACGTGGTGCTGGTCGCGTTCGATGCCGCGTGCGCGCAGCGTTTGAATGCGCTGGCGGAGGCTCGGAAGCTCAGCGAGCGATACCGCGATCATGGCGTGCAGGTGTTCCTCCTGAATGCCGAGTTCGGCGACGAACTCGGGTCGGTCCGTTCTGAAGTGCAGCGGCGGGGTCTGGAGTTGCCGGTGCTGATGGAGGATCGTCGAGTGGTGCTGGATTCGCTGGGCTTCACGACGTCCCGCGAGGCCATGTTTCTTCGCACCGGCAGATTGGAATCTGCTTTGGCAGGGTTCCGTTGGAGGGCTGTCCAAGGCGTTGAGACGGGTGGTCGCCGGCGAGAAGCCGCCGCGGTCGGGCGGGGGGATCTGCGAGCCGGGCTGAGCGTTCAGGGAGCAGTTGGGGTGCTTCGATCACGGCCGCCCGGTCCGTGCACATGGCCGGCGCGAGCACCCCGAAGCTCACGCGGCTTTGTTCGAGGCCGTCTCGGTCGCGGGGTCACCGGCCACGCGGGTGTGAAACATCACGCGTGCCTCGTTCGGATCCCAGGGTCGAGCGCGATGGAGTACGGCGCGGTTGTCCCACATGACCGCGTCGCCTGGTTGCCAGGTGTGGGTGAGCACCCGCGGCGCCTGGCAGGCAAAGTCGACCAGACCGGACAGCAGCGTGTCCGACTCGGCGGGATCCATGCCGACGATGCCGTAGGCGTGACGACCGACGTAGAGCGCGGGTACGCCGGTGTCCGGGTGGACCTTGACCAGCGGGCGGAGCGGTGGCGTGTCGTCCGCGTCGGTCGTGCTGTAACCGGGCTGATCGTCATCTGCGGTGCGCTGCCCGTGCAGTTCCCGCAACGCATCTCGCGTTCCGGTATTGCCCTGCCCCACCTCGGACTGCGAGTGATAGAGCGAGTGATAGGCCTCGAGCGGCGCCAGGCGCGCCCGTTCCGCTTCGGGCAGCGCGGCCCAGGCGGCGCGCATGTCCGCCCACTCTGTCTCGCCGCCCCGGGACGGTGCCTTGCGCGCGCTGAGGATCGACGCCTTGGCGGATACGCTCTGGAAGGATGAGTCCGTGTGCCAGCCCTCGTTGCCGCGAAAGAGCTGCATCAACGGGTCTGCGGGCTCCCGCAACGAGCCGTCCGCCCGCTCGTTGGAGAAGGGCTGGGCCTTGATCGAAAGCGTGCCAAAGCGGCCTGCGAAGGCCATCTGCCCGGCATCGGAGAGGTGTTGCCCCGGAAAGATCAGCACCGCGTGTTCCAGGAACGCCGCGTGCACGGCGGCGAATTCCGCTTCGCTCAAGGCGTCGAGGCGAACGCCGGTGACGACGGCGCCAAGCGTTGCATCCGCAGGTGAAATGTTGAGGGCCATGCTTCGTTATTCCGCCGGTCGGATCAGCATACTGCGCGCGCGCGAGCGGCGCACGAACCGCTGATAGAGTGTGAGTCACGACTTGGAGGCACCGATGCAGTTTGGACTCAATCGACTCGACATGACGTCCGTGCAGGCGTTTGCGGAAAGCGCCCGCGAAGCCGAAGCGCTGGGTTGGGGGTACGGCCTGATTCCGTCCTCGCCGCTGCTCGCGCTGGACCCCTATGTGATGCTCGCGGACGGCCTGCGGGCCACGACCACGCTGACCATGGGGCCCCTCATCGAGAATCCTGTCATGCGAAGTCCCGCGGTCATCGCCGGGTCGACGGCAACCCTCGCCGGACTGGCGCCTAGACGCGTCATGCTCGGAATCGGCGCGGGGGATACGGCAGTCAGGCTGATGGGCCGGCGTCCCGCACGGATCGCGGAGCAGGAGCATGCGCTTGGCGTGATTCGCTCACTGCTCGCCGGTGAAGCCCTCGATGTGGGGGCGAAGCGGCCCGCGCGGCTGCGCCACGCGGCGCCTGCAGACGTCTGGGTCGCCGCGGGCGGGCCGAAGACGCTGGAGATGGCCGGTCGGGCGGCGGATGGCGTGTTCCTGCGGGTCGGGACACACCCCGGAAACATCGAGCGTTCACTCGCCGCCGTCCGGCGGGGCGCGGCAGCGGCCGGGCGCGATCCCGCGGCGGTGAAGCTCGCGCTGATATTCCATACGGTCGTCTGCGATGAACCGGACCGCGCGTTGGCCGTCGCAAGGTCCATGGCGGCGGGATACCTCGAGTATTCGCCGATGCTGCTCGAACCGACCGGATGGGAATGGGCCGGACCGCCCCTGCACGATCTCCAGAGTCAGGTCTGGCCCGACTTTCATCATGCCCGCGATCTTGCCGCGGCCGGAGCGCTGCTCAGCTTCATGCCGGCCGAGGTTGCGCAAGCATTCTGCGTCGTCGGCGACTGGGCAACCGTCCGCGAACGTTATGCGGAGCTGACCGCCCAATGGCCGGATGCCGAGGTGATCGTGCCCCACCCGGTGCCGGCCTGGCCGCCGGGTGAGGAACCGCAGGGCCCGGGTTATATCGAGGCGTTCGCGCGCGAGGTGATCGGCCCCCTCGGTCGATAGACGCCGGCCGCTCAGGCGCTCTTCGTTACGCTGTCAGCAGGGGTGACGGCCGCTCCCGGGCGAATCTCGCCGCCTTCGAGGATCTCGCGGAACAGACCGCAGCGATGGATCAATGCCTTGATGACCCGCTTGCCCGTGACTTCGTTCAGGCGCGCGCATGGCTCGTTCAGCTTCAGGCCGTGCAGAAGCACGTCACCGACGCGGAAGGTGCGGAACATCAGGTGCGTCAGCGGTACACCCCGGGTGACGAGGTTCATTCGACACTCGTCATTGGCGAGCTGTACGTTGTGATCCCGCGCGATCGTCTCCAGCACTTCCGCTTCGAACAGCGTGATCTGGCGACGCGCGCCGCCCGTGTACGAGAACGTACCTTCACCCCGGCTGTACCGGTCACCTTCGATGCCTTTGCCGGCGATAGCGAGAATCGACTGGGGTGTGGTCATTGGTGCGCCGGCATCAGCGGCGTAGTGGACGGATTCGATGCGGCCTTGCCAGGTCATGAGCGTTCCTCGTCTTGGGTGTCCAGGATTTGTGTGGGTGTCCAGTATTGATGTGATTCAAGCCCGGGTGTTGCTGGACCCGGGTGACACGGTTGTCACGGAAGATCCGCAGTATCTCGGCGCGCGGGAGGTGTTTCGCAGCCTGGGCGCAGAGCTGCAGCCCGTGCCGGTGGACGATGAGGGCATGCTGACGCCGGGTGTTCCGGCGAGACTCGCATATGTCACGCCTTCCCATCAGTTCCCGACTGGCGCGGTGCTGTCCCTGCGCAGACGGCTCGCGCTTCTGGCATGGGCCGACAGCCACGACGCGTATGTCATCGAAGACGACTACGACAGTGAGTTCCGGTACGACGGTGCGCCGCTTCGGGCAATCCACGGGCTGCAGGTGTCGGATCGGGTGGTTTACCTCGGTACGTTCTCCAAGGTGTTGTTCCCGTCGATACGCCTTGGCTATGTGATCGTGCCCCACGCGCTACTGCCGGCATACCCGGGAGCCAAATGGCTGTCGGACCGGCACTCGGCAACCCTGGAGCAGCGGGCGCTGGCGGCGTTCTTCGAAGGTGGCCACTTCGAGCGTACGGTCCGCATGAGCCGGACGCGCTACGGGGAGCGTCGGGATGCGTTGCTCAGGGGCCTCGCACAGGTGCCGGGCAGGCCGTTTGAGGTGAGCGGTGCCGCAACCGGCCTGCACGCCCTTGCGCGGGTGCCAGGCTTGTTCCGGGGAGATCTCGAGCGCCTGATCGGGCTCGCCGCGGACCGCGGCGTGGGGGTCTACCCCGCCGAGCCGTACTACCTGAATCCCGCGGAGGCGCCGGCCGCGCTGCTGTTTGGCTTCGCGACGATCGCGCCCGACGCGATTCGTGAAGGGCTCGCGCTGTTGCACGAAGCGTATCGCCGCCTCTGAAACCCGGCGTCAGGTTGCCGCCCCTTCTCGAGCTCGTTGGCGATCCGCGTGCCGGGCGACCGCGTCCGAAACCTGTTCAGTATTCCAGGTGTCGAATCCGGCACCCCAGTCTTCCCGTGCCTGGAACGGTGGATTGTCCGACCGGGTGTAATTGGTGATGAGGGCCCAGCGGGGTTCCGTCGATGGGTTCGGCTCGGAGTGGTGCAGCGTGTTGCTGTGAAAGAACAGCGCCGCGCCGGGTTGCATCTCACAGTACACCCGCTCACAGCGTTCGATCAGCAGCGCGACGCGCCCGGAGTCCGCCATCGTTTCGTGTTCACTCTGGTTGCCCTGGCGCGCGTGGTCGACGCGACCGTGCCGATGCGAGCCGCGCAACACCTGCAGGCAGCCGTTGCCACGATGTGCGGGATCGATGGCGATCATCGTGCCCCCCATGTCGGGCCGCAGGTAGTTCTTGTAGTAATAACCGTAGTCCTGGTGCCACTCCCACGAGCCCTCGGTACCGGGCTGTTTGAGCATCATCTTGTGGTGGAAATACGTGACATCGCCACCCAGCAGTTGGCGCCAGGGCTGCACGATGCGCTCGTGGCGCGCGTAGGCACTGTAGGCATCGTCGCGGAGGCGATCCCAGACGAACAGGTTCGTCGTGCGGCCCTGGCTGTCCCGTGACGTGTAGGGGAAGCTGAGCAGGCGCGCCTCATCGGCGCGGGCAACTCTCCCGAGTGCATCGATCTCCGCCGCGCTGAAGAAATCGGGAATGAGCAGAAAGCCGTCTGCGTGAAACGCGGCAGTTTGCGCTGGCGTCAGTGCGTGATTCACCAGGCGGCCTCCCCAGAGGTGTGCTCAGCCGCCTTCGAAGAAACGTTTCGGGTTGTCGACGAACAGCCCGTGAATCTGCGCGTCCGTGACGCCCATGCCTTTCAGATCGGGAATCACGTGGTTGTGCATGTAGAGGAACTGGTCCGGGTTCTGCTCCTGGAACTGGTGAACCTCCGGCATCGTGCCGTCCGGGCGTTCCTTCATGATGTGCAGACAGATGCAGTCGTGCGCGGGGCACAGGCGGTCGCCATAGCCGTCGTCCATGAGCCTTTTCAGGGTAACGGTCCGCATGTGTGGCGAGACGAGCGCGCCGGGATACCGGTCGAGGCCGAGGAAACAGCCCTGGTCCAGAATCCACTTGAGGTATTCAGTGTCGGTGGTGTCATTGCAGTGGTCGATCTTGACCCGGGTCAGGTCGACACCCTCCTCCTTGAAGATTTTGATCTGGCGGCGCGCGACCTGACCGGTCGGGAAGGAGTGCACCATCATCGGCAGTCCGGTCGCGACCTGGGTGCGAGCCGCAGCCCGTGCCATCACTTCGAGATCAGGGGTGACGCCGTCCCGGTCGGCCGCGCACTTGATGATGCCCGCCTTGACGTCGGTACCGCGAAAGCCCTCCTCGATGTCCTTGATGAACTCGCGGGCCATCTGATTTGCGGACACGCTGTTCAGGAAGCGCGGAACGTCCAGCCACCAGCCGGTCGTGTTGATGATCTTGACGCCTGAGGCCTCGGAGACCCGCTGCAGCATCGGTGCGTTGCGGCCAAGATCGAATGTGGTTGCGTCGACCATGGTATCGATGCCGCCCGCTTTCGCTTTCTTCAGGCAGTCGATCGCGCGCTCTTCGCGGTTGTCGCCCAGCAGGTCCGGGTAGTAGTCATAGAGACCGCTTGCGGCGACCATCACGTGTTCGTGCATGAGCGTGAAGCCAAGCTCGCTCGTGTCGATCGGGCCGGTGACGCTGTTCAACTGGGTCATGTAAAGAGTCCTCAACTATTGATCGGGAGGCTGAAGGGCGCCGGATCAGCGTGGAGTAAACCAGATTGGGGACGTCCAGGCGCGTTCCTGGATGAATCGCGGCAGGTCGGGGTGTGGCGTCGCGCCCGCGCGTACCGCATCCCAGGTGGACCAGCGGCAGGTTGGATTCTCGAGAACGCGCACGTAGTAAAACGCCCGCTGCTTGCGGTCGAAGGC
>PBVL01000245.1 GCA_002728675.1 Gammaproteobacteria bacterium
CATCGCACCACCGCCACAACTTTATCGACGCGCTGATCGCCGACCTGCACGCTCACGACATAGGGGCCGCTCGGCACCACCTGGCCATCCTCGTCGCGGCCGTCCCAGGCCATGGTCGCGCGGCCGGCAGCCAGCGACTGCTGCCGCGTCACGACGCGGACCAATCGACCCGCAGAATTGAATATCCGGATGGTCGCATCGGCCGGTCCGGTCAGCGCAAATGAAATGTCGGTATGGCCCCGCAGCCCCCCGCTGGCCGGAGCGAATGCGCGCGGCTGGCAATCCAGCTGATCCACCCGAGCCTCCGCCCCGCTCAGCGCAGTCGCTTCGAATACCGCAAAGCGCCCCAGCACATCGACCGCCGTACTGATCGAGCCGGCTTCGGGATCTTCAACGCCGCCGACCCGCAACCACAATCCATCGATATAGCGAAATACCGCCAGTGGCAGTAGATCCTCTTGCTGCGGTCGCTGGTCCTGGTAGCTGAGTGTCAGCGTCGCGGGCTTGCTCAACATTTCGACACCAGCGTCTAGTTCGTAGATAGGCGTCATCTGCAGCGGATCGAAGGCCGACACCGGCTTGCCCGCAGCCGCCAGCTCGAGGCGCCTGATCGCCACCTGGTTGGAACCGGCTGGCAGGGCGTTGGGCGGAAAATAGACCGTCACCGACCGTTCGGCATTGCTGATGGTCCCACCTTGGCGGCTATCGGCGAGGAGTGCGGCGGTGCGGAAGATCCAACTAAAACCGCGCTCGGCGCGATTGCCCAGCACCTCGCGCGCGACCTCAACCTCGTACTCCGCAAAGGGCCTGAGGCCGCCAACCGGTGCGAAGGAAATCGCAGTCCCCGTATCATCGGCGCCAAAACCAGTCAGCGCGACCCGTTCGTCGACGGCGTCCTCGCTGCCCAGCGCGCGGGTGGTAATGCGGAAATCCGTCGCCAGTTGGCGCGCGACCGGCTCGGTGAAGGAAATCTGGATCGTCGGATCGGTCAGCGAAACGCCGTCTTCGCCAACGCCTGGCGCCAGCGACTCGATCTCGGGCGTGCGCGTCTCAAAAGACCAGGTCGAGTCCTGCAGGCCAATCACTTCGGCCAGTGGACCACCGCTGCGAGCACTGACGAACACCTGGTAGGAAGAGCCCGAGACCAGTGCGACGGTGGGAAAACTGACGCGATAGGTTTCGCTATCGAATCCGAACTCCTCCTGCGGCAGCGGCAGGCGGTTGCCGAGGTGGCTGATGCCGAAGTGATCGGCATTGATCAGCGCGGGATCGACCGGGCCCGAGAAAGACACGCCGAGTCGCGCCGGACCAGCAGACACAGCCGCACCGGGCGATGGCGACAGCGAGACCAGCGCCGGGATCCGGGTGCTGAAGCTCCAATTGTAGGCCTCTACATCCTGCTGCAATGGACCGCCCACTCGGGGCAGAATCCGCACCTGATACGCAGTACCCGGGCGCAGGCCATTCAGTGGCTGAAAGGCCACGGTGCCGGTCGCCGGATCGTAGGCCGGCAGCGAAATCTCAATCGGGGTTATTCCCGCGTAGAGCTGGATGCCGCCCGTCTGCAGGAGGGCATCCTGATCGATCTGGGCATCGAAAACAGCGCGGATGTCGGTGCCGAGCTCTATGACAGACGTATCGCCGCGCGCGGGAGTCACCGCTGTTATTGCCGGAATATCGGTGGTGAAGGGTATATCTATCTCAACACCCGGTCCAAGAGGACCACTGACCGCTGCGGCAATCCGCACCGAGTAGCGGGTGCCGACCCTCCAGCCATCTGCAGGAGCGAGCGCATACGTATTGTCCTCACGCACGGAGGGATCTTCCGGTCGCAGTGCTACAGGAGCCCCCGACTGCATCAAAACGAAATTGTCAGCCGTTAATTGATCGGCATCGATCGCCGCACTGAAGCGAGCACTGAACTCGCGCAGCGTTGCGGCCACACCGCTGGAACCCGCGCTGGGTTCTGCGGCGAGCAGCACGGGAATCGCGGTACTGAACTCCCAGCTATAATCGCCCTCGCGGCCGGGACCGCCCGCCGCAGACGCGATCCGAATCTCGTACGAGGTGCCCGCCCGCAGACCGGCCTGCGGTGCAAAGCGAAGCGTACGACTAGCGGAGATATACTCCGGAACCGTCAGTTCCAACGGCACCCCACCCGCCAGCAGGCGGACATTGTCCGGCGTTTCAAACACATCGGCATTGACCGGGTGATCAAATACAGCGATGATCGAAGCAGAAGCGATATCAACCGACTCGTCGCCCGCCGTCGGCGTCGTCGTCGCCAACTGAGGCACCGCCGTCGTGAACGACCAGCCATAATCGCCCTCGCGACCCGGACCGCCCGCCGCTGCCGCTATCCGAACCTCATAGGAAGTGCCCGCCCGCAGACCCTCCTCAGCCGAAAAACGAAATGTCCTGGTATCGGTATTGTACTCCTGACCCGTAACCACAACCGGCACGCCCTCCGCCAGCAAGCGCACACTGACGGGCTCCTCAAGCACATCGGCATTGACCGGACGATCGAAGGTCGCGACGATCGAACTCAATGCGATATCAACCACTTCGTCGCCCACCGCCGGCACCGTCGTAGAAAGAAGAGGCACCGGTGTAGTGAAAGACCAACTGTAATCGCCTTTGCGATGGGGACCACCCGCCGCCGCTGCGATCCGAACCTCATAGGAAGTGCCCGCCCGCAGACCCTCCTCAGCCGAAAAGCGAAGGGTACGACTGGCGGCGATATATTCCGGATTTGTCAACGCAACCGGCACACCTCCCGCCAGCAAGCGCACATTGTCCGACTCATCAAACACATCGGCATTGACCGGGTGATCGAAGGTCGCGACGATCGAACCCAATTCGATATCAACCACTTCGTCGCCCACCGCCGGCATCGTCGTCGAAAAATTGGGCACCGGCGTGGTGAAAGACCAACTGTAATCGCCCTCGCGACGTGGACCGCCCACTGCTGCCGCGATCCGGACCTCATAGGAAGTGCCCGCCCGCAGACCCTCCTCAGCCGAAAAGCGAAGGGTACGACTGGCGGCGATATACTCCGGATTCGTCAGCGCAACCGGCACGCCCCCTGCTACCAAGCGCACATTTTCCGACTCATCAAACACATCCGCATTGACCGGGTGATCAAAGATCGCGGTGATCGAAGCAGAAGCGATATCAACCGACTCGTCGCCCGCCCTCGGTGTCGTCGTCGAAAGATTGGGCACCGGCGTGATAAAAGACCAGCTATAATCCTCTTCGCGACGAGGACCGCCCGCCGCCGCTGCGATCCGAACCTCATAGGAAGTGCCCGCCCACAGACCGTCCTCAGCCGAAAAACGAAGTGTACGACTACTGGGGATATACTCCGGATCCGTCAACGCAACCGGCACGCCCCCTGCCAGCAAGCGCACATTGTCCGGCTCATCCAGCACATCGGAATCGATGGGACTGTCGAAAGCTACCTCAATCGTACGGTCTGATATGCTCACCTCCCGATCGTCGGCCGTCGGTACAGTAGTGACCACTTGCGGTACCGGTGTGGTAAACGACCAGCTATAATCGCCCGACGATAAGACGCGCAAGGGACCGGCGAGAATACCCGCCAGACGAACCTCGTAGAAAGCGCCAGGCTTGAGTCCTCCTTCGACCTCGAAACGCAAAGTCCTGGTCTGCGCTTCGAACTCGACTCCGGTAACGGTCTGCTCGACGCCCTCGCGCAGCACGTGCACCGTCTCGACGCCGAGAAGCGATTGGTCGATCCCCAGATCGAAAACAGCCTCGAACTGGCCGCTGCTGGTCGGCGCGTCGTCTCTGGGGCTCTGCTCGATGAGCGCAGGTACCGCGGTCTCAAATTCCCAGTTGAAGTCGCCGGCTGTTTCGGCGCGGAGCGGACCGGCAAGATTGGCATTGAGAACTACCCGATAGCGCGAGCCCGGAGCCGCTCCACCAGCCAGAGCGAAACTGAGCGTATGGGTATTGGCATCAAAAATAGGGGTTCCCTCCAGCTGCTGCGGCTGGTCTTCGCGCACGACCGAGACGGCCGCGAGCGACTCGTCCGCGAGCAGGGATTCATCGATTGCCGCATCGAATTGCACGCTTATTCTGCCGATTTCTTCGGCAGCGACGGACGTCTCTGAGGCAGGAGAGCGAACCACCACACTCGGGACTATTGTGCTGAATGACCACAGGGTCGCGTCTGTGGGCCGATTTCCAGCCCGGTCGCGAATCGCAGCGGAGATCTCAACGGTGTATTCAGATCCTGGCTTTAGCCCTCCTTGCGGGACCAGATTCACCGCACTCGCAGACTCGTCGAGAACGGGATCGGTGAGCAGATCGACAACCTCGGTGCCGCGGCGCAAGGTGAAATTATCCGCGGTGACCGTGACCGGATCCAGCGCTTCGGAGAACACTATCGATATAGTGCGCGCTGCAGCTGCGACATCGGTGGCATCCGGCGACGGGTCGCCAGCCACCATGCGGGGCAAGTCGGCATCGACGTAAAACAGATCTGGGGCGAGGCGCGTATCCATCCTGTTGCCCTTGGCATCGCTGGCGCCGGCAATACTCAACCCGACCGAGCCGGAGGGAAAGCCCTCGACGACCGTCAATTGCGAGTTCCACGTTCGGCCATTCCACTGCAATGGCGTCAAGGCGATCGCCGTATCGGCCCACTCGGCAACAACATCAACGGCCACGTCCGGGAGCAGTGAAGTATGCTGATCCGTAAATTCGAGAACCAGAGCCACCGTCTGCCCTACCCCCACCGTGTCGCTTCTACTCGCCAGTATCGAAGCAACCTCCGGCTTGACGGTGTCAATAGTAAACTGACGGGGCGTCGACCAGGCCGAACGAGCGTGGCCGTCGTCGATGGATTGGACGGACCAGTAGTAATCGCCACTCGCCAGATTATGCAACTGATGACTCAGGCGCTGACCCACATTACCGAATCCCCAACGCGTTGTGCCGCTGAAGATATCGTCGTAACCGGGACCAGTCCCTACACGGACATTGTATCTCAGGCTCGCAGGGGTGTCATCGCCGTCGTCATCGACGGCCGACCACGACAGCTGGATCGTATCGCCGTCGTCAAGACTGTTCGTATTCTGCGGTACCGCTGGGTGCTGGTTCGGATTGAAGAGACCGGTCAGATTGTCGTTGACGATGGTGCGCGGAATGGCGGCGACACCCCCTTCGCTGCCGGCCGATACCAGATCGAGGTCTCCGTCGTTGTCGA
>PBVL01000226.1 GCA_002728675.1 Gammaproteobacteria bacterium
CCGTACAGGCCTCGATCCGCTGCACCGCGGCGTAGTCCGACGCCCGGCTAACCTGATGGTAATTCCGTGTCCCGACAGGATTTTGACAAGCGTGCCAGAACGCAAGAAGTCTGCCCGAAAGCAGGTACGAACCACGCGAAAAAGACGTCGCCGGCCGGGTGCGCGCGTCGGGGTTACTGACGGTTGCACTATAATCCGCGGCACTTCGTGCCGCATCCGGATATTCACTTGAGCGTCAGCAAGGCGAGCCCGACATCACACTCCTATTTCTCTCAGCGACTGCGGTTGCACTACCTCGACTGGGGCAACGAAGAAGCGCCCCCGCTGCTGCTGGTCCACGGCAGCAGAGACCACTGTCACAACTGGGACTGGGTTGCACAGGAATTGCGGGATGAGTACCACATCATCGCCCCCGACTTCAGAGGTCACGGTGACTCCGAGTGGGTGATTGGCAGCGCGTACGGTCACACCGAGTACGTGTACGACATTGCGCAGCTCATCCACCAGCAACACCTCGCGCCCGTCACGATCATCGCCCACTCGCTGGGTGGCGGCGTCGCGCTCCGCTACGCGGGTGTCTACCCCGAGAACGTCTCGAAGATGATCGTCATTGAAGGCGCGAGCGGCTGGCCGCACCGCGGCTCGGAGCCCGTTCACGAGCGCATGCGCAACTGGATCGAGTCGACCCGAAAGGTGTCAGGGCGCATCCCGAAGCGGTACGCGAGCCTGGAGGATGCCTACCGGCGCATGCACGATGCAAACAGCCATCTGCGTGCCGATCAGGCGCGGCATCTCACGATCCACGGCAGCAACCAGAACGAAGACGGTACGTACTCGTGGAAGTTCGACAATTACATGCACGTGATGTCGCCGTTCGATATGACCTTCGCCGAGACAAAGGAACTGTGGGCGCGCATCACTGCTCCGATTCTGCTCGTGTCGGGCTCGGAGTCCTGGGCGCGTCACGCGTCGGACGGTGATCCCTCAAAAGGTTTCAGTAACGCCCGCCATGTCACGATCGACGACGCGGGGCACTGGGTCCACCACGATCAGCTCGACCGTTTCCTGGCCCTGACGCGGGAGTTCCTCGCTCAGGACTAAGGCGGGCCCGGCAGATTGAGGGCCGGGTTGAACCAGTTGAGCAGTGCGTCGTTCTCGCCGCGCGCGTAGGTGTGAGAGAGGCCCTCGATGGGCCGAAACACCAGCTCCGCGCCAACGCTTTCGAGTTCCCCCTGGGCCATGTAGGCGGTTTCGATCGGGAACATCCAGTCGAGGGTGCCGTGCACCAGATAGATCTTGCGATTCAGGGCGTGACGCAGGTTGCCGTGCATGGCGATCTCGGGGTGGAGCACTCCGGAGAATGGCGCGAGATGAGTGAACGGTGACTCTTCGCGCAGGCCGGCAAGCAAGCTGTAGGTGCCGCCGTCCGACATGCCCGTCAGCAAGATGTGCTCATCGTCGATCGGGTACTGACCCTTCACGAATCCGATGATCTCGTGCAGGCGTTCGAGATCGTACTCCTCACCCATCAGTGACCAGGTGTCCTGCGCGGACGTCGGCGCGATGAGTGCAAACCCGCGTCCGCGCGCCTCCCGCAGCCAGGACCAGATGAAGTCCGTCCCGTGGCCGGTGCCACCGTGCAGCGCCATGACGAGCGACAGGGGTGTCTCGCCGTCCCACGACTCGGGGACGAACAGACTGAAACCCGCACGCTCCTCCCGCGAGTTGGCGGCATGCTTCAGGCCAACCTCCTGACGCTCGGCACCGCTGGCGATCCGCTCCGCGAGCGCGGCGTCCGCGCGCAGCGGTTCTTCCAGGAAGTACTGATTCACGGGCGACATCAGTGCCGCGATGGGATAGAGCGTCTCCTGCGCCCGGCAGATTGCACGCATGGCGCGCATCGTGTTGCCCATCCCTTCTTCGTGTCTGATCAGGCCGTCGCAGGCGCGGCGCGCGTACTCGGCCGCCCTGGTCAGTCGCTCCTGGAACGCCTGCATGTGCTCCGGGAATTCGAGTTCCGCGAATCCGCTCGTGTTCTCCACAAGCCCGTCATGGAACGGCGTGACGAACTCCGCAAGCTTCGCGACGCGCGACGGATGCATGTTGCGCTGAGAAATCTCGAGCGCCTCCAGGGTTCGCAGCAGTTCGGGGACGAGGCGGGTGATGCCCGTGACAAGGGGATCCTGATCGTCGTTCATGGAGACTCCGAATTGCGGCAAGGGGGTGCAAAGGGCACTTTCGCGTCAAACTATCGCACAACTATGGCCGTGAACCATCGGCGCCGCTCCGCCAAAGGGTCGGGGTAATCATCAAGGAGAGAGTGAGTGCATGTGTTTGATCTTCCGGAAGCCGTGATCAAGCGTGCCCGGAGCCTTGGCGCTCCGGGCGAGACATGGCTCACGAAGCTGCCGGAGGTGGTGAACGAGTTGGCCGGGACGTGGGGCTTCACCGTGGGCAACGTACTTGCAGGTGGCTCCGAAGCCCTCGTGGTTGAAACACGGCGGGAGGGGGAACCTGCGATTCTGAAAGTCGGGCTGTCGGGCTCGGCGGACCTTGCAACCGAGGCGCGTGTCTACCGCGCCGCGGCAGGCCGCGGCTATGCAACCCTGCTCGCGCACAGTGCGACCCGCGACGCACTGCTCCTCGAACGTTTGGGGCAGCCGTTGGCTCAACGTGGCGTCGATGCGGTTGCGGAGCTCGAACGACTGTGCGAAACGCTCAATGCCGCATGGCAGACGCCGCCGGATGCGTTGCGGGGGATGCTGATGACGGGCGCGGAGAAATCCCGCTGGCTCATCGATTTCATCGATTCGACCTGGCGCGAGCAAGGCGAACCGTGTCCCCGGGCACCCATCGATCGGGCTATTGCGTACGCGGAACTCCGTGAGGCCGCGCACTCTGCAAGTGAACATGTGCTCGTGCATGGCGACGCTCACGCACTCAACGCGCTCACCGTTCCGGACGACCCCGATCGCTTTCGTTTCGTCGACCCTGATGCGCTCATTGCCGAGCGCGCGTGTGACCTCGCGGTGCCGATGCGCGAGAACAACCGTGAGTTGCTCGAAGGTGACACCGCCAAAGATGCACTCGCCCGCTGTGGGCGGCTTGCCAGGTTGGGCGGCAGCAGCGAGGACGCCGTGTGGCAATGGGGGTTCGTCGAGCGGGTGTCGACGGGCCTCGTGCACTTCGTCATCGACATGGCCGATGAGGGGCTGCCGTATCTTCACGTTGCTGAGCGCCTCTGCGATGTGAAGCCGTGAGCTTCAGCAAGTGCAGGCTGAGTATTGACCGGATGGTGGGAGCTCATTTCATATGCGCGGGGAGGTCAGGCCGTGGACGTTGAGGGCATCATCGAGCGAATCCTCTCCGAGGGCCCCTTTGAGGCATATCGGAATGGCGTGCAAATGGCCGCCGGCCGCCATGAGGACTTTCAGTCCGATCCGGTCGGATTCACGAACGTGGCACGCAACTGCGGGGGAGGCGCGGTCGAGCGTTGCGGTTCGGTCACGTAGCGGAGCGGTCCCGGTTTCGCCGGCTTCATCGATCAGTACCTGAATGTCACGGTCCAGCAGGAACCCGGCCACCAAGGCTTCGCGCGCGGCACGTTCGAAACAGTTGTGGTCCATGCGCTCGGATCCTTCTCTGCGGGGCAGGGGTCATAGCGCGCCTGCCCGGCGTGCTTCGTCGCAGGTGCCTGGGAGCATGTAGGGTGACGCCGGGTGGTCGCGACGGTGTCATACCCGCATGCAGCTCAGCGCTGGTCGACCAGTCGGGGAAGGCTGGCAAACACCCAGCGGGCCAGATCGCGATTCACGTCCCAGGGTTTCTCCTGCGCCATCCAGTGTCCGGAGTTGATGACGGTCTCCGTCAGATCGCTGCAGAGTGCTCGCATGGGTTCCGGCATGCGCGAGGTGACCGCCTCACATGTCGAGTCGTAGCGTGCGGCAATGAAACAGGCGGGCAGGTCCAGCTGAGCATGCGGCAGTTCTGCAAAGTACGCAGCGTTTGCCTCGTGGTTCATGTACCAGCTGTTTGGGCCGAAGAAGCCGTTGCGCGCCAGCGCATCGGCATAATTACGCGCTTCCTCTTCGCTGATGACGTCTTCGTCGCGCGGAACGGACGGTGCCTCGGACTGCCCGCCAAACCAGCCACCCAGCTTGCGCACCATCGCCGTACCAGCAGGGCGCCCGACAACGTCAGCTGATCCCTTGCGGAAAATGGCGCGTACCATTGCTGCGGGGTTGGCGTCCATCGGCGCGGTGGCCTCGGCGAAATGCTCCTCGTAAAAGCGCATGTACTCCCACTGGCCGGCTGGAAATTCCGCCTCCGGGTAGATGCCCCGATCAACCAACGAGATCGTGAAGTCGAGCCCGCGTTCCAGCGTCGCATAGGGTACGCACAGGCAGGCGACGCCGTGGGTCCGATCCGGGTGGTGACTTGCGACATTCCATGCCGTGGGCGCGCCCCAGTCGTGCCCGACCCAGACTGCCTTGGCGCCGCCGAGGTGTTCGAGCAGCTCGATCATGTCCGTCACGACTTCGCGCTGTGCGTAGGCGGCATGATCCGCGTAGCAGGTGCTCTCGCCGTAGCCACGCATGTCCGGCGCAATGGCACGGAACCCCATGGCGCCAAAAAACGGCAGTTGATGGCGCCAACTGAGGGACAGTTCCGGCCAGCCATGCAGAAAGATGATGAGCGGCCCGTCCTCGGGTCCACAGGCGAGGTATGACGTTGTGTGGCGCGCGCTTGAACACGTGCGGCGTTCGGTTGTCAGGTTTGGCAAAAGGGATCCTCAGTTGTTTGCGTGCCACTCGCTCTGCAGGGGCTTGAAGTCGTCTGGCGTGCGCCTTAGTTGGGCATCGTTGTCTTCGGCCAGTCCGTCTTCCGCATCCCGCGGAAGGCAGGCGTTCGGTCAGATGATGCGATCATTGAGACGTGCATCGAGTCTCGCATGCTAAACCTGTCGGTGACAGCTGCCGCACGACCGTGCATGCGCGGCGGGCGCATCGCCGCGCAGGTCGTTCGAAAAATGCATGCCCGCAACGCCTGATGCCGCGCGTTTTCCTGGTGCGCCTGCTCACCACACCGGCATGGACACAGTTGTTCCCGCATGCGAAAGCGCTGGTCACCGACATTGGAAGCATCCTCGCCCGCGAGTACGGCATCCCGGCAGTGCTCGGGGTGGGGGATGCTACGCGGCGCATCGAGTCGGGAGACACGTTGGAGATCGATGGTGACCGGGGCACCGTGCGCCTGCTGTCACGGGAATGAGCAGGCTGTTGACCACCGTCCTCGATCGCATGGAACAGCGTGATCTCGTCGTACGCCGGGTTCTCTCGCTCGAAAGCGGCCTCGGGGTTGCCCTCGGGAGCATCTCCGGAGAGCCAGCGCGAGAGGCAGTAGGCCTCGGTCGTCGGGTGATCCCTGCCGAGGACCGCGGCCATCTCCCTGCCGACGAGAATCCTCGGTCCTTGCTCCGCACCGATGTAGGTCACCGGCTTCCCCAGCGCGACGATGCCGCAGAGCGCTGACCACGTCGTGCCGGTGCTGCCGAACCCCCACCAGTTCCACTCCGCTCCGAGCGTGTTCTTGATGTACCACTCGTTCACGCTCGAGTCGGGGAAATAACCGCCCATGAAGACGAACCTCGTGACCTTACGGGCGAGCAGGGCTTCGCCCGTCAGATCCGAGTACTGATCCGCACTCGTCCGCAAGAGTGCTTCGAAGTTGTAGAGCTGGCACGCCGCGTAGATCGTAATACTGTCGTCGTCAGCCTCCGCGAGCAGCTTCCGATAGAGCTCGATCGAATGGAGGCAGTCCGCGGCCTGCCGCGTCTCGCGATTGCCGTATTTCTCGAAGATCACACGGTTGGGATCTGGGTGCCGGCACGCCCAGCCAAGCGCTTCGTAGTAGCGTTGTGTGACCGCGCACGCGACGGACGAGTGGGGCGACTCCTCATGGTACGCGCCGATCGGCACGTCGTGACCATACAGTTGGTCGTAGATACTGAAGGTCGACGTAAGGCATGCGTCGGGCGTCGTGCCGATGACGCCGACCAGATTGATCATCCCCCGCCGATGGTACTCGTGCAGGACCGATATCGTACTGAAGTCGCACGGGTCGGGTCCGATGTCGCCGTCGTAGAGGAGGTTGATCATGGCGGGCAGTCCTCAATTCTGGTGGATCTCCTCGTGAGGGAGCCACCGTAGATGCGCAGGATGTTCGGGTGGCCACGGTCCTGCCCCGCCGCATCAGGAAAGGTTGTTGCGACGCGGTTCGTAGTACTCATCACGCGGCACGAACGTCGGCTCCTCTCCAAAGGTCTCCCGGACCCAGTCGAGTGCAGCCTCTTTGCCGAGCGCTGTATCCCATGGTCTGCCCTGCGGCTGGGCAACCTGCCACGGCGTGTCCCAGAACACCTCGATGCCGTTGCCTTCCGGGTCGTTGA
>PBVL01000227.1 GCA_002728675.1 Gammaproteobacteria bacterium
CGGCATCCACGTTGATCAGAAACGCGAGCGCGCAACCGACGATCAGGGACGTCGTGCGTGCGCGAGCCGCCACGAATTCGCTCGCGGCTCGTCCGTAGCTGTCGAACTGCTGCACGAAGTCCGTGACGAGATCGTCGACAACGGCCTCCACCTGCTCCCCTTCCCTGACGATTGCCTGCCCGACATCCGTTCGTGCAAGCTCCTCGACGAATGCCGCCGGCGTCAGTGAACTGACCGAGCCTCCAACCCATCCGTCCTTCTCCGCACCCATCACCTTGCAGCCGGGATCAGCCAACGGGTTGCGCGTCATCGCCCGAACGAAGGCCGTCTCGGCTGCGTCGAGATCGGCGTCAAAATGGCGCTGCAGCGCGCACCCCAGCCGGGGCCTGACCACCTGCTGAAAGAAACGCCTGCTCATCGTCTTCAGATGGCGCGAACGGGTCTTCACGCACTGCTAGATGAACTCGTCCACACCGCTGACGATCGTGGACATGACAATCATGACCACGGCAAACGCCATGACTGCTTCCAACATCACCATTTCTTTTCCTCCGTGAAGGCCACCCCACCCAGTGTGCCCCGTCGGCGGCCCGTATCGCACCTGCCTGTGACGACCCACACGACCGGCACACGATCAAAGCTGCGATATCACATACACCTGACATCGACTCCACGTCAGGGAATTCCGCTTCCACAGCGGCGAGCTGACCCAGCAGGATCTCGCGAAACGGATCGCGTCGCGCGGCAGACGACGATCGCGATCGAGCAGGGACGCTTCTGTCCGTCACTCGAGTCGGCGCTGCGCATAGCGCAGGTCTTCGAAGCGCCGGTTCGAGATTTTCTCCCTGGGCGACGCCCCGTAGCCCGGCAGCTACTTCACGTTGCGCGGCACGTCGCGGAACGGGCCCGTGTCCATCCGCGGCTCTTTCTCCATCCCCAGGACTCGCTCGGCGATGATGTTGCGCTGAATCTCGTCCGTGCCGCCAGCAATCGACGTGGCCGGAACAGAGAGCAGAATCTCCGCAATGACTCCATCCATCGCGCTGTCGGAGCCGCCAAGCATCGCGGATTCGCCGGTCACCATCGTGTGCACACGCGCCGCGAGCTTCGCCACGTTGCTCGAAGCAAGTTTGCCGAGTGACCCTTCGGGTCCCTGCGGACGGCCCTGCTCCTGCGCCGCGCGGGCACGTCGGGCGGTCCACTCCGCCGACTTGGCCATGACCAGCAGCCGCGCAATCTCCTGACGCGTAACGGGATCATTGATGGCACCCGTTTCGCGGGCGCGCGGCAATACCAGATCAACCCGGCCCGCGCGTTGCGGATACCACTTGTACGGTTCCATCACCGTCTCGATCTCGCGCCGCTCCTCCTCGTAGATCGAACCCACGCGTTCGACCTCGCTCGACGCGCCCCGGAGCCCGTCGGCACCGCGCCGCTCGTGCGCCAGCGTCGTCATGGCAACCTTCCAGCCGTTGCCGATTGCGCTCACCTGATTTTCCGCGGGGACAAGCGCGTCGGTGAAGAATACCTGGTTGAACGACGCGTGGCCGTTCATCTGTCGAAGCGGCTGGACCTCGACCCCGTCCTGCAACATGTCGATGACAAAATAGGTAAGGCCCTGGTGCTTCGGCGCGTCCCAGTCGGTGCGCGCAAGCAGAAGCCCCCAGTCCGCGTGGTGGGCGCTCGTCGTCCAGACCTTCTGGCCGTTCACTACCCAGTGATCACCATCGCGGTCAGCGCGGGTGGTGGCGCCAGCGAGGTCGGAGCCGCTGCCAGGTTCGCTGAAAAGCTGACACCACGTGTCCTCTCCGGTCAGGATCCGACGGAGATACTTCTCCTTGTGGGCATCTGTGCCGTGCTCGAGGAGCGTCGCGGCAGCCAGCGTGCGGATGCCCGTCTTGGCCACGCCGACGGCGCCAATCTCCGCAAAGGCTTCCTCGATCACAGGCGTTATCGCGCCCGGCAGCGCTTTGCCGTACCACGCTTCCGGCCAGTGCGGCATTCCCCAACCGGAATCCGCGAGCATGTTGCGCCAGTCGACGAGGGAACGGTTCGGGTCCCAGTGCTCTGCGAGCCACGCACGCACCTCGGCGCCAATACTCGCTTCCAGTCTGTCCAGATCGTCAGTCACGGTTTGCTCCAGTCCAACCAGGCATCGCGCACACGCTCGTCAAAAGTGCCGTGTTCACGTCTCACTCCAACGCTGCAACATCAGCTCCCTGTGATGGTTTGCGTCGCCCAGGAGCACTTCGGAACTCTTGGCGCGCTTGTACCAGAGGTGGGCGTCGTGGTCCCAGGTAAAGCCGATTCCGCCGTGAAGCTGCACGCACGCCGCCGCCATCTGCATGTAGGTGTCGCTCGCGGCCGCCTTGGCAAGCGATGCCAGCGCGGGCGCGTCAGGTTCGTCTTCTGACCGTGCCCAGGCAGCCTGATAGGCCGCCGACTTGGCAAGCTCGACGTCCAGCAGCAGGTCGGCACATTTGTGTTTGATCGCCTGGAAGGAGCCGATGGCCCTGCCAAACTGCATCCGGATCTGCGAGTACTCGACCGCCGAATCCAGCAGTCGCTGCGCGCCGCCCATCATCTCGTTGGCGAGCGCGACGGCGGCGCCGTCAAGCACGTCGGACAGCGCACCCGCGTCACCTGCCATGGGTTCCGCGGGCGTCGCGTCAAACGACAGCGCGGCGAGCTTGCGCGTCGGGTCGATCGTGGCGAGATGGCGACGCTCGAGCCCTGACGCCGCTGCATCAACCACGAAGAGCCGGGTCGCGCCGTCCTGTTCCGCCGCCACGACGATCGTGTCCGCGAGGCAGCCGTCCACCACCAGCGTCTTCTCGCCGGCCAGCGTACCGTCGGCCCACACGCGAACCGGTGCAGCGCCATCCGTCAGCGCGAGTGACACAAACCGGGTTCCGGCCGCAATCTCCGGCAACAGTGCCTGCTTCTGAGCCTCTGTCCCGGCGTTGATGATTGCTCCCGCACCCATCACACAGGTCGAAAAGTAGGGCGCACAGAGCAACGCCCGGCCCGCCTCCTCCATGACGATCCCGAGCTCAACGAAGCCAAACCCCTGACCGCCGTAGACCTCCGGGATGATGAGGGCCGTCACGCCCAACTCGTTGCTGAGGGAATTCCAGACGGCGTCGTCGAAGCCGCGCTCGGTTTCCATCAGACGCCTCACCTCCACTGAAGGCGATTTGTCCGCCATGAACTTCGCGGCGATGTCGCGAAACTGTAGCTGCTCGTCGGTAAACGCGAATTGCACGTGACCCTCCATCGTCCGACCAGCAGGCGAGACTAGCGCACAAGTTGTGACCGGGCCATTTGTTACCGGGCCATGGGCGGTCGCTAACTTCGTGGCTGGGCGCGCAGCAACTCCGGCCAGAGCCAGCCGGAGATCGCGAGCGCGACCAATCCTTCCAGCGCAATCACGACACACGCGGTCGACGCACCAAGCCAGTCCGCCATCAGTCCGAGATGCAGAAAGCCGATCAGCCCAGTACCAATACACATCGAGAGCACACCCATCATCCGGCCTTTTGAGGCGGCGCTCGCGTTCAGCAGCACAAGCGCGCTCTGCATCGAGGCAAAGGCGGCGCTCGCCAGCCCGCCAATCACGAGACTCAGGAATGACAGCCAAACGGTCTCTGAAAGCGCGAAGACCAGAACGATCGCGAGGTACAGCGCCACGCCATAGAAATAGAGCCGCCGATACCAGGCCGCGGCCGCCAGGACCGCGAGGCCTACCGCACCCAGGAACGCGCCAACCCCCTCCGCGCTGGCGAGGAGTCCAACGGCATCCGGTTCGAGCAGCAGCACGTCTTTGCCGATGACGGGGATCATCGACGTGAACGGGAAGGCCCAGATGTTGAAGATGATCGTGACGACAAAGATCCCGACCAGGGTCCGATTGCCGCGGAGCTCGGCGAACCCCGCGCGCAGGGTCGCGATCGTCCCCTCGTGGACGCTCGGCTGCGCCCGCTCCGGCCGGCGCAATCGAAGCAGCATTGCCACCGCACACGCGTAACCGATCGCGGTCAGTGCAAACGCCCCGAACATGCCGACGTCTGCATAAAGGGCGCCGCCGAGCACAGGTCCGAGCATGCGGGTTCCCGAACTCGACATGATATCGAGGCTCATCGCGGCGCCGGTTCGTTCAGCGCCCGCAATCTCACCCATGAGGGTACGCCGTACCGGGAAGTCCGTGACCCAGACTAGCCCGGCAATGAACGCGCCGACACCAACGTGCCACACCTCGAGCATGCCCGCGGCCGAAAGCGCCGCCTGCCCGCCCGCAAGCAGCATCATCGTCACCATCACGGCAATCAGAACGCGCCGCCGATCAAACCGCTCCGCGACAATGCCGCCAAACGCGCCAAACAGGCCCATCGGCAACATGCGCAGCAGCAACATCGAAGCGACGAGGAACGGCGAGCCGGTCTGATCGAACACGTAGATGCCAATCACGAGCATCTCGAGCCAGCGTGACACGCCGCCGATGGCGCCAACGATCCAGAGGTTGCGAAAGTCGCCGTCGCGAACGAGCGTCAATGTGTGAGACCGGGACAACGGAGCGGACCGCAAAGGAAGACGCGGCCGAACCGCGCGAGAACGCGAGCCTACGCGACGGCTGCCCGTGTTGCACTCCGGCGGGAATCCGCGCCACGCGGCTTGCGGCCCGCCGGCGATCACGCTAAAACGCCGCGCTGTTCCGGAGATCAACACATGGCGACGTTCACCAACCTCATGCAGCTCACCGAACTGGGCGAGGACCGCTTCGAAGCCCCGATTGCACCCGAGACATCAGACCGCATGTTTGGGGGCCAGTTTCTCGCTCAGTGCCTGCGCGCGGCCCAGGCCACGCTCGATGGTGACCGCGAAGTGCACTCGCTGCATGCCTACTTCCTGCGCCCCGGCGACGTGGACGCACCCAGTTCCCTCACGGTCGACCGGGTACGCGACGGCCGCGGTTTCAGTTCCCGGATGATCACGGCGCACCAGAACGGCAAGGAGATGTTCCGGATGCTCGCCTCGTTCCAGGTACCGGCTCCGGGGCTCGAATACACCGCGCACGCCATGGGTGAGGCGCCGGAACCAGAGTCGGTCGGTATGACCTACAACACGTTTACGGAGGCGGAGACGCCGGTCCTCGAGGGGCCGTGGCCCGGTGCCGCGCGGCCGGTCGACATCCGCTATATCAACCCACCGAAGAGTGCGCCCGGAGTTCCGGTGACGGAACCGCAGCGCATGTGGATGCGCGTCGACGAGCAACTCGCAGACGACCAGGACCTGCACGACGCCGGCATCGCCTACCTCGCGGACACGACGCTCGTCGACCACATCCTGCTCCCCCACGGCCACCGGTGGCAGGATCCGTCTTTCGACGGCGCCAGCCTCGATCACGCGATGTGGTTCCACCGCCGGTGCCGCGCGGACGAGTGGCTGCTGTATCACCAGACCGTCGAGGCGACGGCCGGCGAGCGCGGGCTGGCCAGCGGCCGCTTCTACAATCGGGCAGGGGAACTGGTGGCATCCTGTATGCAGGAAGGATTGCTGCGCTGACGTGCTAGGATCCTGAGCCTCGCAAGCCCTCGACGCCCATGAGCGACACCCCTGATGACAACGCAACCGTCGTCGACTTTGATTCTGCCAAGTCGCCGCACGAGCACGCCAGAAAAGAACGTCGCCTCGAAGGGCTGCGCTCCCGCTTCAACGCTGTCCTGAAGGCGGCACGGCCCGAGGCCGTCAACACGCGCAAGAACAAAAAGAAAAAGAAGTCGCGCAAAGGATCGAAAGGCAAGCGCTGACGAATGTTCCCAAGCGGTAAACAGCCGGTGTGGCGACGGTTTCAGCCCGCACGCGCGCTCGCCTTCATCGCGGTGCTACACGCCGCGCTGTACGCGGCGCTGATCGAGACCGGGCAGCAGAACGGCGCACACCATAGCGAGCACGCGGTCGAGCCGGAACGTCACGCGCACCATGCCGACGACGCGGCCCTGTGGGACAGCCACGCCCAGCAAGAGCATGGCGCGCACCACTTTGAGCTCGCTACCGGGCCGCAGAGCGATGCGCCCCACCATGCCAGCACACGAGCGGAATCCGCGGACAGTCCGTCACATGCTGACATGGCGTCCTGCATGTTTTGTCTGGACGGCGTCGCTGGTGTGGTCACATCCAGTTCCGCGCCGCCGACCATCGCTGCGCGGGCGGCGGCCTGTCACGCGGTCGAGCCACACGGCTGGCCTGCCGCAAACCACTCCGCATACGACGCACGGGGTCCTCCGGGCGAAGCCGCCTGACGCTTCAACCTCTCGGACAAAACAGGATCTCGATCATGAAACACTTTTCCACGTGCGCGGCGCTTGCCGCGTGCCTGCTGCTGCCCGTCGCTGCCCACGGCGATTCGGCACAGCGCCCCGACGACCATGCACCCATCGGGGTCATGGGCGATCACACACACCAAGCGGGCGAATGGATGCTGTCCTGGCGACGCATGGCAATGACCATGGAGCGCAACCGCGACGGAACCGACGACTTGTCGACATCAGAGGTCCTCCGGAGCGGCACGGGTGCCTATATGGTCGCCCCAACCCGCATGACCATGGTCATGCACATGCTGGGCGTCATGTACGCTCCGAGCGACTCGGTCACCCTGATGGCCATGCTGCCCTGGGTCGACAACGAAATGGATCACGTCACCGCCATGGGCGGTCGCTTCAGCACGGACTCCGGCGCCATGGGAGACCTGAAGCTCGCAGCGCTGATCCCAAGCGGGCGTCACACATGGACGCTCGGGCTCTCTGTTCCGACCGGCGATCTCGACCAGCGCGACACAACGCCGATGGGACGTTCGGTGTTGCCCTATCCCATGCAGATCGGCTCAGGCACTTACGACCTCACCCTTGGCTGGGGGCACCTCACGACGAGACCCGACGACTCGTTCGGCGCGCAGATCAAAGGCACCTTCCGCCTGGGCGAGAACGATGAAGGCTACACAAAAGGACACGAACTCGGCGCCACCGCGTGGTACGCACGGCGGCTGTCGGAGCGCCTGTCGGTGTCACTCCGCGGTACGTGGACGGTCCTGGGGAACTACGACGGAGCGGACCCAAGGTACGCGATGGCCCTTGCGAATCGGATTGTGACCACCGTCGACCCCGATCGGCGGGCAGGCAACCGACTGGAAGTCAGCCTTGGCGCAAACCTGACGCTGGAAAGCGGGCATCGTCTGTCCCTGGAGGTCTCGGCCCCGGTACGACAGGACCTCGACGGGCCGCAATTGCAGGTGGATCGGGTTTGGACGCTCGGCTGGCAGCGGGCACTCTGAAACGGTCCGCCACGCACGAAGCGATGTCGACCAGCGGATGGCGATCCGTTCCTGCGGAGCGTCAGATCACGCTGATCGTTTAGGCTGCGGCTCCGCACCTGAGTGCATCGATCAGTTCGTTGGTCACAACACCCTGGTCGTGTCTGGGGATCGGACGGAACCCGTGACGGGGTCTGGATTTCGCGACATGCTGATGACGGCTCGTCAGGGCCAGTCGAATGAGGTTGGACGCAGCTTTGCCCGCGGAGACCGACTCCCTCTTGGCCAGCGCCTTGACGGCAAGCAGCACGTCTTCGTCGATGTCAAGCGTGGTTCGCATTGCTAACCCCGGAGAATTGATGCTTGACGCTATCGCATCACTCTTCAAACACGAGGCGGCGTCGGTTCAGGTGATCTGGCGCCCGTCGGCGCCGGATGGTGCCTGGGGCTCTCTATCCGCTGAAGGCTCTCTACCCGCTGAAGGCTCCACCGAGGGCGCGCCAGCGGCAGCAGGTTCTGCCGCTGCGGC
>PBVL01000006.1 GCA_002728675.1 Gammaproteobacteria bacterium
CTTTGCGTGCAGGTGCAAGTGCTGGCGCAAACGGACGCGCTTGAGCGTGCCGTCGAGGCAGCGCTGGTGCAAACCAGCACCTTGGGAGTACGCTGGCGCGTGACCTCACGCTCCATTCTCGAGCGCACGCTCGACACCGTCGAAATTGAGGGCCGAGCGATCCAGATAAAAAGGGCAGAAAGGCCGGACGGGCACGTGACGAGCAAGGCGGAGCACCGCGACGTCGCGGCCCACGGGAAAACCTACGCGGAAAGAAAACAGTTGCGAACGGTTTTCGAGCGGGACCCCTTCGAGGAGAGCGACGGTGAGCGCTGAGGCCGCAGCAGAGGCTCTGCTCAACGCGTTGCAACACGTCATTGGCACCGGTGGTGAACCTGCGATCGCGGTAAGCGGCGGCGTGGACAGCATGACCTTGGCAGTCGCAGCCGGTCGCCATCATCCCGATGTCACAATGTTTCACGCAGTATCCCCCGCGGTTCCTGACGAGGCGACGACGCGGGTGCAGCACTACGCAGAGCGGGAAGGTTGGCGCCTTGAAATTCTCAACGCGGGAGAGTTCTCCGATCCTGCCTACCGGGCAAATCCGGTCAATCGGTGCTATTACTGCAAAACGAATCTCTACGGCGCCATGGCGGCGCATACTCCGCGGACACTATGGTCGGGAACGAACACCGACGACCTTGGTGATTACCGCCCCGGGCTTCAGGCCGCCGAAGAGCACCGCGTGCGCCACCCCTACGTCGAAGCCGGCATCGACAAATCCGGAGTTCGGACCATCGCCCGTTATTTGCAGCTCCACGACCTCGCCGAGCTTCCCGCGGCCCCCTGCCTGTCGAGCCGGATCGAGACCGGCATCGCGATCGATGCCCGCGACCTGAATGCGGTGAACGCGGTGGAAAGCGCGATACGCGACACCCTCGCACCCCGCACAGTGCGCTGCAGAGTACGGGCGCAAGCGGTGGTAATCGAGCTCGATCAAGCCACATTCTCGACGATCGACCCCAAAACCCGTGAACAACTCGCAACGGAAACCAGGGCCCAGTTTGCCGTCCACCGACCGAATGTCCCGGTGCGCTTCGAGCCCTACGCGATGGGCAGCGCATTCGTGCACATATCCATGCCTACCAAGGGTGCACCGTGAGCGACAACGAGCCTCAAGCCCCGGCTGCGAGCCAGCTCATCCTGGATACCACACGGACCCAGCGCATCGGCTTCGACGAAGCGATTTTCGGCCGAGGAAAGAGCGTCGCGCAGCTCAACGAAATAATTACACAGCTCTCCGAGGGCGACGGACGGGGACTAATCACTCGTCTGGAACCATCGGTTTTCGAGGCTCTGGACGAAAAAGCTCGTGCCGGCCTCGATTACGATCCGGTTTCGCGCACCGCATACCTGGGAAACCCACACCCGAACAAGGGTGAAGCCCGCATCGGGGTCATTACCGCCGGCACCTCGGACGTCCCGGTGGCCCTGGAGGCAGTCCGCACGCTGCGCTATTACGGGGAGGTCCCGTTCGAGGCCTATGATTGCGGCGTCGCGGGGCTTTGGCGCCTTATGGAACGCCTGGAGGATCTTCGCTCGCTCGCAGTGGTTATCGCGGTTGCTGGTATGGATGCGGCATTACCCAGCGTCGTCGGTGGTCTGGTGCCGGGCGCGATCGTCGCAGTGCCAACCTCTACAGGCTACGGAGTAGCCGCCGGCGGCACGAGCGCCCTCAATGCCACCCTCGCGAGTTGCGCGCCCGGGGTCGTGGTAGTCAATGTCGACAACGGTTTCGGTGCGGCTTGCGGCGCATTGAGGATGGTCCGCGCGACGTGAGAATCGCCTGGTGAAGCAACCTCTGGGTCAAGCCGTGGACGTTTCCACCGCCTTGGCTCGCTTCCAACCTGAAATTCAGGCGTGGTTCAGTGAATATGTGGGACAGCCCACGGCGGCTCAAGCTGCGACTTGGTCACATATTGCCGAAGGCACTCCTACTCTGGTGGCCGCGCCCACCGGCTCGGGCAAAACCCTTGCGGCATTCCTGCAGGCGCTCGACGAACTGCTCGGTGAGCTTCGCGCGGGCCCCCTACCCGATGAAACCCGGGTGGTCTACATCTCGCCCCTCAAGGCGCTCAGCAACGACATTCACCGCAACCTCGAAGCCCCGTTGGCTGCCATCCAGCAGGCATTGGAACGTTCCGGCGTCGAAGGTGCCATTCGTGCTCAAGTCCGCACCGGGGACACCCCTGCGGCGGCGCGTCAGGCGATGGTCAAATACCCGCCGCACATTCTCGTGACCACGCCAGAGTCCCTCTTCATTTTGCTCACCAGTGAAGGAGGTCGGCGTATGCTCGGGACCGCTCGGACGGTCATTGTGGACGAAATCCACGCACTCGCGAGCAACAAGCGTGGCGCCCATCTCTCACTTTCCCTCGAGCGGCTGGATGCCCTGTGCGGCCGCCGGTTGCGGCGAATCGGTCTATCTGCCACCCAACGCCCGGCGGAGTTGCTTGGCCGCTTCCTGGTCGGGCAGGCAGACGACGAAGCGCCCGCGATCGTCGATACCGGACACCATCGTAAGCGCGACCTTGCCTTATTGCTTCCGGATTCCCCATTGGAAGCGGTGATGTCTGCAGATACTTGGGAGGAAATCTACGACAAGCTGCACTCACTGATCGAGGCGCATCGCACGACCCTCATCTTCGTCAATACCCGCCGCCTCGCGGAGCGCATCGCGGCCCGGCTGAGCGAACGTTTAGGTGAGGCAAACGTCGCCGCTCACCACGGCAGCCTTTCGCGCAAAGCGCGTTTCTCAGCGGAGCACCGGTTGCGTAATTCGGAGCTCCGCGTCCTGGTTGCCACCGCCTCACTTGAACTCGGCATCGACATCGGCGATGTCGATCTGGTGGTTCAAATCAGCTCACCCAAGTCGATCGGGACCTTCTTACAACGGGTGGGACGCAGCGGACATGGTGTCAACCGAGTGCCGAAGGGGCGTCTCGTCCCGGTCAGTCGAGACGACCTCGCGGAGTGTGTCGCCCTGCTGAACGAGGTCAAGCGAGGAAACCTCGATCGTCTCACTGTACCCACAGGACCACTCGATGTGCTCGCCCAGCAAATCGTCGCCGAAGTGGCATGCGGTGAACGCGGCCTCGAAGAGCTGCTCTCGCTGGTTCGGGGAGCGTTTCCCTATCGATCGCTCGCAGAAGAGCAGTACACGGATGTCGTGCGAATGCTCAGCGAAGGCTACGCGACCCGAAGGGGCCGGCGTGGGGCCTACCTGCACTTAGACGGCGTCAACCGGCGGCTTCGACCACGTCGAGCCGCACGATTGACTGCGCTTACCTCTGGGGGCGCGATCCCGGAAACCGCCGATTATGCGGTGGTACAAGAACCGGCCGGCCTGCCAATTGGCACATTAAACGAAGATTTCGCGATCGAAAGCTTACCCGGGGATATCTTTCAACTCGGAAACACATCGTGGCGGATCTTGCGCGTAGAGGCGAGCACGGTGCGAGTCGAGGACGCCGGTGGATTACCACCGACGTTGCCCTTCTGGCTGGGGGAAGCCCCCGGTCGAACGGATGAGCTTTCCGCCGCAGTGTCGCGCCAAAGGCGGTTCACTCGCACCGCGATCGAGGCTGCGCTTGAGCGCTCGCCCAAGATCGCCCCCGAGCTGCTGGCGCGCGGGCTAAGCGTCGAGCTCGAGCGTGCTTTTCAACCGGGAGCAGCGGCAGCTGCGCAGCTTGCCAACTATTACGTCGCGGCCCACATAACCCTGAGCGGCTTACCGGATCAAACATCGCCTTGCATCGAGCGTTTCTTCGACGAATCCGGTGGCATGCAGCTCGTCATCCATGCCCCGTTCGGAAGTCGAATCAATCGCGCCTGGGGTTTGGCGCTTCGCAAGCGGTTCTGCCGGCAGTTCAACTTCGAGCTGCAAGCGGCCGCAACGGAAGACAGCATCATCCTCTCGCTTGGCGAAACCCACAGCTTTCCACTCGACGACGTCGCCCGCTTCCTGAGTGCGAAAACCCTCCAGGAGGTTCTCGAGCAAGCGGTCCTCGCATCGCCGATGTTTACCGTGCGCTGGCGGTGGAACGCGAACATCGCCCTCGCAGTGCCCCGGTTTTACGGGGGCAAGAAGGTCCCAGCCCCGGTGCAACGGATGCAATCGGAGGACTTGATTTCGGTGGTCTTTCCCGATCAGCTCGCGTGTGCCGAGAATCTCGCCGGTCATCGAGAGATCCCCGACCATCCACTTGTGGCTCAAACCCTTCTCGATACGCTCCACGAAGCAATGGATCTCGACGGCACAGTCAAACTGCTGGAAGCTATCGAGCGCGGCGAGGTACGCCTCGCCACCACCGACACCACCGAGCCCTCCCCACTTGCAAGCGAGGTACTTTCCGCCAAACCCTACGCCTACCTGGACGACGCTCCACTAGAGGAGCGGCGAACGCGGGCTGTGGTATCGCGGCGCTGGCTCAACCCAGGTGAAGCAAGCGACCTCGCCCAGCTCGACGCGGATGCCATTGCCCGGGTCCGCGCCGAAGCGTGGCCCGATACATCCACTCCCGACGATCTACACGATGCACTCATGACCCTTGGCTTCATGACCGATCGGGAATGTGAAGGCGAAGTCGCCGATGTCCTGTTGGGCGAGAGCCGGGTACGACGGGTCCAGTGGTCAGAGAAAGGTATTTGGTGCGCAGCCGAACGCCTGACTGAATTCAGCGCCCTCTATCCCGAGGCTTTCGTGCGCCCCTCGGCTACACCGCCGGCTGGTTATGTGACCCCGTTCGCCCCCGAGACAGCGCTGGTGGCCGTCCTTCGGTCCCGGCTGAGCGGAGTGGGCCCGGTGGCAATCCAAACGCTAGCGAGCCAGCTTGCATTGCCCCGGCTTCGACTAAAGGCCGCGCTGACCGCGCTTGAAGCCGAAGGCTTTGCCCTGCGCGGCTCCTTCAGCCCCGAAGGGATCGAAAGCGGCGAGGATGAGTGGTGTGAGCGGCGATTACTGGCGCGCATCCACCGCTACACCGTCAGCCGGCTGCGCAGCGAGATCGAACCGGTGTCGGCGGCTGCCTACATGCGTTTTCTCTTCCAGTGGCACGGCATCGGGGAAGGTAATCAGCATCGAGGCCCCGAAGGTTTGACTCGTACCCTGGAACAGCTCGCTGGCGTAAGCGCCTCTGCTCAGGCGTGGGAGCACGACCTGCTGCCAATCCGGGTGGCTGCCTATTCGTCCCGATGGCTCGATCAACTCTGCTTGTCGGGACAGATTTCGTGGCTGCGTCCGGCCCCCGACAAAGAGGCGATCGACCGCGGAAAGCAGCTCCCCGTCGCGTTCGTCTCCCGCCGGGCACTCTCGGTCTGGGGCCCAAACGACGACGCCTGGGGGCGCAATTCGGCGCGGGTCTCCCCTATCGCCCAACGGGTAGTGGAATGCCTGCAATCAGGCGGAGCCCAGTTCGCTGAAGACCTGGCCGATCGGACAAGCTTGCTCGCATTCCAGATCGAAGATGCGCTGCGAGAACTGGTTGGCGCGGGTCTAGTGACCTCAGACGGGTTTGGCGGGCTGCGCGCACTGCTGCGCGGCCCCACTCGGCGAAACCGCCGCCGACGGGGATTCGTCAAGGCCCAAATCGGGAACCCGCTCTCGGATGAGCCACCGGCGGACGGGGGCGGTCGTTGGTCGGCGCTCAGGCTCTCGAGCACAACTGCAGAGGAACGGCTTGCCGCCATCGCACGCACCCTGCTCACCCGATATGGTGTGGTCTGCAAACGCGTGCTTGCACGGGAATCGGGCCTTCCGCCCTGGCGGGATCTACTCAGCGTCTATCGTCGACTGGAGGACCGCGGCGAGGTTCGAGGTGGCCGGTTCGTCGCCGGCTTCGCGGGAGAACAGTTCGCCCTACCCGAAGCGGTCGCGGAGCTGCGCTCGGTCCGCTCCTCTTCGGGTAACCCGGAGGAAATAAGCTTGAGCGCGGTCGATCCCTTAAATCTCGCGGGCATCATTACTCCGGGGCAAAAAGTTCCGGCAATGCCGGGTAACCGGGTGCTGTACCGGGACGGAATTCCGGTCGCTGCGATTATCGGCGGACGCACGGAGCCTCTTGTTACCGCTCCAGCCGCAAGCCCCGGTGCACAAGTGCCTTTCGGGCAAACGGGGAGCGGGCAAACGGGGACAGGGCAAACCTGGGCTGGCATTCGACGGCTGCGCCAGCGTGCTAGTGCCCGCTAGACAAGCAAACAAGGGCTGGACGAACTCAAGGCTTTAGGGGAAGGTCTCGTTCATCCGTCGGTAGAACGCGAACCAATGAGCACCATCAAATTCCAAGCCTCCACCGGACCGATGTCACGCCACGGCCGAGCGGTCAGTCTTACGATATCGAGCGTCTACGCAGTATTCGGTTTCCTGTGGGTCCTATTGGCCGAATGGATCCTCGATCGTTTCGTCGACGACCCGGAGACCTTGACCCGCTTCAACAGCTACAAGGATTGGCTCTTTGTCACTCTGACGACGATCGTCGTTTACTTTCTCGTCAGACTTCAGACGCAAACTCTGGAGCGCGTCAGCCGCGAAAGCGAAACCCGGTTACGGCAAGTCATCGACCTAGTGCCGCATATGATTTTTGCCAAGGACGAGCACGGGCGGTTCATTTTGGCAAACCGTGCGGTTGCGGAGGCTTACTCAGCGGAAAGCCCCGATACGCTGACCGGGAAACGCCAGGAAGATCTGCATATCGAACACGGCGAGGTTGAGCGAATGCAGGCCGATGACGACCAGGTCATCCAATCCGGTCGCCCCCTTTCGCGCCCGGAGCAGCCCTTCACCGACGTTCGCAACAACCGGCGCTACCTCGAAACCAATCGGATCCCCTTCCGCATCTCCGGCTCCGAAGAGCCGGCGGTGCTCGGGGTATCAGTCGACGTCACCCGTCGCCGGGCGGTCGAGCAACGCCTGCGCCAACGTGAGGAGCTGCTTGCTCTGATTATCGAAAACGCACCGACCCCAATCGCGAGCGCAGATGCCAGCGGGCGGCTCAACAGCGCCAATCGCGCTTGGTGCGAGATGCTCGGCTACGCCGAGCATGAGCTGAAATACATGAATTTTCGCGAATTCACTGCCGATGATGACGTGGAGGCGAGCGTCGATCTCTTGCGTAAAGCAATGCGGGGAGAGCTCGATACCTAC